>CAZKHX010000014.1:0-12153 GCA_964552755.1 Microcaldota archaeon | reverse complement strand
GCATGGAATTCATGAAGGAACTGGAGGAGAGGATGCTCGGGAAGGAGAAGCGGCTGGACGATTTCCTCAGGGGGCAGAGGGACGTCGTGCGCAAGTGCTCTGCCGCGGTGAAGGAAGCCCAGCTCGGGAACTATGAGAAAGCTGATGCGCTGCTCGACGAGGCAGAACGGGGCATGAAGGAGCTGGAAAGGCCGGAATTTGAGCACAGGATGTTTGGCATGCGCTCGGAGTACGCCGAGGCGCTGCTTTTCCGCACTATGATGAAGGACGGGAAAATCCTCTCCCCGGAGGAATCCGGCGTGGACGATGCCTCCTACCTTGGAGGGCTGCTGGATTGCATGGGTGAGCTGAAGCGAGTGCTTTTCGACAGGCTGAGGAGGGGCGGGAAGGAAGAGGCGGAGAAGACATTCGCGCTCATGGAGGAAATCTGGGACGCCGTGGGCGGCATGCACTTTTCAAGGGCGCTCATGCCGGAATTCAGGCGCAAGCAGGATGTCGGCCGCGCAGTGCTTGAGGATGCGCGCGGCAAGCTGATTCGGTAAAGCACGAAAATAAGGGAAACGAATAAAATAGGTGTTATGGGTAGTAATAACAGGTGGAAAACATGAGATTGCTCGCATTTGCGGTTGCGTTTTTGCTTTTGTTCGGGTGCCCGGCGGAACAGCCTGCGGCCCCCGCCGAGGGGGGCACCAGCCCGGCGCAGGAAGGCCATTTTGAGATTACGGGCGAGGAAGGCGCCTCGGTGAGCGAAGGGGGCGTGAGCGGAGTGGAGGAGCCTCCTGCGCGCCAATACACGGAGAATTCAGGTGCAGACCTCGATGTTTACTTCTTCAATGTAGGCTACGGCGACAACCAGGGCGACGCGATCCTCATAAAGAAGGGCGACGCGGACATACTCATCGATGCAGGCCCGAAAATGAAGGAAAAGGACCTCGTGGACTTCCTGCGCGAAAAGGGAGTGGACGACATTGAGATACTCATTTCCACCCATGATGACCCGGAGCACACCGGAGGCATGGCATACGTGGCCTCCAAGTTCAGGATAGGCGAGGTATGGAGGAGCACCGAAGGCAGCGAGGCGTACAGGGGCCTGCTCAACAGCCTCGGCGCCGAGGATGGCGTGAAGGAGGTCTGGGACGGGGACACCCGCACGCTGAACGGCATGGAGCTTATTGTCGTGAACCCGATAAAGGGCCCGGACAGGTTCTTCGACCCGACCAATGACGGGGTGGTGCTGCAGCTGGAGGACAGGGAGCTGTGCTTCCTGTTCACGGGAGACATACTCTACTCCGCACAGCAGAAGGTCGTGGAGAAGGTCGGCCACTGCGAAATCGTGCAGTTCCCGAACCACGGGATGAGCTCCGGGCTCGCGAACATAGACTATTTCATCGCAACGCTCGAGCCGGAAGTGCTCGTGATAAGCGGCAGCCCGAAGGACTGGACCAAATCGAGGATTACGCTGAAGGAGAAGGCTGAGCTCAGGGACATCCTCGTGCTAGAGAATTATGAGGGCGATTCTGCAGTAATTGAGTGGAACGGCCAGAATTACAAAGCTTACGTGGAGACGTGAGGGGGCTCACTTCCCTCCCCCATTTTCGAACTGGCTGAACGCGCCATCGAAGCCTTCGCCATCAAATGAAATTGCTTCTGGGTTCTGGCTGCGCTGCTGTATTACTCCCCTCTGGAGCGCTTTCTGGAGCACCAGGCTTATTGCAGGGTCGTCGTTCATTATGAGCGCAACCAGCTCCTCATGCTTTTCAATGTCCTGCTGGGTGTCCAGCAGGGAAAGCAGGAACATCTTGTAGAAATCATAGTCCCCTGTGGATGGCAGCGCCTCGTATATCGCCCTGCTCACCCTGAGGAAGTTGGCCTTCAGGGCAGGGCTCTGCCTCAGGAGAAGCCTGCAGTGTGTGAGCTCACTCACTATGTCGTCGAGGTCGTTTGCGACAGGGATGAGCACGATGCCCTGCGTGACTATTGACCTCCTCATCATGCTGTCCGTCTCTTCTTTTGTTACACGGCCGGTATCCCGCAGGAAAGTATGGAAATGCGAGGTGGAAACCTCCTCGCCCGCCACTGCGTGGAATATGCTTATCTCGTCCTTGATGAGGTTTGAGAAGTGGTAAAGGAACGAGGGCTCGTTCGGGTGCTTTGCGATCATGTCAGTTATCTCGGTAAGCGTGTGGAAGAGCTTGGATTCGCCCCAGAGCTGGAGCAGGCGCCCCATCTGGTGGGTCTCCTTCTGCACCAGCGCGATGTTCCTGCCCATCGCCTCCACCGGGCCGCGCGGGGCTGAGCCATTTGTCCTCTGCGGGTTGAATTTCGGGTTGTCGAACATTTCTATGTAATCAAGCGGGGAAACGAGGGAGATGAAGCCCCAGAAAACCGCGCGGTAGAAATCCTCGTGCACCGTGCGGCCTTTGTTGAAGTCCAGGGTGATGTCGGGGTTCATGCTGAGGACCATCCTTGAGATGAGGCGGCCGAGCCCGAAGGGCGAAACCTCCGCAAGCGTCTTGAAGGAACCCTGCTCGCGCACGCTTTCTGAATGTGTGTTGAGGAAGAGGTGGTAGAGGTTGTCAATGCACTCCGCGATTGCATTCATTACCGACTCCTCTATCTGCATGTCCCAGCGCGCTTCCTCTTCGAACGGCTTGAACTTTTCCCGGGGTATGGTGGAGAGCGAGCGCTCTATGAGCCCGGCGCTGGGGCTCTTTCCGAACGCGTCTGCCATGAGCTTTGCCTGCACCCTGCTGGTCTGGTGGTCCCTGAATGAGCGCATCCATGTCAAAAGGCGGTTCGGCTGCTGCTCAAGGGGAATGTATTTATGGCGGTGGCTGTTGAGGAATTCGCGGCCTTTGCGTATCTTTGCCATAGTGTTATTGAGTGGTAAAGAGTATAAAAAGCTTTCCCCCTGAAGCCACTTCGGTAGCTTTAAATGCACTCCTCAGCAGAATAGGGTTAGCATGCTCGGCACCTCCGGAGTGAGGGGGCATTACGGGACAGAAATAACCCCTGAGCTTATTATGAGGATAGCGAACGCATTCGCGGAGGAAGGCATAGCCATCGGCAGGGACACAAGGGAGAGCGGCCCCGCGCTCGAGGAAGCCGCGGTAAGCGGCATCGTTTCCGCAGGGAAGGATGCGCGGATGCTGGGCATTGCGCCCACGCCCGCGGTTGCATTTGAGACGATGAAGGGCGGCAGGGGGCTCATGGTCACTGCTTCGCACAACCCTCCGGACCACAACGGCCTGAAGCTGCTGCGCAACGGCAGGGAGATGGCGAACAAGGATGCGGAAAGGATGCTGGCGAGGTTCGAAACGGGGCTGGAGGCGGCAGCCGTTCCCGGGAGCTCATTTGAATATGACATTTATCCGGAGTATATTGAATTCCTCTATTCGCTCGTAGATGCAGCTGCGGTGGAAAGGAAGAAGCCGAAGGTCGTGGTGGACGCGAACGGAGCGGCCTGCCGCGCAACCCCGGAGCTCCTGGGGAAGATGGGCTGCAGGGTATATTCGCTCAATTGCGAGGGCCATGGGCTCAACCGGCCTTCGGAGCCCTCTGCGGGGAACCTTGGATGGGTGCGTTCCGCAGTGAAGGCATTGGGTGCGGACTTCGGAGTTGCGCACGACGGGGACGGGGACAGGTGCGTGATAATTGATGAAAAGGGCGAAGTGCTCAACCCGGACGTGCAGCTCGCCCTCATGATAGAAGAGGAACTTGGGGCGGGCAAGGGGAAAATTGTCAGCACCGTGGAAAGTTCGCTCATAATAAAGGAGGCCGCGGAGGAGGCAGGGGGGGAATTTGTGCTCACTCCTGTGGGCAGCACGCACGTGGGAGAGGCGCTCGAAAGGGAAGGCGCGGTGTTCGGGGGCGAGCCGGCAGGGGAATACGTGTTCGCAAGGGGTGTGCACGTGCCGGATGGAGTGCTCACTGCGGCGAAATTTGCGGAAATGTTTGCGCGCAGCGGGAACTTTTCTTCGCTTGCAGGGCGCTTCCGCCCGAACCCCATGGTAAGGGAGAAGTTCCCGACAAAAGACAGGGAGAAGGCGATGGGGAAAATCGCTTCGGAAATGTCCCTTGGGGGGGAAGTGAGCAGCATGGACGGCCTGCGCGTGGACGGAGAGGGCTGGTGGGTGCTCGTGAGGCCCTCCGGGACCGAGAAAATCATAAGGCTTACTGCAGAGGCTGAAACAAGGGAGCTCCTGGAGAAGGTCGCCGGGAAGGCGAGGGAAGCGGTAAGGAATTCGGTATAGGTGCTGCACATGAAGGTTACCCCATGGGAAGTGTCCGGAAGCGTTGACTACGACCGGCTCGTGGAAGAGTTTGGGACGAAGAAGATAGATGGGGAATTGCTCAAGAGGGTGGAGAAGCACTCTAAGGAGATGCACCTCTTCCTCAGGAGGGGTTTCTTCTTCTCGCACAGGGATTTCGACCTTGTGCTGGAGGATTACGAGAAGGGGAAGGGATTCTACCTGTACACCGGGAGGAAGCCCAGCGGGCCGATGCACATCGGGCACCTCATCCCAATGCTTTTCACCAAATGGCTGCAGGACGTTTTCGACGTCAATTTGTATATTGAGATTACAGATGACGAAAAATATGTGTTCGACCGGGAAACGAACTGGAAGCAGATAGGCAAATGGGCTGAGGAAAACATGCGGGACATTGCCGCTGTGGGCTTCAACCCCGAGAAAACATTCATGTTCAGGGACAGGGAGTACATAAAGAACACCTATCCCATGGTGCTTGCGGTTGCGAGGAAGGTTACATTCTCCACCACCAAGGCGGTTTTCGGGTTCAACGACCAGAGCAACATCGGGCAGATTTTCTATCCCGCTTACCAGACCGTGCCCGCGATGTTCGAGAAGAAGCGGTGCCTCATCCCGTGCGCGATAGACCAGGACCCCTACTGGAGGATACAGCGGGACGTGGCGGAATCGCTCGGCTATTACAAGACCGCGGCAATACACAGCAAGTTCCTCCCGCCGCTCACAGGCGTGGAGGGGAAGATGAGCGCGTCAATTGCAGATACCGCGCTGTGGCTGGATGACGATGAGAAAACGGTGAAGAAGAAGGTGAATAGGTATGCGTTTTCGGGAGGGAAGGAAACTGTGGAGGAGCACAGGGAGAAGGGCGGCGACGTTGCGGTTGACGTGCCGTTCCAGTGGCTCTCCATCCTTTTCGAGCCGGATGACGCGCGGCTGGGCGAGGTGCGGGACAAGTACGCGCGCGGTGAGCTGCTCAGCGGAGAGATGAAGGGGATGCTCATAGACAGGATAAACGGGTTCCTTGAGGAGCACAGGAAGAAGAGGGGGAAGGTGGACCTGAAGAAGTTCACCCATACCGGAACGCTTGCAAAGGAAGCATGGGAAAGGACATATGAGGTGTGATTATGGCATACGGGAAAGGCGGCAGGGACCGCGGAAGGCATGGAAGGAGGGAAGAGGGCCCGAGGAGAAGGGAAAGCGAGATGGACAGGCGCATGAGGTTCATAAAGAAGGCTAGGGAGCGGACCACCGAGGCGCTGCGGAGCAGGGACATAATGCTCGTGCAGCTCTCAAAGAGCGTTGAGGAACTGGAGAAAATTGCAAACGTGATGGGCGAGAAGCTGGAGGAGCTTTACGGGCTGTATTTCCCGGAGCTGAGGCTGCAGGACAAGCGCTCGTTCGCTTCCGTCGTGGTTGTGTTCGACAAGGACAGCCCGGATGCGAAGGCGCTTGCAGACGTCGTGGGCGAACCGAAGGCCGCGGAAATCGCAGAAAAGGCAAAGGGGAGCATGGGTGGCGAGCTCCAGCCCAAAGACGTGGAAAAGATAAGGGAGATGGCGAGGGAAATCAAGAGCATCTACTCGCTCATAGACACGTATGAGGATTACACTGAGGAGCTTTCAAAGGAGGTATGCCCCAACCTGCAGTACCTTGCGGGCGGGAAGCTTGCGGGCAAGCTGGTCGCGGCCGCGGGCTCTCTGAAGAAGCTTTCGCTCATGCCCGCGAGCACGGTGCAGGTGCTGGGCGCGGAGAAGGCGCTGTTCAAGCACCTCAAGAGCAAGGGCAGGATTGCGCCCCCTAAGCATGGGCTCATCTTCCAGCATCCGGAGGTTTCGCAGTCGCCAAAGGCGCAGAGGGGGAAGATTGCGCGTGCGCTCGCGGCAAAGCTTTCCATCGCAGCAAAGGCGGATGCACAGACAAAGAGGTTCATCGGCCCGCTGCTCAAGGAATCGTTCGAGAAAAGGCTTGAGAAGATAAGGGGTTCAAAGGGGAAGAAGGAATGAAGGCGCTTTTCATCTCGGACATGCACGGGGAGGAAGCTGCCCTTGAGAAGCTGAAGGGAATAAGGAGGGATTACGACCTGGTCGTGTGCGCGGGCGACATCGGGGAGTCCGTTTCCTTCCTTGGGGAATTCTTTTCGCTCGGGGGGGAATTATATGCAATCCCCGGGAACAATGACCCGCCTTCAATGGAGCAAATTGCGGGGAAGCACTGGCTGCACGGGAAGAGGGTCGAGCTTGGGGGAGGGGTGAACATGGTGGGGTTCGGGTATTCCCCGCCCACGCCTTTCGGAACGCCGGGGGAGATGGAGGAGGGGGAAATCTACTCCCAGATGGGGAAGCTCCCAATAGACGGGAAAACGATACTGGTTACGCACGCGCCGCCCAAAGGGGTGCTGGACGAGGTGTGCGGGGGAGTGCACGCGGGAAGCACAGCGGTGCGGAGGATAGTGGAGGAGAAAGCGCCCCTTGTGCTCGTGTGCGGGCACATACACGAGGCGGAGGGGAAGGAAAAGGTGGGGGAGACAACCGTGCTCAAGCTCGCGCCCGCAAAAAATATGCGCGGCGGAGTGGTTGAGATAACGGATGGGAGGGCAACCGTCCGGAATTCGGGGTTGTGAATGCGCTTCAAGGTTGTGCGCTCCTACAGGGAGGACCTTTGCGGATTAATCAGGGGGCTGTTCCCGCGCGCAGAGCCGGTATTCGGGGAGGGGCACACTTATTTCGTTGCGGAGCATGAGGGTGAGGCGGTCGGCTTCGCCCACCTCTTGGAAAAAGGGGGGAAGCTCATCCTGCAGGGGATAGGCGTGAAGGAGGGGATGAGGCAGCGGGGAATCGGTGGCGAACTGCTGGACTGCACGGTCAGGCACGCGGAAAGCGAAGGGAAGCATTTGTATTTGAAAGTGAAGCCGGGCAACCCGGCTGTAAAGCTCTACGCCAGCCGGGGTTTCACAATTAAAAAGATTAAAGGCGCCTACATACTTGAGAAAAAACTCCACAATTAGGGGGATTGAGCCAACCTGGCAAGCTGCCAGCTTTGGGAGCTGGTAATCTGAGTTCAAATCTCAGATCCCCCATTATTCCTTTTTCCTGCGCTTCTTTTTCTTGAGGAAGTGGATGTAGCGGCTCTTCCTTTTCAATGCGTCCGTGAGCCGCCTCACTTCCCTGTCCTTTGCGATTTCTGAGAAGGAGCCGCTTTCGGCTTTCTTCAGCCGCTCTTCCAGCTCCGCTGCCTTTGCGCGCTCCATCTCCAGCGCCTTGCGCAGGTTCACGTTCTCTTCCGCAAGGCGCACGAGGCGCTCATCCCTTGCGGCCTTCCCGGGCTTCTTTTCGCTGCGCTCCACTTCCTCCATCTTCTTTTCCTCCTTCCTTGTGAGCATAAGCTCCGCATTGTGGAGGGAATGGCCCTGCAGCACCATGTGCTTCAGCAGGTCGCGGTCAAGGGAGGTTTCCATATGTTCAATCTGCCTGAGGCGGTTTTCATAGTTCCTGTAGGCCTTCACCGCGGCGGCGTAGGCGTCGCGGATGTGGGCGTTTTGGATTTTTCCGCCTATGCCCCTCTTCTCCTCCTGCGAAAGGCTGTGCTCCGGGACGAAAAGGCGGGCGTTGAAGCGGGCCGCGACCTTCTGCACGAAGGAAGGCGCAGGGCTGACGTCCGTCGCGATTATTGAGGGGGTGCCGGCTCCGGAAACCAGCTCTGTTATGCGCTCGTGGGAGGCTTCCTTCTCGCATGCAGAGGCGACTAATTTGCCGTTGAGGTCCAATGCGGCGAATGCGGTCTTTATGCCCGGGTCAATCCCTACAATCAGGTATATCTACTCACCTTGCCGGGCGAATTCCTGCTTCTGGAAAAGCCTTGAGCCCGGGGGCATGTTGCGTGCGACTACAACCCCGGAGCCCACCCAGCAGTCCGGGCCTATAAGCTTGCCGGGCATCGTGCAGGAGAGCACGCCGAACTTCGTGTTGTCGCCCACAACCACTCCTAGCTTCCTGCGGCCGGAGTTCACCCAGCCCTTGCCTGTGAGGACGTTCATGTGCTTGCCGTCAAAGCGGAAATTGGCGACCTGCGTGCCGGAGCCGAAGTTCACGCCTTCCCCGATTATGCTGTCGCCTATGTAGGAAAGGTGCTTCGCGAATACGCTGTCGAAAAGGATGCTGTTCTTTATTGTGGTTGATTCGCCTATTGAGCAATTGCGGCCTATGGAGTTGTTCCCGCGCAGGTAGGAGTGCGGGCCTATTTTCGTGCCTGCGCCTATATATGCCGTGCCCTCTATGAACGAGTCGAATACTTCTGCGCCTTCCTCCATTATGAGCTTCCCCTTTATCGTGGAATTCTCCACAGTGCCTTCTTTTGAGTCCATTGAGCCGAGGAGGTGGCCGTTGAGGTCGAAGAGGTGCCAGGGGTAGCCCACATCCATCCAGAACCTGTCCGTGGTGACCGCGGATGCGCCCTTAAGCACTTCGGTGAGCTCAAGCTCCCCCCGCGGGGAGGGGGCTATGCCTTCCAATTCCTGGAATATTGAGGGGCCAAATGCGTAAATGGAAAGGTTCGCGAGGTTGCCCTTCGGGTTCTCGGGCTTTTCCTCCAAGGAGGCGACTTTTCCCCCTTTCAGTTCCGCGATGCCGAAGTACTTCGGGTCGGGGACCTCCTTGAATGCTGCTGTTTTCTTTCCGTCGTGGGCTTCCATCACGGCCTTGTATATTTCCGGGTCCGCGATTACGTCCCCGGCAACTGCGAGGAAATCCTCTTCGATTTTTCCTTTTGCGGAGAGCAGGGCGGCTGCGGTGCCCTTCCTCTCGTCCTGCTCGACGAAGTCCAGCTCCATCCCGAGGTTTTCTTTCGTGAAATAGTCAACCACCTGCTCCTTGTGGTGCCTCACCACTATGGTTGCATCGGAAATGCCCGCCTGCTTCAGCCTGTGGAGCACGTGGCAGAGCAACGGCTTGCCCGCTGCCTGCAGCATGCACTTGGGCCGTGTGAGCGTGAGGGGGTGCATCCTCACCCCTTCCCCCGCTGCAAGAACTACTGCCTTCAACAATCCACCCCGCTAAAATCGTGCCTCAAACGGTTAAAAAGCCTTGGGTTAGGGCGCGCCTATGCGCAGCTCCACCGTGCGCGGGGCGCCCTTGATGAATGCCGTTTTCTTCAGGTAGGTATTCCTTTCCCCGGGCATGCAGGTGCCGCCCTCCAATTCGGTTTCGAACGAGATGCAGAGCCCCGTGATTTCAGTAATGTGGTTGGTGTCCGCAAGGAGCGCATACTCGTCCTGCATGAAATTAGGGGCTTCGCCCCCGGGGTGGAAGTGGCCCCGCAGGTAGAGCACTCTCCATATGTCATTTGCGAGCTCGTATTCGTATATTGAGGAATGGCCCTGCGGCAGGTGGATTAGGGCGAATGATGAGAACGAAAGGAAAACGAGCAGGGAAATCGTTGCCTCTATTGTCTTCATTTTGCCTCACCGCAGAAATGCAGCTTTTCTATTTTATCTTCATGGAGCACGATGCGGTAGATGCAGGTGCCTTCGCCTTCGTCCCAGCCTACATACAAACTTGAGAGGCCGGCGCTTTCAGCAAGCGAGTTTTCATCCAATGAGGCGAGCCCTGAATTGGTTATGAGGTTCGGCTTGTACGATGCCGAGTAGCCCGTGCCCGTGTTTTTTTCGGCGGCTGCATAGGAAACCACGTAATCCGAAACCGAGAGGAGGCGGCGCTCGGTTGAGAGGAGCTCGAGCTTCGCGCTGGCTTCGGAATCCGCAATGTGGGAGAAGAGCAGGAGGTTGGAAACAATCATCACCACCGGTATTGCGGCAAACAACAAATCGAACGTTGCAAATCCCCTGCGCCGTCCTTTCTGCGCATCCGCTTTCCGGAAACCATCATATGGGCTCGCCATCAATTTCACCCCCGCAGGAAACCGTCCCTGCGACTGCGCCTTCCCCCTCCCCGGAGACTATGCCCTTCTCCGTGGGGAAGTATTCCGTTTCCGCCGCGCCCGCAAGGCCCGGAGCAAGGCATGCGGAATCCATCGCGGATGCCGAGCGCTCTGCAACCAGCCGGTTTTCCACATATTCCGCGAATTCCCCTTCCGCAGAAGCCATGTGCCCCACTCCTGCGATTATTGCTGCGAGCACCGCAAGGAATATTGCAAAGGAAAGGAGGAATTCCGCGGTGGCCTGCGCTTTCATGCTATCTCCTCGGAAACCGGGAAATGGGAAGCCTGCGCAATCCCGTATTTTTCAGAATATGTTGAAATCCCGATTATGCCGCTTGCGAGCGGGTCGGTGGGCAGCGGCCCCTTGAGGAGCACGCTGTCCGGCTCCTGCCTTATCTCAAGGAATGAGGCGCAGAGGGGGTTGTCCAAAGGCATGCAGCCTGCGCACATGCGCGCTTCTCCCTGCTCAAGCATTTTCTCAGGGAGGGAATCAAGCTCCTGCCGGGAAACGTAGCCGCACCACACAATCACCTCGTAATCCGGATCGTACGTATGGTTGGGAAGCTTTGAGAGGGAAGAGAAAATTGAGGCGCGGAGCGCCGCATCCCTTGCCTGCGGGGTGCGCTCCTCCGGGAGCGTAGTGGAATCATAGATGTACGCGCCCTGCCTCAGCCCATAGGAGGCTGCTTCGCTTATTGATTCCTTTATGTTCATGGAAAGCTGGGCTGCGCGCTCCACTTCGAGGGTGCGCGGGAAATACGGGCTGTGTGAGGCAGCTAGCATTGAGGAAGAGGCGATTATGAGGGAGAGGGAGGCAAATATGAGGAGAAATGTCACATAGCCGCGCATCGGCCTACCTCAGGGGCACGGACGGCCCAATCGGCGGCTCGGGCGGCGGGGGCGGCGGCCTCGGAGGGATTATGCCTCCGCTTATTCCCCCTCCCCCTGTGCCTCCGTCCGGGGGAGGCACTCCAATCCCGGGGCCGCCTATCCCCGGCGGGGCAGAGCCTCCATTAACCACAATTACCGGGCCCTCCATTGTTCCGCCGCCTCCCAGGCCTCCGGTCAGCCCAGTGCCGGGCCCGCCGGGCGTATAGTAGCCCCCGGCGGTGTAGTCCGAACAGGTGTCCCGGATGTCCTGGTTGAGCATTGCGCCTAGGATGATGGGCACGGCGGCATAAATCATTATTCCGAGCAGGGCGCCGACCAGCATGGAGGTGGCCCATACCGAGCCCCTTGCGCGGGTTTCCGCGCCTGCCATCTGGCTGCCGGCATAAACAACTGCTGCGAGAACAACCAATACGAATACTATTGCCGCAAGGAGGCCGTTTATCGTGTTCTGCAGCTCACACACTCCCGCTTTTATGTCCCCCAGAGTGTCAGTTTCCCCGTCCTCTGCAAAGATGGCGGGCAGGAGGAAGAGCATGAACAGGAGTATTGCCTTCTTAAGGACGAATAGCGCCGCGAGCTTCCTCAGGGAGACCATCAGGTATAGGTAATCGGGAAGAGTTTATAAAAACAGGGGAAAGGAAGAAACAAAAGAGATGAGGGTTTCCCCTCATTTTGCTAGCTCAAGTATGGCTAACCGCATGCCGTGGTAATCGATTCGGTGAGCATCGCATCGAGCACTATCGGAACCACGACGTAAATCACGATGCCGATAACTGCGCCGACAATCATGGAGGTCGCCCAGACCGAGGCCCTTGCCCTGGTCTCGGCACCCATGACCTGCCCTGCCGCGTAGACGATTGCGGCGAGCACGATGAGTACGAATACGACCGCCGCCAGCAGCGTGTTGACGATTTGATAAAGCTGGCAAATTCCGGACGAAATCCCCTCGTAATCTGACGCAAATGCCATCCCGAGTGCGAGCAGGCCGAAAAGGAAGAGCTTCCCGGCCCAAGTGTTCTTGTTTTCCATTACTAATCACCTTGCTCTTGATTGCAATCTATGA
>CAZKHX010000013.1:3579-22286 GCA_964552755.1 Microcaldota archaeon | reverse complement strand
AACCTGGAGCTCTGAACCCCATCCTTTTCTTTTAGGAAAAGAAAAGGCTAGGCGCATCCAAAAGAAAAGATTTGCCAATAAAAAAACAGGAAACTAAAAAAAGGAATTCTAGCCCTCAATGTCCTCTTCATGGGTTGCCGGCACTGAGCCCCTGCCCACTCCGAAGCCAAGCGCGAATAGCACAATTGCGCCAATCAGGAGGAGCAGCCAGTCCCACTGGCCCTGCCCAGGCTCTTCCACAGGCACAGCAGCCGCATTCTTCTGCATCTCCTGCTCTATGAGCGGCCCACACTGCTCTTCAAGAGGCACGGGCTCGGGCGCAAGGGGTTCAGGCCCCACAACAATTTCAGGAACTTCCTCGCAAAGGTAAAGGTCCCTGTTGCAGGTTTCGCCCTCCTCGCACTGCGTATCAGAGGCGCATTTGCCCTCATCAAGCTGGCAAAGGTTCCCGCTGCATTCTTCCCAGAGGCTGCAATCCCCGGCAGTGTCGCAGTAGTCCGGCGCATTCTCGCAGCGGTATCCGCTGCCGCAAACCTCATAGGATTCGCAGTCAGAGTCATCCGCACAGCGGCCGTCGCCCATTTCGCAGCTGTTGTCTTCGCACGTTTCCCACGGCTCGCAGTCAAGCGCGGTTCCGCACCAGCCTTCTATGCCAATGCATTCGCCGCCATCGCATTCCTCTCCGTCTTCGCAGTCGCTGTCATCGTTGCAGTAGCCTTCGGCAGGCACGCAGACGTGAACGCCCCCGATGTAGTCGCATTCCTCGTTTTCTTCGCACTCGTCATCGCTCCTGCACTCATCTTCGACTATTCCGCCGTCATCGTCGTCATCATCGCCGCCACCGCCGCTTCCGTCGCTTATGCAGGTATATGAGAAATCATCATCGCTGCCGGTATAGCAGTATTCGTTCCCTCTGCAGTCGGAGTCGTCCATGCATTCAATCCAGCACGTTGGCGCCGGGTCGTAAATGCACGGCGCATATGCCGGGGAGAGCAAAAGCAGCAATCCCAGCACTATCATGCCTATTCTGGACAAAAGTTCACTATTCATGGTAACATTAACGTAAGGAAACTAATTTAAATACATGTGTTGGCAGAAATAGACACAATTTAGCGATCCCTGCGTTGCAACACATACTCCCCCCCTTCCACACGTATTGCTTTCCCGGAAACAATCGCCTCGGCCACCTTCCACCTTGCGGAGTCCAGAAGCCTGCTGAAGGTGGGCTGCGAAACCCCCATCCTATCTGCCGCCTCAACCTGCGGCAGCCCCTCCTTGTCCGCGAGCCGCAGCGCCTCGTACTCGTCCACCTGCAGCGCTACCTCCTCAAGCTCGCGCACCGGCACCCCTGCCGGCTTGAAATAGGTAAATGGGGGGTTCCCGCGGACTCTCCTGCATCTGTAAGGCCTGGGCATGGCTCATTTTAGTTCCTTAAGCCTTTTCTGTATTTCCTTCAGCTCGGACCCCAGCTCCTTTGCCAGCCCCTCCAGGTATTCCTTCTCGCTCGCCGGCTCAGCCGCATAGCGGGGCGGGGCATCCCAGGCGCCCCACCGGCCCCTGCCCCGTCCTCCGTAACCGAATCCGTAGCCCCTTCCGCGGCCCCTGCCGCACGGGCCCATTCCCCATCCTGTCATTGGCCCCCTTCCGCTGGGCCCCGTTCCGTCTCCGCCTGGCATGTTATCCACCAATAATGAATACTTATTCATAAATAATTAAAAAGGGCATGCACAGCAAAGCTCTTATACAATCACCCTGAGGAATGCAATATGCTGCGTTGCCGCGTATGCGGGAGGCCCGGGTTTGACATTTGCCCCGACTGCCAGTTCAAGGAAATGAACCAGCAATGCTGGCGCTGCAGGATGTACATACCGCTTGCGGAGATGCAGCAGTGGCGGGGGCAGTGGATATGCCCAAACTGCCGCATGGAGCTCAGGGAGGAAGAGGAGCGCTCCCACACGAAGGAAACCGGGGAGAGGCTGGGGCAGTGCGAGCGCTGCGGCAGGAGGGCGGGGATACTGTACAGGTGGAAGGGCCGCCTGCTCTGCGAAATCTGCCTGGATAAAGATGAGGACTATGCGGGCGGGCGGCCATCTGCCGGGGGCATTCGCATCAGGCCTCTGCAGAAGAAGCGGCACAAGGGCCTTCTCCGGCGCATATTCGAGTTCATATTCGGCAGGAATGAAAAAGAGGAAACGGAAATAGTTGAAGTTGCCCCCAGGAAAAAGGAAGGGAAAAAGGGCGCCCCGCCCGAAAAGAAAACTGACTGGTCAAGGTTCAAGTCATTTACGGAAGAGGCAGCAGAGGAATAGTCACATCCTTTCCAGCACGCCATCTTTCTGCGAGATGAATTCCCTTATCTTCCCCTTCTTGTCCGAGAGCACGAGCTCCATGTCGCCGTGCCCAACGCGCAGGGTGATTATGAGCGGCTTCTTCAGGAAAACGCTCACGACGTAAGCCCCGTCCTCTGTGTCCTTTGCGTATTTTATTCCGCATTCGCTGAAGTTCTCTTTCGAGATTATCACGCTCCCGACTTCGCAGTCCGGGGCTTTCTCCTCAAAAACAGACCACGCCTTCGTCATTATCAGGTACGCGCTTTCCTGCGCAGTCCCCAGCGCCTCCCGCGTCTTCACAGGAATCAGGCCAAGCGCGTCTTCGGTCAGTTCCGGGGTTTTCCGCTTCCTGCCACCCTTCTTCTTCGCGCACATGCGCTCACCCGAGAACGTATCTCCTCTTGTTCACGGTGACGGATACGGTTGCGCCCTCAACCCTGAAGATGTAAGCATTCCCGTCGCTCTTTATCCCCACGGAAGATGCCGAAAGCGCAGCAACCTCGCGCTTGTCTCCGATGAGCGGAACATCCTCCCCGCGGGCGGCGAGCATCTCGAGGAAAAAGTTGGCGTCCTTCACTATCTTCTTCATGTAGATTTGCGCCTTTGCCTCTTCCGTCTTTACAGGAACAGGTATCCTAACCTTCGGCTTGGCAATCGCTTTCGGTTCCTTGGCCATGCTTACCCTTTCTCATCCGGCTTTTTTATTCGTTTCTGAAAGCGAACTCCCCCGCGCCTTCCCTCACTACCCTCTTTTCCACGAGGTCCACCACGGTTGAAGGCGCCTGGCAATGGGTGGCCCCCCCATCGATGGCGAGGTCTGCGGCTGCAACCAGCTCTGCAGGCACGTCCCCGAAGCTTGCCGGGGGTTTCCCCCCGCTCAGGTTTGCGCTTGTCCCCAGCAGCGGCACCCCAGCCGCACCCACCACTTTCCTTATGAAATGGTGCAGCGGCACGCGCACCCCTATTTTCCCGTTGTGCGAAAACGGGACCGGCTTTTTCTCCTCCAGCAGGAACGTATACGGCCCGGGCAGGTTCGCGAGCAGTATCTCCTCAAGCCCCTCGGTTTTGCAGTATTCCGAAACCATGCCCATGTTCCCCATGATGGCCGAAAAGGGCTTGCCCCCCTCCCGCCCCTTGAGCTCCCTTACCCTGCCGATTACTTTTTCATCGAGCGCGTTCCCCCCAATCCCGTAAAGCGTCTCCGTAGGGTACACCATGATGCCGCCCCCTTTCAGCACCTCCCGCGCCTTTGCCAGCGCCATGGTATAATCCTCCTCGAGAACAATCTTCATGCGTACTTCCCTCAGCGCCACAATATAAACGTTTTTAAATCCCTCTGCCCCTAATAATAACGTCAGCGGCCATAGGAGGAGGGCCACACCCGAACCCATCTCGAACTCGGAAGTTAAGACTCCTCACGGTTTTGCCTGTACTGTCCTTCGGACGGGAAAGCGGACTGCTGCTGGCACCAATATTCCTCTATTTTACCGCCCTCGCTTTCTTCCAGTACATGTACTGCATCGGCATGGTGAACGTGCTCACCAGTGCGCTCATTCCTGCGAGGAGCACCAATACCACAGCTATCCCCGCAACCGCCGCAACCGCAACCGCGGCCGTTCCCATGGCCGCAACGGGCGCCAGCGCAATGGCGAGCGCAATGACCGCGGCCACGATGGCGATTATCCCAACTACCGCGGCAACAAAGCCGATGATTCCCGCCACTATATCGAACACTATTGTCGGCACAAGCGTCTTCTTCACGATTTCGATGGATTCCCCGAAGCTCCTCACCACCCCCCTGCGCGCGATGACAAGTTCCCAGAGAGCAAATTGCACCAGCACGCCGATCACTATGCCCGCAACGCTGGTATAGGCCCTTATGCTGCCCTCACCCAGGTTCAGTGCAAGGTACGCCATGAAGTCGTACCCCTCTCCCATGAAGCCCCCAAGCAGGAGCGCGGCAAGGACAATCGCAGGAATCCATACGAAAACCACGTTGATGGCGAACAGCAGCAGGATATACCCCAGCACAGGCCAGAGGTTTTTCCTGAAATTCCCAAGTATCCCCGCCTTCTTCTTGGAAACCCACCCATCCGTAAGGTTGTTCGCGGTTGATTCCGCCGCCTGCACCAGCAGGTACATTATGAAATATGCTATTATGAGGATTGCAATGCTGGCCGCCGCGCTCTGCCAGAGAAGCGCCTGGTCCTGCAGCAGGGCCTCCCCGCCCGAGGCAAGCACCGTTGCCGCGATTATCCCGAGTGCGACAGCCGCCACAATGGCGAAGAGCGCCATTGCGAACAGGTGCACCCTGAACATGTCCGTGAAGAACCCCTTGAAGTTTTTCCTGGAGAATCCCAGCCCTTTCTTTATCGCTTCGGTTGCAATGCTGATCTCGGCCATGGTGGGATTTATAATCCCTTTATTTAAAAAGTGTATTCCGCGCAGGGGTCGCCAAGTGGTCAAAGGCGCCAGGTTCAGGGCCTGGTCACTTAGTGTGTTCGGGGGTTCGAATCCCCTCCCCTGCATGCCCGCTTTGTCATAGCCAAACTTAGGGCAATCAGTCAGTCGCGCCTGCTGGCGCTCCAACCCGACAACCGAGTTGTCGGTCGCTTCGGCTCCAACTCAGTCACTTCGTTCCAACGCACCAGCAAGCTGGTGCTCGCCAGCAAAGCTGGCGAAAGCAGGCGCGCCCAACAGCTTTGCTGTTGGGTTGGAGCCGCGAAGGACAGCGAAGCTGTCCTGTTGGAGCGGAACGACTAAAGCGGCGACTGAAAACCCTGAGGAATACTTCGTCTTTTTGGAAAATTATGCGAATCCTTTATATCAATGATGCAGATATGGGGGCGTGCTTGAGCTGCTCGTAAAAGTGGTTGCCCTTGGCATTGCTTCCGCCATGTCCCCGGTAATCCTCGGCATAACCCTCACTCTCCTTGCGAGGCAGGGTGCCGGTTCTCAGGCATTTGCGCTCCTTGCGGGCGGAGCAGTTGCCGCAATCCTGCTCGCAGCCGCCGGCCATTTGGTCGCAACCGGCTCACTGCACGGCACCCCCGGCGAGACCGCCTCCGCCGACCTGGCGATTGGGGTGCTGATGCTTGCCTTCGGGCTGAAGAGCGTCCTCGCAAAGGATTCCGATGGCAAGCGCAGCGTGAAATCCGGAGGCGCATCCCCCCTGAAATGGCTGTTCATCGGCTTCGTGCTGAACATCGCAAACACCGACGCGGTGCTGCTCAATTTCACTGCGGCAAAAACAATTTTCCAGAACGCGGCAAGCCCCGCTTACCAGCTTGCCCTCCTGCTGGTCGCAGACCTTTTCTATTTGCTCCCCTGCCTCCTTCCAATTGCAGTATGCCTGCTCAGGCCCAAGGCCGCGAAGAAGACCCTTGAGCCGGTCGCAGGCTGGATGGAAAGGCACGGGAACTTCGTTACCGGAGCAATTTTCCTAATATTCGGCGTATACCTGCTTTCGAAAGGCCTCGGCTATCCAATATAATCAGTCTTTGCACTCCCACCACGGGCGGTTCCTCTTTGCGCCGCGGAACTGGTAAAGCACGCACCTGTCCAGCTTCCCGCCTTTTTTGCGCTTCAGCTTTTCGTACAGCTTCTCCGGGCTTGCGCGCTTAAGCTGCGCAGGCGTCCTTATCCCAATAGAATACAATCCCCTCGCAGCCACAGGCCCGATGTTTTTGGCCATCTGCAGCTCCTTCAGCGCATCCTTCTTCCCCACCTAATACTCCTCCTTGCCCCGCAGCAGCGGATAGCCCACCACTGCAAGCACCATCCCCGCGCCCATGAACGCGAGCAGCACAACCCAGCCATCCGCCCCGAGCGGAACCGTCCCGAACACTTCAGAAAGAGGGGTATACAGCACGGCCATCTGCAGGAAAAGGGAAAACAGCACCGCTGCAATCAGCCATTTGTTAGAAAGCAGCGCAAGCCCGTCCGCCCTCCTTATTATCACGAGCCTGATGAATTCGGTAAGCACGAACCCGGTGAACACCATGGTACTCGCCACCGCCGGCCCCCAGAGCGGGAGCGTGTAGAGGAATATTGCCAGCAGCAGCACAGTATCCAGCACCCCAATGCCCACTATGGAGCGCGCCACTTTGATGTTTATCACGCCCTCCCTCTTAGGCCGCGGCTTCTTCTCCATCACCTTCTTCCGCGGCGGGTCCGCGCCAAGCACGACCGCAGGCACCCCATCCGTGAGCAGGTTGATCCACAGTATCTGCGCCGCGGCCAGCGGCAGGTACCCCATGAGCGCGGCAAAGAAAATCACGAATACCTCGGCAAAATTGCTCATGAGCAAATATGTGACAAAGTTCCTGAGGTTTGAGAATACGGTGCGCCCCTCTTTCACCGCCTCCACTATGGTCGCAAAATTGTCATCCAGTATCACCATGTCCGAGGCCTGCTTCGCGATGTCCGTGCCCCGGATGCCCATCGCAATCCCAACATGCGCGTCCTTGAGCGCGGGCGCATCGTTCACACCGTCCCCGGTCATAGCAACGCTGTGGCCGTTCGCCTGCAGCGCGCCCATTATCCTGCGCTTGTCAAGCGGGGAGACGCGGGCGAATATGTCGGCTTCCTCAACTACCCTCCTGAGCACATGCTCGCCCATGCGCTCTATTTCCTTACCCTCAACCGCCCTGGACACTATCCCGATTTCCCTTGCAACCGCAACCGCGGTAGCCTTGTTGTCCCCGGTAATCATGATTACTCGTATCCCCGCGGTCTTGCATGCGCCAATCGCATCCTTCACCTCTTCCCTTGGCGGGTCAACCATCCCCTGCAGGCCAAGGAAAACCATCTTTTCCTCAGCAGCCTCCGCGTCCCCAGGCCTCTCCCCGAATTTCCGGTATGCAAAGCCCAGCACCCTTAGCGCCTTCTTGCCCATCCCCTCATTCGCCCTGAGTATCTCCTTCTTTTTCGCGGGGCTGAGCCTGCCCTCCTTCCCGTTTTCAAGGATGTGCGTGCAGCGCGCCAGCACGATTTCCGGCGCGCCCTTCATGAACGAAATGTATTCCTTCCCCTTCCTGTGCACCGTGCTCATCATCTTCCTTTCAGAGGAGAACGGCACTTCATCCACGCGCTCGTAGCCCTCCCGCCTGAAGCCGCCCTTTTTCGCGCTCACGCAAAGCGCAATCTCCGTTGGGTCCCCGATGTACCTGGTGACTCCCTCGACCTTCCCTTCTACCGCATTGTTGCAGAAAAGCCCGGCAAGCAGCAGCCTGCTGAACTCGGAAGGGTTCACCCGTTCCCCGCCTTCAAGGAATTCCCCGGAAGCGCTGAATCCCCTCCCGGTGACCTTTATCCTCTTTCCGGGAAGCCAGAGCTCGCGCACGGTTAGCACGCTTTCGGTAAGCGTTCCGGTCTTGTCCGTGCATATCACGTCCACGGAGCTCAGGCTCTCAATCACCGAGAGCCTCCGCACGAGCGCGTTTTTCCGCACCATGCGCATCGTCCCCAGCGCAAGCGCGAGCGTGATCACCGCAGGCATCCCCTCGGGTATAGCGGCCACCGCGAGCGCAATCGCGGTAAGGAAGATCACTATCGGGTCCGCAACCTGCAGGAGCAGCTGCACGCCCGCAACCACCGCAATCACAAGCAGTATGCCCAGCCCAACCTTCTTCCCCAGCACATCCATCTCAACCTGGAAAAGGGTTGGCTTCTCCTCAGCAGTGACCATCGCCTCCGCAATCTTCCCGATTTCGGTCTTCAGCCCGGTGTGCGTGATCACCGCCTTCGCATTGCCCGTGGTCACAAATGTGTCGGTGTACAGCATTGACGCCCTTTCAGGAAGGGCCGCATCGTCCGCAACCTCCCCCACCTGCTTCTCCACGGGCATGCTCTCCCCGGTAAGGATTGCCTCGTCCACGCGCAGGTTCTTTGCGTAAAGCACGCGCGCGTCCGCAGGGACCTTCATCCCCTCCTCAAGCACCACCACGTCGCCCGGCACAATCCCGGTTGACTTTATCTCCTCCACTTTCCCCCCGCGGAGCACGCGCGCATGCTCGGTTGCCATCTCCTTGAGTGCCTCAAGGCTCTTCTCCGCCTTGTAGTTCTGGAAGAACCCGAACAGCCCATTGAGCACCACGATTGCGCCTATTATCGCCGCATCCAGCAGGTATTCTTCCTCGCCCTCCATCACGCCCAGCGCCGCGGAAACCAGCGCAGCGACAATTAGTATTATTATGAGGAAATCGGTGAACTGCTCCACCAGCAGCTTCAGGGGCGACACCTTCTTCTCAATCTCTATTTTGTTAGGGCCGTAAATCCCGAGCCGCCTCTTTGCCTCGGGGCCGTTTATCCCGTCCGGCCCGCTGCCCAGCGCCTCCAGCGCATCTTCCGGGGAAACCGCGTGCCACCGCCGCTCCTGCATACAGCGCCTTTCCCGCGCTGGCTTTATAAAGAATGGGGGGCAAATACGCCGTGGGGGCAACAATGGCGAAGGAACTTGTGGGGGAGGTCGCCCACTTCTTCGGGAAGATAAACGTCGCCGCGCTCAAGCTCAGCGCGCCGCTCAGGGCCGGGGACCGCATTTCGTTCGAGACCAAGGACGGCACTGCAGTGCTCGGGCAGCCGGTGGGCTCAATGCAGGTAAACCACCAGCCCGTGGATTCCGCTGCGGCGGGCGACGACGTTGCGATAAAGACCGAAGGGAAGGTGCACTCCGGCAACCTCGTGTACAGGGTAACGGAAGAATAGGTGCGGCAATTCCGCGTCTTCCGCCTGCTTTAAAAATATTATTACACAAATTACCTTTAATGATGACTCCACAGCGCCTGCTGTCCCGCGTAAAAACACGCCGCGCAGAAAGGAAAAAGCCTGAAGCGCTTGACAAATACATAAAGCTTTACGGAATGCGACTCGGCACCACCCTGCAGGAATGCCACATTGAGCGCCTGCTCCTTGAGCGGGCAGCCCCTGAGCAGGTGGAAAGCCTCTTAAGCGGGATGCAGCTTACCCTCAGGGAAGAAATATTCATACGCAATTCACAGTACGCGGAAGAGGAAAAAAGCGCTTTCGTTTCCCTCACGGGCAAAAAGCTCCTTGAAGATTCCGCCAAGGGATTCATGGCCCCCAACACCCGACTGGCCTCCAGGAAGAAATGCCTCAGGCACATCCTTTGGGCGGCAGAGCATTCCATGCAGCGCAAGCTCAAGGCCGCAGCCCTTACACACCTCACATTCATAGCCCAGAACCTCAACCATGGGATATGCCCCGAGGGCTGCACCCGCCTGGAAATGGACGAGCCGCTTGACGAAATAAAGAAGGCGATGTTCCGCATATTCGACAACGAGTTTTTCCAGAAGTCGACCTATTCCAAATCCCTCGCAAATACCCCTCCGGGCCAGCCCGTGTTCCAGAGGATGGCGAGGGGCCTCTCCCAGCTCACCGCGCTGGCGGGCCTGGCAGGCATGCTCTTCATAAGGGATGATGCATTCCTTATCCTGATCTTCGCAGGCGCCTGCGGGGATGTTGTCGCCAGCGGGGCGCTGGGGAGCGTAAGGACAGTTGAAGAAGCCCTGCTCAGCCTGGAATTCCGCGCAGAGCTCCGCCGCATGGAGAGGCAGCAGACACTCCCTTTTTAAACATTTCTAGACACAATTATTACATGGCCGAGAGGGTTCGGAGAGTTCGTGAGGCTGTTTTTGCAAAGGCCAGAAAAAGGAACGCAGAAAACCCGGACCCCGCAGTGATCGCCGGCCAGATTGCGCAATTCTTCGGGATACTCAAGGGCCTTCCGGCGCACAAGGTACGCACCGCAAAGGATACCATACTCAAGAGGGCAAGGAAAGAAGGGACTGAGCACGAGCTCGAGCAGGACCTCGAGCACTGGATAAGCAATTTCAGCCCCTCAGTATTTTTCGGCGAAACTTACCTGAAAAAATATTCCCACAAGGACAGGAAGGATTACGTGGAGCTGCTCGGCAACAGGGGCCTTGCGCGCGCCGCCGCGATTTTCCCCGGCGAGCCCGACATGGGCACCTTCGAATACCTCAAGTTCACTGCGCAGAACACAAGCGGCACGACTGCCAATTTCGCCCTTGCGATACTTGCCAATTCCGCATACCTCCTCAGCAAGGGAGGCGCGGAAGGGAATTCTATTTACGTTGAAAGGGCAAAGCACGTGCTGCACAACGAAATCGGCCCGCTTTCCGAAGAGCTCATCGACATAATCGACGGCAAGGTGGAGGAGCCGCTTTCAAGGCCGCACGCATACGCGATGCTCGCGGCTTCCGCGGCCACCGCAACCCTCCTCGCAGTAATCCAGAACCCGTTCGTACTCCTTACCGCGCTCCCGGGCGCGTACGCGCTCCACAACCTCAGGAAAGAGCCCTTCACGCTGCAGGGCTTCTACAACCGCGTTGCCATATTGCTTGGGCAAAAGGCGGCGGGGACAGAGCTTTAAAAACCTTTTATTAGAATAGGGTTCGGGTCTTATTATGTATGGCGTGACACCACAGGCATACGACAGAGCAATCACGGTTTTCAGCCCCGACGGCAGGCTTTTCCAGGTCGAGTACGCAAAGGAGGCTGTGAAAAGGGGCGCCACCGCAATCGGCGTGGTTTCCCCGGAAGGGACCGCCCTCGTGGCCTACAAGGCGGCGCACTCCCAGCTCATCGTCCCGGAATCCCTCCAGAAAATATTTGAGATAGACGAGCACATTTCCGTCACTGCGAGCGGCCTCATTGCGGATGCGCGCAAGCTGGTTGAAATCGCGCGACTGCAGGCGCAGAGGCACAGGATGACCTACAATGAGCCCGCGCCGGTGGACACGATAGTGCGCAGCGTTTGCGACGTGCTCCAGGTATACACCCAATACGGCGGCATCCGCCCGTTCGGCGTTTCGCTCCTCATCGCGGGCATGGAGGACACCGGCCCGGAACTCTACGAAGCGGAGCCCAGCGGAGCGATGACCGGCTATTTCGCTGATTCAATCGGCAATGCAAAGAAGGAAGTGGACGACATTCTCGAGGCGCGCTACGACCCGAAGGCGGACCTCAACAGCAACATCGCGGTTGCCCTTGATGCGCTCAAGCAGACCAGCGAGATGAAGCTGCTCCCGGAAAACGTGGAAATCCGCTACATAACGAGGGACAAGCCGAAGTTCCGTGGGATGCCGGACAAGGAAATCGCGAAGCTACTTAAGTGAGACCACAGTCCCCCTGTGGCCTTTGCCCTGCGCAGCCTTCGGCAGGTCCGCGAGATTTTTCCCCCCTACGAAATGCAGCTGCACCCCGCCCCTCATCGCAAGCTTGCATGCGACCAAATCGAAGACAAAATGGGTGCCCGGCTCCCTCTTGTCGCTTTCCTGCGCAATCTTCACGAGCTGCGCATGTGTGAGCTTCCCGTATTTCTTCGCCTTCCTGTTCTTGTTCGGGTCTGAATCGTAAATCCCGTCCACGTTGCTCAGGTTGATTAGCCGCGATGCTCCCACCGCTTCGCCCAGCAGCACCGCGTCCGTGTCCGTGGTAATCCCGGGTATCGTCCCGCCCATTACCACGTACCTGTAATCCGTGCCATTGAGCGCAAATGTCGCCTCATCAAAATCCTCCGGAACCCGCGGATAGCACTTGTCCCCAAGCGCAGCCACGAGCAGGTGCGCATTCATCCTCGTTGCGCGCACCGCAACCGCGTCCGCGGAGAAGTGGCTCGCCCCAAGCGCCGCAACCGCGGAGGCGTATTCCCGCGCAACCTTCCCCCCCCCGGTAACGATTGCAATTTTCCCCCTGAGCTTCGAAACCGTTGCCGCAAACCTCCTCACGAACGCAAGGTCCGGCTTGCCCTTGCCGTTTATCATGCTCCCGCCGAGGGATATCACGGTGGCCATGCTCAGGTATCCCCAATCAGGTTATTAAGTTTATTCTCAGCATGCATGTGGCACTTTATGATGTTTTATAAATATTTCCGTGCACAAACTAGTCATGGCTACTCACTCAGGCAGCATCAGGCTCAGGAGGATGCAGAACCAGCTCGGCGCGCCCGTAAACCGCTCGGGCATCCGCAGGCGCCCGTTCATGAAGAGCGAGGACGGAAACGGCGGCGGAAACGGCACGGCCGGGAATTCCCCCCATACATATTCCCCGGAGCCCGGGCTCTCGGCCACTCCGCGTGAAAAGGCGCTTTCGCTCCTCAAGGGCGAAGAGCTGAAGGCGATGCTTGAAAAGAAATGGGCAACGCAGGACGAAGTGAACAACGCGGTCGACTGGGAATCCCACGGCGGCTGGAGCCTCACCGAAGACGTTTTCGACATGGGCTACTTCAAGCTCCAGAAGCTCTGCGGAAAGGGCGAAATAACCGACGAGCAGTACAAGGCGATAAGGCACGCCCAGCTCTACAAGATGGCGCTCGGCACCCCTATCGGCCCGAAGAACTGGCTCAGGAAAATCCTGGGCGCGTCCGTGCTCGTCACCATCGGCGACCTCATACTGAAGACCGGGGGCAAATTCGGCGCTGACAAGCAGGGCATAGCCACCTCGGTGATAGAGGGAGGCCAGGAAGTCGGCCAGGACGCGCATGCGCTTGCCACGAGCGACTTTGCCAGCAGCGCAGTTGGCGCGCTGGTGTCGGTGTACATACTCACTAAATACGGGGTGCGCGCATGGGCGGGCATGCAGGGGACCGGGGAATCGAAAACCGATGCGGCTGTCCACATGGCCTACGGCGGCTCGCTCGCAGGGGTGGCGTTCGGCTTCTTCAGGTCATGGCCCGCGCTGTTCACGGAATTCCTTCCCGAGCGCGCCGCAGCCCTGGAGGCGATGCACAACCCAGGCTTCTGGGAGAACGTTCGCACAACAATAGACGTTGCGTCGCAGAACGCGCCCATCTTCACATGGTCTGCGCTCGCCATGTGCGGCATCGTTGTCGCGGACAGGCTCCTCAGGCCGGCCGCCAACGAGATACGGAAAGTTGTATTCTGACCGCGGAGGAACCTAGGATTAAAAACCTATTTCTCCTACGTTATCTCCGCAGCGTTTGCTGCGCAGCGGCCGTAGTCTAGTGGTTAGGATTCCAGATTGCCAATCTGGTGACCCGGGTTCGAGCCCCGGCGGCCGCAACGCCTTTTAATTGCAGCACAAAAAGTGGTAGAAAATATAGTTTGTGTTTCCCTTTAAAAATCTTTTTACACACAATATCTATGATGACTAGGCACGTTCGCAGTTCAAACACTCCTACGAAGGTAGCAATACCCATAGATGATGCAAAAAAGGCCGACAGCCCGGAGAAGCTCCCGAACTTCTTCCGCAGGGGCGCCAATTTCCTCATAGATGCTCCGGTTTCAGCCGCATTTCTTTATTCAACAGGCCACGCAATGTTCATTTCAAAATCACAAGAGCCCTTTATCACCGAGCTTTGCAAGGGCTCCGACCACCTCAACCAAATGCTCGTCGAGAACCTCTACCTTTTTGGCGACAAGATTTCAGGCCACGTCAACGTCCCAGACTCAAACACTGCGGCATTGGCCACGCTGGCAGTGGGCGCTACCACAGCCATCTTCGGGGTTGTGCACGAGGCGATGGAAACCACCAGGCACCGCCCGCTCACCCACACGGATAACTTCCTCAATTTCCTTTCCGGCTTCAGGCAGATGGCCGCAACAGCATTCATCGCAAGCTTCATCGCAAACATCCCGGACCCCGAAGGGCTCCACCAGTCCTTTGCCGACCTTGCCTCCGCAGGGACGTTCATGGAGGCGCTCCCCCACCTCATGAAGACAGGGGGCATTTGCGCGGTTGCCTTTGCCGGCACCCTGGGCCTCCAAAGCCTGATGAAAGTTGCAAACATGCTTGACCCAGACTTTGACGGCGCGATGGAGCCGCAGCAGAAGCCGTCAAAGCTTCTCTCCACGATAAAGGAGCCGCATGCCGCTGAAGACGGGGAAGCCAAGCCGGCCCGCCCCGAAACGAAAACCCTTCCGGGCACCCCGGAAGCCCTCATTGTGCAGCAGTGCGAAGACACCGAAGTGGAAATTGATTCTTCCGACAGTGAGCCCGTTGATGAGGAATCCCTTGATGAATTGCAGTTCGAGGGCGAATCCCCAGGGGATGGGCCTGAACAGGAGGAATCCGGGGAGAATGAGCCTGAGGAGGAAGAGGAGCCCGGGCAGGATGGGGAGCAGGAAGAGGAAGACGGACCCGAGCTCGAGATTGAGCAGGAAGAGCATGAGCCCGAACAGGGTCATGATGCGGTTGCCGAGGATGACATAATCTGCGAAGACGAGATCGAGGATGAGCTCAAGAGCGCAGGCGGAAAGGACAAAGCCCCCCAGGTCACTTTCGGCGGGAAGCGCAGCCAGAGGGAATCCGGCGCACCGGTTTCAGATGCCGATGTCGTGGAGGAATCATTCCCGGAGCCCCCGGTGCTCAGGGAAAGGCTCGAAGCCGACCCGTTCGACTTCTAGCCTTTTGCGGAAAACTAAAGCCTTAAATTCCCTTTTTGACAAATCCCAACCATGCCCAATGTGCACATTATAGGCGCAGGCCCCGCGGGCTCTGTCGCCGCAATAGAAGCCCTCAAGACCGGGCATAATGTGCACATCAGCGAGGAGCATTCCGCCGCGGGCCTGCCCGTGGACTGTTCCGGCCTTATCTCAAAGGAGGGGCTGGAAAGCCTTTCCGACCTAGTGGATTACCGGAAATACGTCATCAACCCCATCCACGGCGCTGAAATAGATTGCGCAGGCGAACAGCTGAAGGTCTCAACGCCCTCCCCTTCCGCATTCGTAATCGACCGCTCTTCCTTCGACGCGGCGCTTGCCGCCCGCGCAGAGGAAAACGGCGCAAAAATCACCTATGGCCAGCGCGTTACAAATGGCTTCGCGTCGGACGTGGTGGTGGGCGCGGATGGCCCGCTTTCCTCAGTTGCCACCCGATTCGCATTCCCGGCAATGGAGCGTTTTGTCTCCACCACCCGCGCTTTCACAAGGCATTTCGGCGATCCCCACATGGTAAAGGTCTACCTTTCCAACGAAAAGTTCCCCGGATTTTTCGGGTGGCTCATCCCCCACGACGAGGAAAATGCGGAAATCGGGGTGGGCACGGTGCTCCCGTGCAATTCGGCGGGTGCCTTTTCCCGCCTTGTTTCTTCACTTGGCATCAATGGCCATTCCCCCCCGCGCTCCTTCATGATACCCATGAAAACCCGTTCGGAGACCTACAAGAAGAAAGACGGCAGGCACGTGATGCTTGTGGGCGACGCCGCAGGCCACGTGAAATCGGTTTCCGGGGGCGGCGTAGTGTACGGCGCCGCGTGCGCCCGCCTCGCGGGCAAGCTCGCCTCATCCCCGTTCTCCTATGACGGCTGCTGGAGGCGCTTCCACGGCAAGGAGCTTGATTTCCATTACCGCATACACAAGGCGTATTCGCAAATGGACGATTGGGCAATAAGGCAGGCGGCGCGCATTGCGAGGCTCACCGGCGCGGAAAAATACCTCCAGAAGCATGGGAGCATGGACAGGCCCACGTCGCTGCTCGGGCCGCAGCTCATAATGCACCCATTCCGCTTCCTGCTTTCTAAATAGCTTTTATAGTTTTCGTTTGAAAGACTAACAGCCCCGGGGTAAAGCATGCTGAAACTGCACACAAGGGAGGAAAAAGAGGAAATGCCGCCGGTACGGCTTCCTGCCGAGCCCCAATGCTACCATCCCTTCCCCAAAGACGCATACACCGCGCTTTCCGAATTGCACAAAGAGCAGCTGATTTATACTGCGCTCCCTTCGATGCAGCGCAAGTTCAACGGCGGCCTTGAGGCCGTCCTCTCCCTCTCGCGGGACCAGCGCTTCCTCATCTATGAAAAAATAATGTTCGGCGAGCCGGTCAACCTCGGCCACATGGTCGCCCTTGCCCAGCAGCGCATTGTCGAAGAGCGCTCAAGCAGGAAGAGCATGCGCTCGCGGAAGAAGGACATCCGCTCCATGCTTGCGCTCGTGAGGAAGAACCCGAAAATCCGTGCCGAGGACCTCGTCGGAGAGCTGCCAATGGATGTGTTCGCACGCATGATGCTTTACGTGAAGCACGCAGGCAACGATTCCAAGGCGCTGTCCCGCTTTCTGCAGAACGAGCTGAAATAGCCCCGAAGGGATTTCAGTCGCCTTCGGCTCCAACTCGCCAGCATCAGTCGCTGCTGCGCAACTCCAACAGGACAGCGGAGCTGTACTTAGCTGGCTATGAACCCCTGGCCTTCACAGAACAAGAAGCCCCCGAAGGGATTTGAACCCCTGACCTGCCGCTTACGAAGCGGCCGCTCTACCGCTGAGCTACGGAGGCGCAATCAATCTCTATGATGAGGTATCTTTTTAACCAAATTGCTCGCTTTCGAAACATATATAAACAGTTTTTACCATTATATACTGTGCATGGCCGATAACGCTGAAAGTGACCCGCTTGAGATAATCGATTTCCACACCCACCTGCTACACACGCCCGGGGATTCCCAGGGGCGCGACCTGGGGGCATATGCCTCCGACCGCTTCTACGGGAAGACGATGGATGAATTCCTCACGTTCGAAGCAGGGGGCATGCCTTACCCGGCAGTGCAGGAAGTGCTCTACCTGCTCAGGAGCCTGGGCCTCCCGCAAATCCCCCACTGGTTCGAGCTCATCGCTTCCCTGAAAAATGCCGGCCACGGAGGGGTAACCCGCGCTGTAATCCTCCCTATAGAGGGCGACGGCATCTCAATCACGCATGAAGAGACAATCCGCCTTGTGCAGGCGCTCCCTGACAATCTCCTTGGCGCGGTTTCTGTGCTCCCCACGGAGCCCGGAGCCCCCGCCCTCCTTGAGAAAAAGCTCGAGCAGATGGAGAGGGCAAACTCCCCGGATTACAGGCCGGTGGTTAAGCTCCATCCGCTCATACAGGATTTCGATGCGCGGGAAATCAGCGCCAATTTTTGGGAAGTGCTCAACGCAAGGGGCGCATGGCTCGAGTTCCACACGGGCCCGTTCCAGAGCGGCCCCTGCTTCGGGGAGCGCGACCTCATAATCTCAGATCCCGCGGTACTTGAGCACGTTGCGCGTAATTACCCCAATATCTCAATCGGCCTTGCGCACTGCGGCACGCTCGATTCCGCAATAGACATCTACTGGGGCAGGCAGATGAAGATAAGGAGGCATTTCCCCAATGCAGTCCGCATGATTTCCGATTACCCGAACGTCTTTGCGAACATAGGCGGCCTGATGTGGACGGGCTCGACAAAGGCAAAGCCCGGAGGGGACCCGATAAACAAGTACAACGGGAAAACAATGGCAGGCCACGATTTCACCAAAAATGCGCAATCCTCTTTCGACAGGCTCGCGGCGGACATGGGCAAGCGGGCGGCCCTTCACGGGCCGGTTTTCCGCTGCGACGGCTCCCGCGACATGCCGCGCCTGAGGGACAAGTTCGTCCCGGGCTCCGATTACCCGGTCGTCAATTGCATACAAAGGGAAATCACGATAAAGCAGCCAGATGTGCTCGGCGCATGCCGCGACTCTATGAATCCCACCGAGCCGCGCGGCCCGGCGCGCAACTGCCGCGTCCTGAGAAGGAGATAGGAACGCCGAGGGCAGGATTTGAACCTGCAATTCCTTGCGGAATCGGTTTTCACACGGCCCATTACTTTTGGTTTGGAACCGCTTCGAGACCGACGCACTACCGGATTATGCGACCTCGGCAAGCTTGCGAGCCGAGGGTTGTGAGCGGAACTCACTTGACCTCGGCATGCGGCCGCCGGGATTCGAACCCGGGTCGTTGGCTTGGAAGGCCAAAATCCTACCACTAGACTACGGCCGCGCGCCCATCTATAGGGCGCGATATGTTTTTTATTCCTGTCGGAGCTTCATTCACTTCGATGCTGAAGCGCCTGCTGATGGTATTGTTTTTCATCGCCTTCCTTGCGAAGGCATACTACCTAGGGCAGGTTCCCCTCTATGAGGACGGCACCCTTTACGCGGTGATGATCTCCGAAGAGGCGGAGCACCTTTCTTTCCTCCCGACCTATTTCGGCTACCCAGCCCCATGGAAGCCCGGCCTCTATTTCATGGCGTATTCCCTTTTCCTCCCAGTCACCACGGGCCTCTTCAGTTCGATAGAATGGATTTACAAGGCGCCCAACCTGCTGTTCGGCGCCCTCTCAGCCCTCCTCTTCTATTTCATTGCAAGGAGGTTCGGCGGCTCTGATTTCGCCCTTGCCTGCGCCCTCCTCTTCTATTCCTCCACCCTCTCCCTTTACGTTGAAACCCGCATGCTCATGGAGCCCTTCACGCTCTCCCTCATCCTCCTCTCCCTGTATTTCTACACCTCGAAATTCGGAAGGTGGAAATTCCTCGCGGCAGGCGCGGCCGCCCTGCTCGCCGCCCTTTCAAAATCCGTAATCGCATTCATGCTCATCCC
>CAZKHX010000013.1:0-3479 GCA_964552755.1 Microcaldota archaeon | reverse complement strand
GCAATTTCAGAAGGCAATTTCTCAACGGTTTACAAAAAGGATTAGAGCGTCTTTCCCCAGCCGCAGAGCCGCCAGCGCTGGCCGACCCTCCTGCTGAGAGCAACGGTTGAGCCAGCTGCAACGCACACGGGCTTCTTGAGCTTCAGCGTAAGCACGCCCTTCTTCATCTGCGCCGCCACCCCGATGGTGGTGGTAGTATTCACGTTCACAACTATCGGTTCGCCTATCTTGAACGGCTTGTTCTCGAATTCCGTCCTCTCGATAAGCTTGTGCTCCATCTCAATTGTGGAGGTTGTCTCTGGAATGGAGCCCCCCTTGCCCATGAGGCACCCTGCCATGGTGTCTGCCTTGGTGACCGCCGGATCCAGCGATGTGCCGACCGCAATGAGCCCACCGGGCCCCGCCTCCTCGAGCTTCCCGCCTTCGCACATCAGCCCTTCAATCTTGCACTTCACTTCCTTCGGCGCCTTCCCCTCACGCTCCAGCCCGGGGCGCACTACGACTTCATCCTTTATCTTGAATTTCCCCTGCCTGAGCGACCCGCCAAGCACGCCTCCCTTCATCTTGGCGATTTCCGTGCCGGGCCTGTTCACGTCGAATGAGCGCGAAACGTACATGAGCGGCGGTAGCGAATCGTCCCTCTTCGGAGTGGGGATTGCAGTCTCAATCGCCTCTGCAACCTTGTCTATGTTTATCCCGTAGTTCGCAACCACGGGGACGATGGGCGCGCCCTCCGCCACCGAGCCCTTGAGGAATTCCTTTATGCTCTTGTAGTGCTCCAGCGCCTTCTCCTTCCCGACAAGGTCCACCTTTGTCTGCGCAACCACGATGTTCTTTATCCCGAGGATGTTCAGCACCATGAGGTGCTCCCTCGTCTGCGGCTGAGGGCATTCCTCGTTCGCCGCAATGAGCAGCAGCGCGCCGTCCATTATGCTGGACGCCGCTATCACCGTGGTCATCAGCGTCTCGTGCCCAGGCGCATCAAGGAAGGAGACCCTCCTCTTGAGTTCCGCCTTCCCTCCGCAGTCCGGGCACTTCTCCTGTACGGTATATTTCTTGCATTTGGGGCAGAAGTAGATGTCGCTGTCCGCATACCCGAGGCGGATTGATATGCCCCTCTTGATTTCCTCGGAGTGCGTATCGGTCCACTTCCCAGTGAGCGCTTTTGTCAAGCTGGTTTTCCCATGGTCGACATGGCCCAGAAGCCCGATATTTACCTCCGCCTGCAATCAAATCACTCTTTTTTCTCTTCCTCCTTCTTTCCGAACAGCTCATCCAGCGAAACCCCGCCGTATTCGGAAACCTTTGCGTTCACCTGTGTGATGTCCGGCGAATATGAATCCCCCCTGAAGACCTTTTTCTTCCTCTGGCCCTTCCTTTTCGGGTGGAACCCGGTGCCTCCGGAGACGAGGGTCTTGAGCTTCCGCCCCCCGGAGATGTCCTTCCTCATGGGGAAGCCGCTTGTGTCGCTCCCCCCGGTGAGCAGAAGCTTGTACCCTGCCGCTCCGAACGGGTCTCCCTCGACAACATCCCCAATCTTCTTTCCGGTTATGAGCGCCCTCTTGTCCTCGGCCACTTCAACCTGGTAAGTCCTGCCTGCCTTTGAATCTGCTATCACTAGTTTCAAGAAATCACCGTAAGGAATAGAAATAAAGAGAAAAGAATAAAAAGGGTAAGAAGATCTAGGCGTTCTTCATCTTCGCCTCATATACGTAGCCGTCCTTGCCCACGTAGTAGAGGAAGCCTGATCTCTTGGAGACTCTCTCGCCGCCGACTTTTTTCTTGGAGCCCCTCTTGTTGTGCTTCATGGGGACTCTCCAGACAAAGCCGTCCTTCCCTACGAAATAGAGGTACCCATCCTCCCTGGAAATTCGTTCCTTACCGATTCTTTTTCCCATTGTTTTCACCTCTGTTAAAACCCTGCTCCCTATTCAGAGACAAGCTTTATAAATTGATACGTCGGTATCGACGGAGGCATTCCCCGTCGGTGCACGTCAGAAAAATTCAGTCAGGCGCGCGTGCCGCTCCTCCTTCTGCTTCCCCTCGGCTCCCTCCGCACTCCCCCCTTCCGGAGCCTCCTCCCCCGAATCTTTTTCCCCGTCTTCCTTCTTTTCCGCGTTTTCCGGCCCCTGCTTTGCTGCAGGCTCTACCGGCGTTTTCTCCGGCTGAGCCGCTCCTTTCCCCTCCGCCTTCTTTCCCTCCGGCGGCCCAGCAGGTTTCTCCATCTCGGGCTTGGGAGCCCTCTCCTTCTTTTTCGCTGTTGCAGCTTTTTTCTTCGCAGGCGCCTTCCCCCCGAATTTCTTCAGCACGAACTCAACTTCCTCATCGTCAAAATTGTAAAGCGAAACGCTCCCGTCCTCATTCTCACCGAGGTAATGCGCCACGATTGGCAGGTACCCCCTGCACCTCCTGCCGGGCACGTGCACCTTCTTCCCTATCTTCGCAAGCACGCCCTTCATCATCGCCCGGGAGGCCTTTGTCGCGCCCATGCTCCTCAGATAAGAGGGGAATGCGAACCTCACGAACCCGGGCTTCTTTTCACTGGCAAGCGCAACCCCTGCGCACATCAGGTCGTTTGAATACCTCAGGAAGCCCCAGTGCTGCCTCCGCATTATCCTCCCGTCGAAAACGTCCGCCCGTGAGAGCATGTCGCACGCTTCCGCCGCTTCCTTTCCCCTGTAAACTTTCGGGACGTTCTCCTCAATCCACAGCTTCAGCATGTCGTGCTCTATGTCCCCGCGCGACGCCTCGCGCGCCTCTGCATAGCTCTTCGCCCTGAAGAGGTGGTCCATCCTTGCGAATATGTCCTTCTCCCTGTCCCGCGCGCCCGAGCTGCACGCCTCCAGGTCATTGAGCGCTGCCCGTATGTCTCCGTTCGCGCCCCTTGCAATCTCCACGATTGTTTCCCGCGGGCACTCGATGCCTTCCTCCCCCGCAACCCATGCGATGTATTTCGCTATAGTGGGCGCAATCACACGCCTTAGCTTGAGCACGTCGCACGCGCCCCTCAGCGGTGCGACCTTCTTATCCCACAAATCAGTAACGGTGACAATTGCCGGGAACCTCCCTTCCCTGAGCACCGCCGCAAGCGCAGCAATGCCCCCGCGGTCGTACCTCCCGGCCATCGCATCCGCATCGTCTATGAATATTACCTTCTGCCTGCCGCTCAGGGTAGTTGCCAGCCCCGCCCCCCCGAGTATCCTCTCTATGCGGCCCTTGTTGCGCACCTCGCTTGCGCCCATCTCAGTAAGCTCCAGCCCGTACTCGTCCCTGAGCGCATACACGAGCGCGGTCTTCCCCGCCCCCGTCGCACCGGAGATGAGCAGCGGCTTCGCCTTCACGCCCCTCTGCCAGTTGAGAAGCCAGCGCACGAGCTGCTTCTTCACTTCCGCATTGCCCAGCACGTCATCGACTCTCTTGGGCGCGTATTTCCGGCACAGAAGCATGCGCGGTTTTCGCATGTAAAGGTTATAATTGTT
>CAZKHX010000012.1:0-24455 GCA_964552755.1 Microcaldota archaeon | reverse complement strand
ACAGGTACAACGGCGGGAGGGTGGATGCGCGCGCCGTGGGCAGGATTTACGAAGTGTACAAGCGGAACTGCCCGCAGGAATTGTAACCATGGTTACATCGCAGCAAACGCGGCAAGAGGTTTTTATCCTATTCCATGATATCTGGATACGATGCTGGACTGGATAGCCGCCGCCTTGGCCGCGTTCTCAATATACGGTGCCATAAACATAATCGACAAGCTGCTGCGGCACGAGATGAAGAGCCCCATGAGCCTCGTGCTGCTGATGGCCGCCTCCGAGTCGCTCATAATCCTGCTTGCGCTTTTTTACGGGCTGGAGTTCCCGGAGCTGCCCATCTTGCTGCTGGGGATTGCGGCTGGGATTGCCGGCCCGGTCGCATTCATTCCATATCTGGAGGCGCTTTACGCGGAGGAGGTTTCCCGCGTTATACCCCTGTTCAACCTGATGCCCGTTTTCGTGCTCATATTGTCCCATCTTTTCCTGGGCGAAGTGCTGACTACCGTGCAATACGCCGCATTCGTGCTGATACTGCTCGGCAGCATCCTGATTTCGCTAAAGGACGGCCGAGGCTTCTTCAGCGTGAATTCCAAGGTGCTCCTGCTGATGTGCGTATCCTCCCTCATCTACGCGCTGCAGCTGGTCTTCTCGAAAGTCCTCCTGATGAACGTTGAGTTCGTGCATGGGCTCGTGCTGATAGGCATGGGATATCTCATTTCCGCGTGCTTCCTCCTTGCCAACGGGAAAATACGAACGGACGCATTTAGGGACTTTTCAATGAGCCGCCGCCACCTCGTCGTGCTGTTCACGCTGTTCAGCATAATCGGCGGGATTTTGTTCTACTATTCGGTGATGCACGGCATCCCTTCGCTGGTCAGCGTGCTTTCGGGCTTCCAGATGGTCGCGGTTCTCGCGTTCGCGACCGCCATCTCCCTCTGGTATCCCGCTATACTCAAGGAAGAGGTCACTCCCAGAAACATGGCGCTGAAAATAGTCTCCATAGCGCTTATGCTTGCCGGCCTCGCCCTGTTGTACTTGTGAGGCGCGGTGCAATTCATGTAACCATGGTTACATAAGCACTTTCACTCAAAAGAAATCCTTCCCGCGCCCGCGAAGACGATTTTCCCCCCTTCCACGAACGCATAGGCCAGCTTCTTGCGCATCTTCCCCGCCTTCTCAAGGTCAGAAAGCAGGTCCTGCGGCCCGCCGCCCTTCACGACCTTGAGCAGCTGCACCGCCTGCTCGTCCCGCGGCCGGTAGCCCTTCCTGTACACGCGCATCCACGGCCCCTCGCCGGTGCCGCACCGCACGATGTACCCGCGGCCCCGCAGGTGCTTCAGCACCGCGTACTTCTCTTCCGCAAGCCCGTCCTCTTCCTTTGCCTTCGCAAGCAATTCGGCAGCGTCAGCATCAATCTTCCCCTTCTCCGCAAAATAAGCCGCCTCGATGAGGGGGAGCACCGGTTCCCCGTTTTCGCCCTCAACCCCGGCGCCGAGGGAGCGCAGCTCCTCCGCCTTTGCATTGCTGCCTATCGGGTAGAAGCTCATTCCTCCTTCCCCTTGTGGGCCCTGCTTACCCCTTCGTGTATTGCGGCGCTCAGCTTCCCCAGCTGGCTGTTCGGGATGTCGCCCATCTGTATCTCAAGCTGGGTGGTGCCCGCGGTGTCTATGCAAAGCTCGCCCACCATGAACATCCTCTGCACGAACGAGCGGTTCACCCTCACGTTGTCTACTTTGTGGAATGGTATGTGCGTGTTCTTGGTGTTGAAAATGCCGCCCTTGAAATGTATCCCGGTGTCCCTTACCTCTATTACCTCCACCTTGTGCCGCACGAACGAGATGATTACCGCGAGCGCGCCAATCGCCCATATCGCATAAAGCAGAATGGTGAGGTCTACCGGGAGGTAATCCCTTATCGCCGCATTGATGTTCCATACCACCACGGTCGCCAGCGCGGCAAGCACAATGACAGTAATATACGTAACCCTCCCCGTGGGCCTGACCGACATCTCCATCTCCGTCATAGGTAAGGAATAAAAAAGCAACAACTTAAAATCCATGAGGTGCGCTGATGATAATCTACACCGACGGGGCCTGCTTCGGCAATCCCGGCCCAATGGGAGCAGGGATAGTTTTCGTGAAGGAAGGAAAGACAATTGCGGAGGAGAGCATACCTCTTGGCGAAGGCACGAACAACCGCGCCGAATACCTTGCGGTAATCCATGCGATAAAGAAGGCAAAGGAGATGGGCGAAACCGACGTGGTGCTCCGCAGCGACAGCTCCCTCATAATCAACCAGCTCCGCGGCGAGTTCCGCATAAAGGACCCGGAGCTGCGCAAGCTCAAGGGCGAAATAGACCTCCTCCTCGGAGACATGCTCGTGCGCTTCGAGTGGGTCTCCCGTGAGGAGAATGGGGAGGCTGACGCCCTCTCCAAAAAAGCCGCGGAGATGAACAAGTGAACATCGCGGAGCATTTTACATTTGAGCATTGCAGGCGCCTCCCATTCCACCGCTGGTTCTACTACAAGGAGGCATATTCGCCCCTGCTGGTTGGCTGGGCGCTCTCCGAATTCGGGGCAGAGGGGCGGGTGTTCGACCCTTTCCTCGGCATAGGCACCACCGCGCTCGCCGCGAAGCAGCGCGGCCTGCAGGCATCGGGCATAGACGTCTCGCCCCTGGCCGTTTTCGTTTCAAAAGTGAAATGCGATGATTACTCTGATTTCGATGTGAAAAAGGCGGAAGACGAGCTCGCCCTCCTTTTCCGGGAAAGGAAGGCGCCTGCGTGGGAATGGGATTTCGAGCTCTTCCCGCCCAAGCGCTTCTTCGGCAGGCGCGCGTACAACGACATCTGCTGCCTGCGCGGGAAAATAGAGGAAATGGAGGATGAGCGCCTCGGCTCCCTCTTCCTGCTCGCGCTCCTCTCCGCGCTCCCGCAGTGCGGCTTCTTCATAAAGGACGGCGGGGTGCTGCGCCTGGACCCGCGCAAGAGCGCAATGCCGGTGAAGCAGGCATTCCGCAGGAAGGCGAAGCAGATGCTTTCGGACATAGCGGAGCACCAGTCCCCCGGCCCGCAGCCCGAGCTGAAGCTGGGGGATGCCCGCGACTTCACGGATGCAAAAGCCGAAGTGTTCGTAACCTCCCCGCCCTACCTGAACAACATAGACTATTCCAAGGTATATGGGCTGGAGCTCTCCCTCCTCACGATGCAGAAGCAGAGCACGAAAGAGATGAGGGGTGCCGAAGTACGCTCCTTCATCACCGGGGAATCCTTTGCGCCCGCCCCTCCGGAAGCAGAGGGAATAGCCGCAAGGGTGCCCATTGCAGGCTCCTATTTTGCGGACATGGAGAAGGTGCTCCGCAACCTCCATGCAATGTGCGGAAAGGGCGGCTGCCTCGTGGTCGGCAATTCGGTAATGGCCGGAGAGCACATCCCCGTGGACGAGATACTAATTCGAATAGGCGAGCGCCTCGGCCTCTCCGGGAAAATCGCAGCGTGCATGGAGCGCACTGCGGACGTGAAGCCGCGGAAGCTCAGGGTCCGCGAGAGCGCAATATTCTTCGAAAAGTAGCTATCTCCTGCCCCTGAACCTGGAGTCCACCCGCTTTTTCGAAAGTTCCAGCAGGCTCACCTTATTCGTCTGCTCGCGCGCGGATTCCGCGAGCCTCCTGAGCTCATGCGGGCTCATCTCCCTAGGCTCCTCAAGCATCTTAAGGTGCAGCTTTGCCGGGCAGTCATCATGCAGCGAAAGCCCGTTGCCGTTTGCCATCACCGCCTTCTCCACGCCAAACGTGCCCTGCACCGCATCCACTACCTTTGCCCCCTGCTCCAGCAGGATTGAAAGCCTTTCTCTCTTTGTTTCCCCGTTTATCCCATGGTCCACGGTGAGGAAATGCCTCTTGAAGTTCCTCAGCGGGTTTTTGCTTTCGGTTGCCGCGACATTGCCCCTGAATTCTTTGATTGCCTTGAAGGCATTCTGCGTGAGCGCATAATTGTAGCCATTCCCGTTCCCATTTACATTCGGGCACCTGCTTTGGTAGTGCGCGTCCGCGGCCTCCCCCTCGCGCATTTCCTTTCCGTTCTCCGCATCCCGTATCTGCATCTCGCCCCCGATATTCCCTTCGGGGGTGTGGATTACGAAGTTTATGTGGATGCCCGACGCGCTGGTGCCCCTGTCTGCGTAATGGTCGTCCCAGCTGGTAATCCAGAAAGTGCTGTTGTTTATTTTGTTCGTCCCCGCGCTGCACATCTCGAACAGGCCCTTCCTCATCTTGTTCGCGATGCCGTGCACCTTCCCCGCGGGCATGCAGATTTCCGCCCGCACCCCGACAGTATCCCAGTCGAATTCGTCCTTCTCCACAATCTTGATTGCGCCCCGCGCATCCCACTTTATCCTGCTGGTTATTTCCGTTGCTTTCAGGAGTGCGTTCCCGCCTATCCGCTTCATTTCCCTGTGCAGTAGGTTTTCAAGCACGGATTTTGCAATCTGCCTTGCAAGCCTCTTTTCCCACATTGATTCCTTTACCCGGTTGTACTCGTCCGGGTAGAGGCGCGAAACGCCCATGTTCAGCAGGCGCCTCTCAATTCTGCCGAGGCCAAGCGCCTTCATCGCGTTCGCATAGAATTTTATGATGAATTTTGCAAGCTCGTCCGATGCCTTGTCCCCAAGCATGCCCCACAGCCTTTGCGGGTCCCGGCTGTCCAGCGCAAGGTGCATGGACATCTCCAGCACTTCCATAGGGGTTATCTTCCCTTCACAAAGCGCTTCGCTGTAATCCCCGGTTTCCTTCCCAGGGCTTGCGTTGAGCTCCCTGAGGTGCCTCATGCCGCCCCTGCCTTCCTCCAGGCGGGAGGAGTAAGCCTCCACCAGGGGGCCGGCGCCCCTCTCGCCCGGGCTGCACGGCCCGAGCAGGTCCACTACTTCGCGCTGGGTGAGCGAATCCGCAACTGCGCTGCCCAGCTTGCCTATTACCGCCCCGGAGGTAATCGCTTTTTTCTCGAAATCGGAATGCACGCAGCCAAGCCCGAATGCGGAGAATTTCAGGAATTGCTGCGCAGGCGTTTCATCAACAAGGACGCTGGCGAGGTTTTCGCCGTGCTCGAAAAGGTGGTGCTTTACGGCAAGGGTGAGCTTGGCCCCTTCAATCGCCTCTTTCTGCGCCGCAAGCGCCCTCTCCACCGGGTCCCTCCTCTGGCCCTTCTGCTGGCCGTTTCTTTTTTGAGTTCTCCCGCCCCTGGCCCTGTGTGCCATGTTCTTATAATGTGGAAGATGCATTTAATAATCTTTCCCTTCCATCCCCTTCTGTGGCAACTTATGTAACAGGCGGTTCCGGCCGCCTCGGCGGTGAAGTACTCAAGCTCATGGATGCAGTGCCCCTAGTGCGCAGGCCGTCCGGCCTGAAGGGCGAAATAGTAACCGACTTCTCTTCCGAATCCCTCAAAGGGCAGCTCTCTGATGCAGACTCGGTAGTCCACCTTGCGGGCTCGATGAGATTCTGGGACAGGAAGGACCTCTGGGAAACGAACCATGCGCTCACGAAAAACCTAGTTGACGCCTGCCCTCCGGACTGCAATTTCCATTTCGCAAGCTCAATTACCGTATATGGAAAGCAGATGGCGGAAATCCCCGCAGATGAAAACACCCCCTTGAACCCGGACACGGAATACGCAAAGTCCAAGGCCGCAGCAGAGCAGGAAGCGCGCCGCATGAAGCACAATTCCATTTTCCGCATCGCGGTAATCTACGGCCCAGGCTACTACGACTATTACAGCGTCTTCCGCATGATGCGGAAGGGGAAGATGATGATACTGGGGGGCGGGGGCAACCGCCTCCCGTTCGTGCACGTGGAGGATGCCGCCTCCGCAATTGCCTCCGCCCACGCGAAAAAGGCAACGGGCGCCTACGTGCTATGCGGCGGGCCGGTTACGCAGTCCCGCTGCTACGAACTGGCCGCAGAAGCGCTCGGCTGCGCCCCCCCCTCGAAACACGTTTCCCCCAAGCTCGCACTTGCCTATGCAAAGCTGGAGGAAACCCTCGGCGCGTTCACCGGCGCGAAGCCGATGTTTACTTCCGAGCACATCCGCATCCTCTCCTCGGACCGCGCCTTCGATTCCTCAAAGGCGGGGCGCGGGCTTGGCTTCCGCCCCCGCCCGATAGGGGACGGGATAAGGGAGATGGCGAAGGAATACCTTGCGCAGCAGCAGGCGTGAGCCTTCCCGGCGAAGAGGGTGCGCAAGCAATAAGAACCTCTTTTCCCAATATGCCTGCATGAAGCCATTGCTCAAGGCGGCGGGCGCGCTGTTCCTGGGTTTTGCGTTCCTCGCGCTATTCATGGTGCTGGTCCTTGTGTTCATCCCCGCCACGGAGGAAGAGCTCATCCGCAAGGCGAAGGAGGACTATCCCCAGCAGCTCATGCCGATACTGGTTGCGCACAAGCCGGAAATCAATTCCGTCACCTACGAGAATACCCTCGCCTATTGCTCCGTCACGCAGACCGGGCTCACTGACACCGAGATAGGCGGTGTGACGGACGACTATGCCTGCGGCATAATGGACAAGGGATACGTTTCCAACACCGAAGAGCTGAGGATGCACCTACTCCGCAGGCTGATTGCGATACAGATTGACGAGATACGCGCCCAGTATGGCATGGAGATTGCGAGGGTGCCGACGTATACCCTTATTGCCGCGGTTGCATTCGTGCTCGCAATCTTCGCCGCATTCCCGTTCCTGTACTTCGGCTCGGAAACCCTGCCGGAGATGGCGTTCGCCCTCGCGGTGCTGTGCGCCATGTTCAGCTTCTGCTACTTCGCGCTCTCCATATTGCTGTTCTTCCTTCTCCCCGGGATGATAGAGGGAATCGCGCTCGGCTATGCATACGAGCCCCTGCACGAGGACCTTATCTCAGTTGCAATGCCAGCAGTGGATGAAGCAGTGCAGGGGCTCTTCCTCCCGCCGATGCTCCTTTTCGGGTTGTGCATGCTCGCCTCTTCTTTCGCTTCCGCCGCGTTCTTCATCTACGCGGGCACGCCGCAGGCCCCGGACATTCCCCCGCCACCCAGGTATAGGCGCAGGCCAAGGGCATAATTAGGATGTAACCATGGCTACCTGGGTGCACCTGCCCCAAAAGAAATCTTATCAGCGCCCGCGAAGGCGATTTTCACTTCCCGCGAACGCATCGCAATCTTCTATGCGCTCTCCGCCCTCTCCGCGTGCTTCCTGAGCAGCCCCGTTATCCTTCCATTGAGGCCGTCGTTCAGGTGCCCCGCCTGGATGTTTGCGATGGCCGCCACCAGGCCCTTGGAGCCAAGGCCCCTGTCCAGCCCCGCCTCCTTCGCCAGCCCCGGCGCCGCTTCCGAAATGTCCACTCCCCCTTCGAAAAGCCTCTCGAAAACCAGCACCGCATTCTCCTTGCAGCGGATGCTGTCCCCCATCCAGTCGCCCACGACATCGAGCACTTTCGCGCGGTTGGCCTCGTTCTTCCCTATCTCCGTCAGCGCCCAGACCGCATCGCTCCTCTGCTGGCTGCTGTACCCGCACACCAGCCTAGGCCCGGGGAGCAGCATTCCCCACAGCCGGTTTATCGTGCCCCTGCTCACTTCCCCCTGGTTCCCGACCTTTCCGAGCTGGCGGATTTCGTTTGCCCCTCCCCGCAGTGCTATCCGGCTCAGCAGCGCTTTGCAAATCTTCTCCCCGCAGTTTCCTACCTTCCCGGCAGCCACCTGCAGGCCGTAGACGTCCCCTTCAACGCAGACTCCATTCGCCGCTGTCCTGGGGTCCCTTTCATAACCTATGCAATTGACCATGGCATCTGCCGCTGCCGACAGGTCCGCGCCATCCCGCGCGGCCATCGCCATCGCTGCCAATGCGTTGAATCCGTGGGGGTCGCTTGACCAGCCATAAGATTCATCGAAGAGAAGCCTGCCCACGTGCCTTGCGTTTTCCGGGTGCCTAATCAGAAGCGCCGCCACCCTTTCGATTTCCCCATTCTCAAGCAACCCGTAGAGTTCCCTGTTCCTCCAATGCTTCGCCCCGAATGCGCGCACCCTCGCGCCGAGCCCGGGCTTCCTTCCCGCTTTGGGCCTCTCCCGTGCCTTTGTAGTAGAATTCATAAATCCGTTTTATAGCACCGAAGAGGTTTTAAACGACACGAAGCTCCTTCGAAGGCCACGCTAGAAAATCCTCTTGTTTATCTCCCTGTTCAGGAATTCCGCTTCCTTCGCCGCGGCTTCCACGGGCCCGCCCTTCCTCTTCCTCCACGCCTGCGCTATGGAAGAGGACGAATTCACCCGGTGTATGAATGGGTTGCCCTTCAGCGCCTTCAGCACGTCGAAGGAGCCGCCCTGCCTCCCGATTCCCGGGATGAGCAGAGGCGTGTTCCTCCCCGCGGCCTTCACCACTTTCCCGAGCGCGCTAGAGGAAGTCGCCCCTACCACGAGCCCCGCGCCCCACGATGCCGCCTTTGCGCAGACCTCCTCGTAAACGCATTTCCCGTTCTTCAATTTCAATTCCTGGAAGTCCGCTGCCCCCGCATTGCTCGTCCTCCCCAATACGTACACTATTTTCCCCTTCTGCAGGAACGGCTTCACGGAATCCGAGCCCATGTAGGGCGAAACAGTGACCGCGTCCGCGCCCCAGAAGTCGAACGCCTCGCGCGCATACGCATCGCTGCTCCTCCCGATGTCCCCCCTTTTTGCATCTAGGATTACGAACGTCTTTTCCGAATACCTCTCCACAATCCTCTTGAGCACCTTCAGCCCGCCGAACCCCTGCGCCGCAAAATAAGCATAATTCGGCTTTATCGCGGATACGAGCCTTTCCTCTACCAGCCTGTCCGCTATCTCCGTATAATACGAGTATATGTCCTTCTCCTCCCCGCCCGGGTCAATCCCGAAGCAGAGGATGGAATTGCTCTCAGTCGCCAGCTTCTCCAGTGTTTGCACCGTATTCCCTCCTGTATTCAAGGAACTTGCCGTAGAGCTCCCCGCCCACATCGCCCTTCCCCTTGAGGTACGCCATCATTTCCGAAACGGTTGCAATGGAATGCACGGGCACTCCCGTTTCCTTTGTAAACTCCCCAACAGCGGAGCCTTCCTTCCCCTTCTCTTCCCTGTCCACTGCAACGACAACCGCCTTCACTTCAGCGCCCATTGCGCGGAGCATCCCAACTGCCTCAACCTTCGTCCCCCCGGTGGTGAACACATCGTCAATTATCACTACACTCTCCCCGTTCCCGGGAATGTGCCCAACGAAGGCGCCCTTGTCCCCGTGGCCCTTCGCCTCCTTCCTGTTGAAAACCCAGTAAACGTCCTTCCCCTTTGCCTCCATCTCCATTGCGGTGCCCACCGCAAGCGGTATCCCCTTGTACGCGGGCCCGAATATCACTTCGCACCCCCTCACTTCCTCAATTTTCGCCGCAAGCATGCCGCAGAGCTCCCTCATCTCCGAAGCCTTCGCAAGCACACCGGTATTCACAAAATACGGGCTCTTCCTCCCGCTCTTGAGCGTGAATTCCCCGAACTTCAGCGCGCCGGTGTGTACCAGGAAGTCCGCGAGCTTCTGCTTCATCCTTTCCCCTCCCTCACTGCCTTCACGAATTTCTTCACGGCCTCGACGCCGCCCTTCCTCTCGAATGCGGTGCCAACCTGCACCACGTCTGCGCCTGCCTTCACTATCCTCTTCGCCTCTTCTGCGGTCTTTATCCCGCCTGCGACAATGTACGGCACGGTCGTAACCTCTGCAACCGCCTTCACCATCTCCAGCGGGATGTGCCCGGTCTCGGGCGCGCTTCCCGCATCAGTGATTATGTGCCTGAACCCCATGTATTCGGCCGCAAGTGCCATCGCCGCAGCCAGCTTGGGCTTTGAGCGCGGTATCATGTCCACGTCGCCCACCCAGCCGACCGTGCCTCCCGGCTCCACCACCATGTACCCTACCGAAAGCGGCTCCACCTTGTTCCTCGCGACAATTTCCGCGGCAAGCATCTGCGCCCTAGTAATCCAGTAGGGGTTCCTGGAATTCAGCAGCGACATGAAGTAGACCGCGTCCGCATACTTCGTAACAGTCCCGATGTTCCCCGGGAACAGCACCACGGGCACGCTGACCACCTCCTTTATTCCCTTCGCAACGGTATCCAGCATCTCGCCCTGCACGCCGGTGCTCCCGCCTATCAGTACGATATCCGCGCCCCCCTCCCCCATGTTCTTCCCGGCCTTCACCGCCTCCTCGACCGAGGGGTAGTCCAGCGGGTCAACCAGTGAGAACAGAAGCGCCCCCTTGCTGCCCAGCTCATCCTTTATGTACTGCTCAACCTTCATGGGCTTACCTCCTAACCCCATACCTAGTGGTGCGCATGGTTTTATACCTTTTCTTCGCATCCCAACCATGCGGAAATACCTCTCCCTCGTCTGGAGGCCGCTTGCCTATTCGCGCAAGGGCGACAACGGGAAGATACTCATCGCCGCCGGCAGCCGCAAGTACCACGGCGCGGCGGTTTTCTCCATCCTCGGCGCCCGCCGCTTCTCCGACCTTGTCTATTTCATGCCCGGCGAGATGAACAACAAGCTGATATTCGCAATTTCAGGCATCCCGGAATGCATAATGGTTGAGCGCGACCCGAAGGCCGACGCCCTGCTCGCCGGCCCCGGCCTCGATGATGCCGACATCGACATCCGCTCCCTGCTCCGCTCCTACAGGAAGAAGGTAATAGACGGCGACGCGTTCAGGATGCTCCAGCCCAAGGACGCGGTGGGCGCGGTCCTCACCCCGCACGAGGGCGAATTCGAATACTTCTTCGGGGTGGAAGGCACGGAAGAAAACGTGAAGGAAATGGCCGCAAAGTACAAGTGCACCATCCTCCGCAAAGGGAAAGTCGACATCATCTCCGACGGCCAGCGCGTGGTGAAGAACCGCACGGGCAACGCGGGCATGACCAAGGGCGGCACGGGCGACGTGCTTGCCGGCCTCCTAACCGCCCTCCTCGCAAAGAACAGCAACCTCGCCGCAGCCTACCATGCCGCGCGCGTGAACGGCTACGCGGGCGACATGCTCTACAGGAATTTCGGCTTCTCCTATTCCGCCTCGGACCTCGCGGAAATGCTCCCCTTTGCATTCAAAAAAGCAGTTATCCGACCCTTGCTGACGAGACCCTGATGTGCGGCCCGCCATCGCTCACGTTCGCCATCTGCCCGCCCTTTCCGCAGAACCCCGGCCCGAGCTGGAAATCCTTCCCCACCATCTCAACCTTGCCCATCGTGTCCAGCACGCTGCCGGTAATCGAAACGTCCCGGAGCGCCTTCCCCAGTTCCCCGTTCCCAATCTCAAACGCCTGCTCGCACCTGAACATGAACTGCCCGGTAAAGGTATCAACGCTCCCGCCGCTCATTCCCTTGAGGTAAAGCCCATTGCGCACATCGAGCACCTCCTCCACTTTGCTCTCCCCCCTCTCCATGTACGTATTGCTCATGCGCACAATGGGCATCGAAGCATAATCCTCCGCGCGCGCATGCCCGTTCCTTTCTTCCCCGAGCTCCGCTGCGCTCTGCCCGGAGTGCAGGTAGCCCCTGAGCACCCCATTTTCAATAAGCCGCACCTCCTTCCCTTCCGAGCCTTCGGAATCCCGCGCATAGCTCCCGAACCCGCCCTCCAGTGCAGGGTTGTCCACTATGCTCACAAGCCCCGAGCCGATCTTCTCCCCCATCTTCCCCTTCAGGATGGAAGTGCCGTCCACTATCGCGTCCCCCTCGCATGCATGCCCCACTGCCTCGTGCACGAACACGCCTGCAAGCTCATTGTCAAACACCGCTGCAAATTCCCCGCGGGGCGCGGCCTCGGCCTTCAGGTTCTCGGTGCACTTGCGCGCCGCCTCCCCCGCGCGCCCAAGCACCGCCCCCTCGTCCCATCCTTGGAGCGAGCCCCAGCGGTCCCGCCCTTCCTGCGTAACGCCCCCCATCCTCCCCACGCAGCCCATGCTTGCGTAGAAAAGGAGCCCCGAATCCCAGAACCGCCCCCCCGCCGAATTCGCGTACTCCTTCTCATGCCTTATTTCTGTGAACGAGACCTGCCTGTTCCTTATCCCTTCCCCTTCCATGCGCTTCCCGCATTCTTTGCAGAGCGCAACCAGGTCCGAGCCCCCAAGCCCCCCGGCTTCCTCCCCTTTCCATTCCCCCCCGCCTTCCCTCTCGGGGTATTTCGCGCTTCCCTCGCCTATCCGCGCCAGCTTCTCCGCGCGCCCGAGCAATTCCCCAAACTCTTCCGGCCTGCCCGATGCAAACCCCCATGAGCCGGAAATGAAAGCCCTTACCGCAATCCCCTCGTCCGGGCTTCGCTGCACCTCAATGTCCCCGTCCCGGGAGGAAACCCACCTCCTGTCCCTCCTCACTATCCTCGCGTCGCAGAAAAAGCCCCTGCGGCCCAGCTCGGCCGCAACAGAATCCATGCTCATCCCTTCTCCATCTCCATCAGCGACTTGTAGAAGTCATACTGCTCCTGTGTAGTGATTACGCTGAGGAGAACGTCGTCCCCCATCTTCTTCAGCACCACGTTCCCCTTGTCCGTGGTGAGTATCATCTCCTCCCCTTCGTCCTTGAGCTCGCGCAGGAGCTGGTCTCCGATGTTGAAGCCCACGGTGCTCATCATCTCCGCGCCGTCCGGCAGGTTGAAGTTTGACGCCTGCATGACCCCATCCCTCCTTATCACTGCGGCCATTATCCCGGCGTCCTTGAGCTTTGCGAGTATCTCGTACACCTATTCCACCTCCACCCCGAGCTTGCCCACCCTTATCGGCACGTCTATGGGGAACTGCGGGCCCGAAAGGAATTTCTCCTCCGCAGAAACCTTGATTATGAACTCCTCGTCTATGTTGTGCTTGAGCGTCATGAGGAACTTCTCCTCGTGCATCCCCTCTTCCACGAGCAGCATGGTGGTCGCGCCCGCCTTCTTGAACCTCCCCTCCACGAGTGAAAGGAACTTGAACAGGCTGTCCATCGGGTTGTAAAGCGCAAAAGTCGAGAACGAGCCGAATACCACGCGCAGCCTCTTCCCCGCCAGCGCCTCCAGCTCCTCCGCAATCGCCAGCGACAGCTCGTTGAGCGCGCTCGGCCCGCTGATTGTCTTCACCCCGGGCTTCATGCTCCCCGCGCCCTGCGAAACAGTTGCGGAATAGCAGTCCAGCCACAGCAAATTGTCCCCTTTGATGTTCACGCCCCACTGGCCCGCGCTCTTCTCAACCTCATCAGGCGTATGGTCCGTGTTGATATACAATACAGTGTCCCCCGCGGCGATCCCCGCGGCAACGAAATGGTATGCAAGCACGTTCTTTTCCGGGCCGCTGGGCCCGATCATCAGCACGGTTGACGGGTTTTTGTACCCCCCGTCCAGCATCAGGTCCAGCTGGGGCACCCCGGTGCTCATCCTGTCCTTCCGCAATACGGGATTGTTCACGTTTATCCCGAGCTCCCCGTCCATGCCCACATTTGAGGGGAGGAGGTTTAAAGGATTTGCGGTGGAATTCCCCGCATGACGACCGACGCCTCCATTTCCCTTGCGCAGGCAATCGGGGAGCTTTACGCGCAGCTGCAGGCGCAGATAGGCACAACGCCTGCGAGCATCCTCGCCCTTGCAATCGGCATCACCTTTTATGCAATAATCATCGGCCTCTTCTACAAGAACTTCTCCAAGCGCGAGCTCTTCGTAATCGACTGGAGCAAGGTCGGGCCCAGCCTCGTCTCGCAGGTGCTCGAGCGCCTCAAGTTCATAATGGAGTACATCATAGTGTTCCCCCTGCTCACGTTCCTATGGTTCGTGGTCCTCGCCCTCACGATTTTCTTCATGTCCAAGACAGGCACGGTGCAGGACGCCATCTTCATCTCGATTTCCCTCGTCGCGGCAACGCGCATCTGCGCCTATTACGATGAGGACATCTCCGTGGACATCGCGAAGATGGTGCCCCTTGCGATACTGGCAGTGTTCATAACCGAGCCCTCGGCCTTCTCAGCGGCAATCCTTGAGCAGAGGCTCGAGGAAATCGTTGCGCTGCTTGGAGACACCCTCCCGTTCCTCGCGATGCTCATGCTGCTAGAGTTGCTCCTCCGCATACTGTTCATGATAAAGCGCGCGGTCGCCCCCGAGCACCTCCTGCCCGAGAGCTTCACCCTGCAGAAGGTGATAGAGAGGGAGGAGGAAAAGCAGGAAGAGCGCCTGAAAAGGGAAAAGAAGGCGGGCGCCGGAGGGGCGAAGGGAAAGGGTTCCGAAAGCTGGGAGCTGCCCGAGACTGCCAAGAAGCCGGGCAGGAAAAAGAAGTAGGGTCCCATGCTTGACTTCGCGCCGATCGTCTGGGTGGGGCTGGTTGCTGCCGCCCTCACGACCTTTGGCTTCCTCCCCCAGGTGCTCAAGAGCTGGAAGACGAAGAGCACGCGCGACCTCTCCCTCAAGATGTGCGTCATCCTCTTCGCCGGGGTAATCCTCTGGCTTGTTTATGCAATTGTTGACTGGGACATACCCCTGCTCTTCGCAAACGCCTTCGCGTTCTTCTTCACGGGGGCGCTGCTGCTGATGAAGCTGAAATACGGCTGACCTTGCCCAACGCTTAAATATCCTATTATTGTTATCCCCGCATGAGAAGGCAAATTGCAATTTTCGCATTGTTCGCGCTCCTGCTCTCCGGATGCACCCTGCTCCCGAAGACCGGCTCCGGGGACATAGTAACCCAGACGCGCAGCGTCCCCTCTTTCAATACAATAGTATACCACGGCTCGGGCGAAGTGTACGTAACGCAGGGCACGACTGATTCAGTAAAAATAACCGCTGAGGACAATGTGCTCGAGCACCTCGTGACAACGGTAAACAACGGCGCCCTCGACATCTACACCGACGAATACGAGACAATAATTCCCACGGAAATAGTCAAGGTCTACATCACAGTGGACGACCTCAGGAAGGTGGAGCTCAGCGGCGGCGCAACCCTCAAGGGCGAAAACACAATCACCTCAGACAGCCTGAGGATTGAGGTGAGCGGCTCCTCGGACGAAATCACGCTTGATGTCGACTGCGGCGAACTGGAAACTGTTGTTTCCGGCGCCGCAACCATGCACCTCAGCGGAACGGCTGATGAGCACACCTCAAAAGTGAGCGGCACCGCAGATGTGAACGCCTTTGGCCTCACCACGGAGCGCACCGCAATCACAATCAGCGGCATAGCGGATTACGACGTATATGCCTCCAAGCGCCTCGACGTATTCGTTTCCGGAAGCGGCCAGGTCTACTACAAGGGGAGCCCCGCAACCGTGAACAAGGACATCTCCGGGCTTGCCGAAGTGGTGGATGCCTCCTGAAGCGCCCTTGGGTGTGGTAATCTCTGGTTTTTTAAACATTTTCCTGCACATATACCTGTTATGAGGAGGATATTCGGACCCATAGAAAAACCGGGGGGCAACGGGCCGTGCAGGGCAGGCAGCAGGGGAAGGAATCACGACCCGCTGGAAGACACTGCAAGGGGCAACCCGGCAAAAGACAGGCACGCCGAGAAAATAAGGCAGGCAGAGCGTTTCTTCAATGCCGCCCTCGACGGCAACATAACAATAGTGAAAATGCTGGTTTCCGCCGGCTTTGATGTCCTCACAAAAGATGTCGCAGGCAGGACGGCCAGAATGGCGGCGATTGAAATGGGCAGGCCCCACACCCGGGGCGTGATAAAGCTCCTTGGCGGGGAAGAGCTCGTTGCCTACGCCTCGACCGGCAACCTTTACGGCGTCCGCAGCCTCTTTGGCTCCATGGAGCACCCCGTCGATGTGAACCACCCCAACAGGCACGGCAAGACCGCGCTGATGTATGCGGCAATCCTTGGTGAAGTTGAGATAGCAAAATTTCTCCGCAACATGGGCGCGAACAAGGATATCAGGGACAATGATGGGAAGACCGCCACGCGATATGCTATGGCCGCCCTCAGCGAAGGCCCCGGATACGTGGAAATAGTCGACCTGCTCGAGGGCGGCGCATAAAAGAAGAATTTTGGGCCCGTGGAGATTTGAACTCCAGACCTACGGCATGCCAGTCGCTTATTTGCCGAAGTGGGACTGGCGGGTTTCCCGTTCCGGGTTTTCAGTTTCCGGCATGTGGTGAAGCACAAACACTTCCGGCAAGGCAGATTTCAAAGGAATTGACCAAAAATTGGCCTCAGATAAAGGAGCAGATTGAGTTCCTTGGGAAGCACTTGAGCAAGTCAAGCCTGGTAAAAGCCGTTGGGATACTCTCCGAAGCGCGCAAGAGCCGCTTTTTGCGCAGGAAAACTCCCAAATACGGCTCCATGAACAAGGGCTTCACGGAAGAGGAACTGGAGGCCTTTTTCAGCGTTATAGACGAGCCCAAGGCGCGGCTCCTTTTCTCCTTCCAGGCCGTTCTGGGGCTTCGCATAGGGGAAGCCATAAGGGTTAATGTGAATGACATCAACCTGCGCAGCCGCGAGCTGCGCATCTTCACGGAGAAAAGCAAGAAGACGGACTACCTTTTGATTCCGGAGAAGCTCTTTGACTCGGTGCTCCGCTATATCGGCACCTTTGAGAAGGACATTGCCAGGGCGGAAGGATACCTGTTCTTTTCCTTCGGCCAAGGCAGGAGGACCGAGAACACCGAGCCGCACATCACCACCGAAACCGCAAGGAAGATGTTCGTGCAATACACCAGGAAGGCCAAGCTGGACATGGCGTATGGATACAGCGTTGGGGAAAAACCCAAAACCCTGTATCGGCTGAGCACCCATAGCTTGCGGCACCATGCAATTACGAACTTTTGCAGGAAGAACGGGGGGAATGTGGTTCTTGCCTCCAAGTTCGCGCGGCATACCGACCTGCAGACCACAATGGTTTACGTGCATACCGCGAAAAATGAGCTGTACGAAAGCATAGAGAGGGCGAACAACGACGAGTTGCTGGAGAAGGTGAGGAAGATGCAGGAGGGCTGCGAATCACAAGCAAACAAAGTCCGGTTTAAGCCGTAGTCTTTTTCTCTGCCGCGACCTTCTTCTTGATCTTAGGGAGCCTTGACTTTTCGAACATGGTTATCAATGCCTTACCGATATCCAACATATCATCATAAGTAAGAATTTCTATGCCATGGAAATAGTGATTCAATGTCCTCAGGGCAGTTTGCATTTTTTCATCTCTTCTGCCGATCACGATTATGGCTTTTGGCTTATGAACCAATTGCCGATCAGCATAGAAGCGATTCGTCTTATCCAATTCATACTCCTCCAGATACTTGATCACCTGGCTAATTGCATTTTTAACATCTGAAGAAATGGGATTCTCTCTGCTGGGGGACGTCAACAAATCTGCATCTCCATCGAACAGTTTGCATGAAGGCAGCTTTAGCTCCACAACATCATAAAAAGCGTCGTACCTTCTTAAGAGAAAATCAATCCTGTCGTTATCGCGAGTGATGTCCTGTTTTGAAGCCTCAATGTAATGGGGTCCAAAAATCCACAAGTGATCGTATAGCCAGTCCTGGATGTCATGTTCAGGCCCACCACCATTTAGGAGTTTCTGGAAATCCTGAAGATCTTCTTTCCAAGCTTCAGGCCTTAATTTTTGGAAGGCAAGTTCATATTCCGAAAGCTGCGAGCGCAGCTGCGAGATTTGGCCCCTCAATTTTTGCTTTTGCTCATTTGTCTTCGCTTTTTCAGCTATAAGAGTGGATGTCTCTGAAAGCATATCCCGTATAGCATCATGGTTGCCACCGCCCCCTGCACTGTCCCAGCCAAGAGAAATCGCTGCTCTAATAAGCATATGCTTGACTTTGAGGTAATCCTCCTTACAAGGGATAGAGTACCAGTTCCGGAACCGCTTCAGTCGAATTACCATCTTGCCATCGGCTTTTTTCTTCCCTATTATCGTATGGAACCAGCCGTAGCTGCCCATCCCCTTTAATGTATCCATGATTTCATGGCGTTTAGCCCAACTTCCTTCACGTTCATTGGATTCAGTCACTTTCTTCACCTCTTATTTTATGGAGTTTTTCATCAAGTTCTTGCTGCTTTCTAAGGATATCTTCCTCTTCCTTAAACTGCTCCATTAATTCAGAGGATTTCCTCAGGATCAGTTCCTTTATCTCTTCAATGCGCTGGGGGTTTTCATTAGCCTGCAGAACCATTATCTCTGCAAGCGATTCGGCAACGTGGTAGATGGCATAGAAAACCTTGTCCTTGGTAAGGTCCCAAGCCGGAAAATCGATATTGGTGAAAATCTCTATTCCCTTGTCATCGCTTATCGCGTATTCCTTCCAATTGGCCTCCTCTCCTAGCGTAGCAAAATCGTGGGTAAACCGGTACTTCTTCCCCTTTATTGTTATGACATGAACCTTTTTCACGTGTGTTTTTTTGGGGTTTCTTTCTCGAATGCCTTTGTACTCGTGTAGCTCTTGCTGGATTGGATTCTCGCCAGAGTCCCTCTTTTCTATCTCCATCTCTGCAGGGGGCACATTGCTAGTGTCGGAACCCCGCAAATCGCTTGATAAGTCGGTTGTGACATTGGGCTTCGCGTAATCCCGCAATTCCGGCAGCTTGACAACCTCAGCGATTTTTTCAAGCCATACATTCTTCTTCTCGATGAGTTGTGGCGTCAATTTATCGCTTTTGGACATCTTCCTGGCCTTTGATTGGATTTCCTTGAATTCCTCGCTCAGCAGGGCGATCGCTTCCACGTATTCCGGCGATTCTTTTATCCACTCGCGCTTATTGTGTGTCACCGGAACATGATCCATATGAATCTCCCCAATAATACGGGCGATGGTCGCGTGTTCCTTTATCCCAATTTTATCGAACGTGGTGATCATCCTTCCGCGCCTAAAAGTGCTAAACCCATAAAATCCCTTTTGCGAGCTTTCCCTGAGAAGACCATACCAGCCCCAAAGGCTCTTTCCATCCCCAAGATCTATCCTAAAATCCTTTTTTCCGCCCTCAGTCAACTCTAATTTTTGCGGAACACATTTCTTGCCATTAACGGAAATGATGAGCTGGCCACTCGTTATAAACGGGGCAAATCTTTTGGAAAGGTCTTCCCGGATGTAAGTGGAATTGGTGTGTGCGCTTACCTTGAGGTTGAAAATCCTGACGCTCGTGCCATGTTCGCTCGCATCCTCCTTTTGGACTATGTGCAGAGGGTACTTTTTCCAATCCAGGTCGCCATTTCTCATCCACTCGTCTTCATCATAGGCAATGTGATATGCGTCCTCGCTTTCTTCAGTGGTAGTATTTATGGTAAAACGCCGCCCCAAACTTAGGCACGCGGTTTTCAGACCCAAGCCGAATTCCCCCAATTTTCCCTTTTTCGAAGAATGTGCGAGCTTTAGGCACCTAGCAGCGGTTTGTTCATCCATCCCTGTCGCATTATCCGAAATCTCGATAAAATCCCGTTTTAAAGTGATATCGACCCTCAGTACCTTGTCCTCAGCATGTGCGTCTATTGCGTTGTCGACCAGCTCGGCTATTGCCTGCGGAACTGAGTAACCTGCACCACCCCCTATCTTCGGCATCAGGCTTTTGTCCGGAGTAATGTCTATGTGCTTTCTTACTGAATCCACCATAATTCCACCCTATGGATAATTAATATGCCAAAAATTAATAAAGGAGATCGCTTTTATTAAAAGCTCATTTTCTAATAGGATAGGCTCCGGCTATTTATAAATTATGGTGCTTCATTTCCTGAAAACGAAGAGATGCTCGTGCATTATTAGGTGGAAATTGTACTTTTCGCTCTGGCTCCTCCAGTATCCTGTGCTTGAGCAGTTCCATTGCAGCTTGATTATGTCCTCCTTCAGCGAAAAACCGGCCCCAAGAACCTGCTTCATAGCCTGGTAAGCAATAGGGCGGTATTTCCCTCCGGCCCTTGCATCCCCTATAAGCATGGCGAAGAACTTTCCGGGCTTCAAGATGCGATAAATCTCAGAAGCGACCTGCCCCATCTCCCTTATGAACGAAGGACGGTCCAGAAGCGACAGGTCTCCCTGCCTTCTGGAGTAGCGGATTATATTTGCATAAGGCGGATGGGTGAGTACAAAATCAATTGAATCACTTCTTATCCGGCTCATCCTGCGGGCATCGCCTATGTAGAGCTTGGCGCCATTGCTCTTCCCGAAATCCAGCCTGTTCCAGCTCAGCAGGACGGAATCCTTATTTATGTCCATCCCTATGGGCTTTCTGTCCAGCAGTTTTGCTTCTATAAGCGTAGTTCCACTCCCGCAAAAGGGATCGAAGACGATTTCCCCCTTCCTGGAATAGCGTAGAATCATATTCCTGGCAATCTCCGGGGCGAAGTTTCCCCTGTAAGAAGAGTTTAGATGGTGGGTTGCCCAGTCGCCCCTTTTCGGGAAGGAATAGACCGTAGAGGTTTGAAGCTGAAAGTCCTTCGGTCGGGTGCCATTCAGCACGGGCTTTTCGAGCAGGAATTTTACGCCAGCAACGGAAACTTCTTTGCCATCGTATTCCTTGTACTTCTCATAAGTTAAGGGGATCATCCCTTCTCCACCATCTTAGGAATTAGCTTCGTGGCGAGCGCGAAATTCATCGGATAATCTATCTGGTCGAATGCTTTCTCCCTTTCCGCTTTGCCCGTTCTCCAGGCCGGGCCATCGGTTATGAACAAGAAGCGTATCTTCCTCGCGTTTGCCTCGCGCTGCAGATTTATGTAGCTCTGCACGGTCTCAAGCGGCTTGCTGCCGAGCCCGAAGAAGAAATTCACTTCTGCTATGGCGAATACTTGCCCATCCTTGTAAATCACAATATCGGGTTTCTTTTTTCTGCCTATATCGATCCTTCCCTTAGCCTCCCGGGCGTCTACGCCCTTTCGTTTAAGCGCGTCTATGATGAGGCGCTCAAAAATGATGCCGGAGCGGTTCTTCCTTGCGTTCGTGTCCATCCCCACCTCGACACCAGTCAGATATGAATGCAGGTCTTTCACCTTGCCGAGAAGCTCGATGATTTCGCTCTGGTCGCAGAAATCCAGGATGCGTTCCAGCGTGCTGTTCTTGAAGTCCACATCCATGTAGCTGACGCTTCCATTGTCTCCTATCTTGAGCACGTCTATTTTTTCGTCCCTTATTGCGATTATAAGGGGAAGCACTAATCGGGTTTTGGGGTATTTCTCAAGGATTTCCTTCAGGTGCTTCCTTCTTTCTTTTGAATCTGGGATGTTCACCAGTCCATTCAGCAGGGAGATTTCATCCAGATGCACCTTTATATGCGCATGGACCTTTTTCCAGTCCACGAAGAACTGCGCGGTCCTGTTTGTCTCAAGAAGCGTTGAGAAAAATTCTTTGAAGTACTCCTCTTTTGAGTTGAAACCAAGTTCCTGGAATTTCATCAGTAGCCCCCCATGACCAGAATCTCGTTTACTGGCCCCCTTCCCGCAACCTTGCAACAGATGATTCTTTTTGCGGGCACGATGTCGGCTCTCTCATCCGCATAGAGCTCCTTTATATAATCCGTGCAGGAGTTGCTCAGCAGTACTTTTACGCGCTTTCTTTTCAGTTGATCGTAAATGCGCCTTAGCCTTTTTTGTTCTTCCGGACCGAAAACCTCAGATGTGTAAGCTGTAAAGGAAGCGGTCTTGCTTAATGGGTGATATGGGGGGTCGAAGTAGGCGAAATCCTTAGCCTTCCCGTATTTCGATATTCGCGAGAAATCGCCACAGAGAAGTTCTGCCATAGAAAATGCCTCGGAGGCGGCTAGAATACCTTCCTCGTCCAATATTCTGGGATTCTTGTATTTCCCGAACGGAACGTTGAATTCTCCCTTGGCGTTCTCCCTATAAAGCCCATTGTAGGCAGTTTTGTTCAGGTAGATGAACCCTGCAGCTTGCTCAACGGCATCCTCAGGCTTCAAGGCGCGTATCTCATAAAACGCCTTGGCTTCATTCTTGTATTTCGGGCTTTTGAGTTCTTCCATAAGCTCTTCGGGGCGCTCTTTTACCACTTTATAGACGTTTATGAGTTTCGGGTTAAGGTCCGAAAGGTACGCCTTCTTTATCCTGCCTTGGTTGTAAAGCTCGAAGAAAAGCGCGCCACCTCCAAAGAAGAACTCGTGGTATGCCTTGAAGCTCTCCGGCACCCGGGCTAGGAGTTCGGTAAGCAGTTGCCGTTTTCCACCCGCCCATTTAAGGATCGGAGCCGCTTTCCTTTCCATAAGCCTCTCCGAATAGTATCCGGTTAATCATTTATAAATCTGGGCTGGGCGGTTTGCCGGTAATTGCTGAAGCATTACTGGAAGTGAGGTCTCGTCGTTTTTATAAACAAAGTCTGAGAATATTGGCACTCGGTTGAGATGTAAGCAGGAGGAAATGCAATGCCCCGTAGGAAAAAGAGGGAACGGATAAACATTGAGTGGGAAAGAAAGCCTGACAATATTGGAGTTTTTGCTCCATTTCCATTCTCCATTCTAGAAGATTATATAAAAGATGAAGGTCTTGACGTAATCATCAATAAATTTTGGGATGACAAAACCGAAAAGATAAGTGTACTCGATGAATGCGCACTTGTCATGTATTGGTGGAAAGATGCGCGTATAACCGCTGCGAGAACAGTTTGGTTTAAGCATCCAATCCACCATCTATCGGAATACGTATTCGATAAGGGGGATGATAGACTGATAATATGTGTTAGACAGCCCGATCTTGATGGAAAACATTGGAAGGCTCCGCATCTCCACATCCTAAGAGGAAAGATAGATCCCGCCGAACCCAACCAGCTCCTGAATCCAAGTTTTAATGAGCATATAGAATTGATTAGACCGGCAATCGCGGGGAGGTACATCTGCAAGATTAAGTAAAACTATTGGTCGCTCGTTCTTGAATCGGAAATCTAAAATTTCCGATAGCGGACAAAGTTTCCGGATTTTGTCCTCGCCTTCCGGCGTGCTCGTTTCATTGCGGGAAAACTTCCATGAAGTGATAAGGAATCGGGATACGCTGGCAGTGCAGGAAGAGGTAATCATCAGCTATTCCCATTAGGGATGAGTCGCTCGTTCTCGCCTTCCGGCGTGCTCGTTTTATTTCTTTGCCCTTCGCTCAGGCAGGAAAAGGAGTTAATGCTCAGGCCCCCTGGGTTCGGCGCTAGCGCGCCGAAAGCAATAATCTCCTTTTCGCCCTCGCTCCGGGCACGCTGCGGCTAAAGAGAATAATAACTCGCACCGAACGAGCGACCTCTGCTTCTGCGACGTGGGGAAGTTTTGCTCGCTTCACTCCTTTCAGCCCGTAAAACGTCAAACCGCGGGCTTCGGAGTGAAGCTCGCTCTAAAACTTCCCCAAAAGGAGAAGCCGGGGAAGGAAGGTGATGAACATGGAAGAAAATGGGAAAATCGAGGTCGATGAAAGGAAGTGGGCGCTCTACGAGCAGAGCCGCGAAGTCGGAAAATGGTGATTGCCATGCAGAATTTCAAGAATTTGAAGGTTTATGAGGAGGCCTTCCGCCTGTCCAAGGATATTTTTGAGTTCATGGAAAACAAGCAGATGAGCAGGAGGGCGAAGGAGCAGCTTCTTGCCTCCGCGTCTTCCATATGTGCGAACCTGGCGGAGATGGGTGCGATTGATTCCAGGAAGGCTCAGAATCAGAAACTTGTTACCTGCATAGGCGAGGCAAATGAAACCGAGTATTGGCTCGACCTCTGCAATTCGTTGAAAATTATCCCGCAGAGGGAGCATCTCAATTTCATGACTTCACTCGTACGTGTGCGCTCAATGCTCTGTAAGCTCAAACAATATGTAGCAGGAGGTGATGGCGATGGTTAGCTAGAAAATTGAAATTGGAGGATATAGAGGTTGAAATAAGCCCCTAAAGCAGGGAATAGGAACCCTATAACAGGTTCTTGGCTCCCCGCTCGGCTTTTTCGGCCGTTGCCTGGCGCGTCTCGTGCAAGAGGCGTGCCTAGCGGAGCATGTCACTGGAAACATGCCTCCCAAAAATATAAAAACAACAAAAACATTATTGCACAGGGGGATAAAAATGGGCATCTGGGATGAAATGAAAAAATCGAAGAAAAGGATGACGCTGGCGATGAACAAAACGCGCGGCTCCATGGCCGAGCAGAACTACGCCACCGGCAGGACCATGCAGGGCTATGAAGTCGAGAGGACCGGCAGGGGAAGCGATTACAAGGAGCGAAAAGTGGACTTCCTGACCGGCCGCAGGGGACCGCCGACCTATGTGGAGGTCAAAAGCGGCAACGCGCACCTGTCCGAACTGCAAAAGAAGACGAAAAAACGCACTTCCAAGTATCGCGAAGAGAGGTATTAAGGGTGAAAACGATGGCTGAATTGAAAGACCAAAGGGCCCAAAACCTAAGATATTTGAATTCAAAGAAATTCGACTACAAAACAAGAAAATCCCCGTCGTCCGGAAACCGGAAACCCGAAACTGAAAACTTGAAATGGGCCCGTGGAGATTTGAACTCCAGACCTACGGCTGTCTTAGGACCATGTA
>CAZKHX010000011.1:0-30879 GCA_964552755.1 Microcaldota archaeon | reverse complement strand
CGGGCCCGTTTTCTGATTTTTGTTTCCGGTTTTGGGTTTCCGGTTTCCATAGGGATTAAAAGCAATGTACCTCTACTATACCTTCCTCCTTAGTGGTACCATGCTGGAAATCGCCGAAGCTCTCGAAGAGGCAGTCGCGGAGACACTCGAGGACAGGGTGGGCGTCGCGTTCTCCGGAGGCATAGACAGCACGCTTGTTGCATTCATAGCAAAGAAATATGCAGAGGTGGAGCTTTTCTCGGTGGGCATGCCCGGCAGCGAGGACCTCGGCTATTCGGAGAGGGTGGCAGAGCACCTTGGCCTCCCGCTGCACGTGAAGATGCTCACCGAGGAGGACGTATTGAACTATTATGGGGCGGCTTACTCCTCTTCCCCCGGGAACCTGCTGCGCGTGGAGCTGCTCGTGCCAGCATGCGCAGTCGGGGAAATGGCAAGGGAAAAAGGCCTGGACGTGGTGCTTTTCGGCGCGGGCGCGGAGGAGCTCTTCGTGGGCTATGAGCGCTACTACACCTATTGGAACGAGGGCAAGAACCTGGACGAGATACTCCAGAAAGAATTCGCGAACCTGAAGAACAGGGAAATCGGTCAGCTGAAGAAGCTGATGAGAAAATACGATTTGGAGGCAAGGTTCCCCTTCCACAACAGGAAGCTTGCGGAAACGGTCTTCGAAATCCCCCTGCCGCAGAGAATGGAGGAAAGGGAGCTCAAGAAGGGGCTCCTGAGGGATGCGGCCTGTTATCTGGGCGTCCCTGAGATTGCGGTAAAAAGGAAAAAGCGCGCCCTCCAGTACGGGAGCGGGATACACAAGGTGCTGCTGCGCAACAGCAGGTACATAGAGCTCAATTACCCGGCTACTCCTTTCCCTTAGCCTTCAGCTTGCGGAGCGCAAGCTCCTCCTTGAGCATCCTCTTGAGGATTTCCTCCATCTCCGTTTCCGCGCGCGTGAAGTCCACCGCGCCGTTCTCATCCTCAATGTTCGCGAGCATGCGGTTCACTTCGGTATTGGTCTTCACCACGAAGTCTATTTCACGGAGCAATTTGTCATCCAGCTTAAGGCTTGCCTGGTTTATGTGCCAGTAGAACTTGCCCTTGAGGAATGCCTGCAGGATGTACTGCTCCGGCGGGAGGCCCATTGTTTCGCTCCTGCGCGCAAGCACCGGGGGCACGAAATCAATGTCCAGGTTGCCCTCAAGCTTCGCAAGGCTCACCTTGCCGTAGTCGTGCTCCATTGCTTCGGGGTTGCGGATGAACTTTGCTTCTATGTTGCACTTGTCTATGTTCTCCCCGCGCTTGAAGTGGAACACTTCCGTGAACTGCCGCTTGTCCGGGTCGCTCTCGAATTCGTAGCCGAGCACGCGGTATACGCGGCCTTTCCTCCCGAAGCGCGCCTTCTTTAGGAAGGTGTAGCGGTCGGTTGCGAACATCGAGGCGCTTGGGATTCCGAACACGAGCTCAAGGCGGTCCTGCACGTCCTGAAGCGATTCCGCGTGCAGGTTGTACAGCAGGAACACGCCGGGCTGGGTGTTGAGCAGGTTGATTACGCCCTGAACAGCGCTCTTTGAGCGGATTTCGTTGATTACGAGGGCGGCATCGCCCATCCTGAGCAGGGCATTGGCCATTGCGACGAGGTCCAGCTCGCCCGTGGGCTTCATCATCGACTCTTCGCCTATGCCGCTCTTCACTTTTGCGGCGCCGATGTGGAACCCGCGCTTCCTGAATGCGCGCACCGGGATTTCCTGTATGTCCTGGATGGGGATTATCCTGCGGGTGGTGCCGATTGCGCAGATTTTCGCCGCGGTGAAGGCAGTCTTTCCCACGCCCTTGAGGCCGAGCACCGCCTCGCTTGCGCCGAGCCCGACCATCACGTCGTCGTAGCCGCAGAAAAAGGGCGTGAACGACTTGAAATACAGGTATTGCGGGTAGGTGAAGGGCTCCTCCTTCATTATCCTCAGGGCCCCCTGCAGCTCTCCGAAAGTGGCCGGCGGCCGCTGGAGGTGCGTCCTCATGCTGTGCCGCTTCACAACCACGTCCACCACGGGGTTCATGTCGTCGAACTTCTTGCCCTTCTCTGAAAGCACGATGTTGCGGAATGCCTTGTCGAGCAGGGGGCGGTTGTACCTATAGAGTGTATGGCACAGCCCGAACTTCGCATGCTCTATGTAAATCGGGGAATTTTCCGAGTCTATGTAAATGTCCGTGACGTTTTCGTAGTCAAGGGCAAGGTTCTCTATGGGCGCGCCAAGCCCCACAACCCATGAGGCGGCCTCCCGGCCCATGAGGAGCGCGAGGTGGGGGGTTATCTTGATGCCCTGCTCCACTGCCGCATCAAGGAACTTCTGCCTGTACTCCCTCATCTTGAGCTGGTAAAGTATGTCGAAATTCTCCTCCTTGAAGGTCTCCTTCATCTCGCTTTCAATGAGGGAGCGGAGCATCTTCCCCAAATCCTTGGGGAGCTTGTCCATCTCCTTGCTGCCCTGCACGTAGAGGTAGGCCTCCTCCCCGGGCATCTCGTAAATCTGCACGTGCTGCCCATAAGGAAGGTCATAGGAGCCCTCGGGGTCCTTCACGGGCTTCGCATCCTCTGGGAGTGCAAGCACGAGGCTCTGCACGAAGTGCAGGGAGTGAAGGCCGGTAAGGGAAAGGAACGCAACGCGCAGGTCTCCGGTCTTCTTGGTGAGCTTGTACAGCTCGGTTTCGGTATATGTCTTGTGTATCCCGTTCACCCAGGCCTTGAAGGTCTGGTATCCCTTGAGGTAAAGCGACCTCTCAGGCGGGGGCTCCTTGTATTCCTCAAGCATCCTCTCCGCGAGGACGGGATTCATGAACATGTATTCGTAGAACTTGCGGATGAGCTTCCTCCTGTCGTTGTAGTGCTCATCCTGCTCCAGCCCGTAGATGTCCTTGCGCAGCAGCAGCTCCTCGACCTGCTTTATCACGGAGGCGTATTCCACCAGTATTGCGGTCTGCTTCTCGCTGAGGTCGATTATCATCTCTTCCTCGTACCTGAGGGTCTTGATGGGCTCCTCAATCGCCGCAAGGTCTTTCAGGTGGAAGTTCATGAATTCGGGGGAGGCGAATTCATAGGGGCACTTGGCCATGTCCACAATGCCGCGGGTCCCCTCGAGGATTATGTTGCACATGCCATCCCCATCGCTTATCAGTATTTTAAGCTTTCACGTTGCGACCGCCTGTGCGGATGCGAAAGAGTTTTTATGGTTTTCCCCGATAGTTCTTCGTGATATGATGGGGTTCTTTGGCAGGATTAAGGAGTGGTTCCTCGGGAAAAGGGAGAGAAAGGAGGAGAAAAGGCAGGAGTTCAAGGAGTCTCCAGAGCCCATCTACAAGCCGATGGAGGTCATGAAGGTATCCAACGACATCGTGGACAGGGACATCGAGCAGGGTTTTGCCCCGAAGAAGGCCGGCAAAAAGAAAGCGCCGAAGAAAGTGAGGAAGAAGGCAGCCAAAAAGGCGAAAAAGAAGGCAAAGCCGAAAAAGAAGCGGAAATAGCCTAACGAAAACGCCCTCTTTATTTTACCTTCGCCCTAATCCTCTGTTTGAAGTGCGCTTATGTCATTGCTTGTAGGCGTAGTGGGCAAGCCCAACGCAGGGAAGAGCACGTTTTTCTCAGCCCTTACCATGGTTGAGGCGAAGGTGGCGCCATTCCCGTTCACCACTCTGGAGCCGAACAGGGGGGTGGGCTATGTGCGGAGGAAATGCCCGCATACTGAGCTGGGGAAGGAGTGCAGCCCTCGGGACTCGTTCTGCAGGGGCGGCACCCGCTTCGTGCCGGTGCAGCTTCTGGACGTTGCCGGCCTAGTGCCGGATGCCCATAAAGGCCGCGGATTGGGATTCCAGTTCCTCGACGACCTGCGCACCGCGGACGGCTTCATACACGTGGTGGACGCGAGCGGCTCCACCGACCTCGAGGGCAACCCGGCAGAGGCCGCGGACCCCGCAGAGGAGGTAATGTTCCTGAGGAGGGAGCTCGAGCAGTGGTTCTTCAGCGTTATTGAACGCAACTGGAAAAAGGTCCGCCTAAGGGGGCTTGCCGAGCTCGCAGACGTGCTCACCGGACTCAAGGTAACTGCTGCGCAGGCCGAGGAAATAGCGAAATCCCTTTCGCTCCCGCTGGATAGGATTGACTGGGATGGGGCGGAGCGGCTCAGGTATGCCGAGGCAATACTGAAGCACAAGCCGATGGTGGTCGCCGCGAACAAGGCGGATTCCGGGAAAGACGTTTCCGCGCTGCAGAGGAAATTCCCGGAGATGAAGGTAATTCCGTGCTCTGCGCTATACGAATTGGTGCTCAGGAAGGCGGAAAAGGCCGGCATCGCCGAATACGCCCCTGGGAGCCCGGATTTCGCCGTAAAAGGCGCGGGCAGCCCTGAGCAGGGGGAAGCGCTCGGGAGGGTGAAGGAGTTTATTTCCGCGCACGGCTCCACCGGTGTGCAGCAGGCGCTGGAGGAGCTCGTTTTCGGCGGCCTGAAGCAGGTTAGCGCCTTCCCGGTGGAGGATGAGGGGAAGTGGACCGACAGGAAGGGCGCGGTGCTCCCCAACGTGCACCTGCTGCCCGAAGGCAGCACGGCGCTGGACCTTGCCGGGAGGGTGCACACCGACCTTGCGTCGAACTTCATATGTGCTGTCGACGGCAGAAGCAAGCGCCGTCTGGGCAAGGATTATAAACTGAAGGATTTAGATGTATTAAAGATAGTTTCTGGAAGGTGAATGCTTATGGAGAAGAATTTAGGCTATGCACTGGTCTCCATCGCCGTCGTCATAGTGGTGGCGGCAGGCGTCTACTACCTTGCCGGCATGTTCGGCGGGACCGAGCCGCTGTGGGGCCATGAGGGCCATGACGGGCATGAAGAAGGCCACGACGCCACTGAGGAGCTCCTCCTGGCTGCAATAGGCCAGCCGGTCGGGGCCCCGGAATATACCTATAAATACAAGGAAACTTCCAGCGAGGGCTACGGGGCGGACGTCACCGTTTCGGGCAAGGATGGCTGGGGCTACGTGGAGAAGGTGGACAAGCTCCACGGCAGGAAACTCTACATAAATGATGCCAACCGTACCCTGTGCCTCCAGTTCAGGGGCGTGGAGAAATGCCACAACATGAACGGCACCCTGTTCATGCCGCTTGCGCTCAACCTCGAGGCGCTCGTCTTTGAGGACGCTGCGATTGAGAGGCGTGCGGAGCACGTGGAAAGCATGATGGAGAAGGGCGGCATCATGGTGGACGAGCATACCGAAGAGAAGGTGGTGAACGGCCACAACTGCACCGAAGTGAAGTATACGCTGGACTATTCCAAGCTCACGGTGAGCGAGCTCAGGGACATGGGCCTTTCCCCGGACGACCCGATGCTGCTCATATCCAAGCAGTACAACTACACCCTGTGCATAGAACCGCACACCCACCAGCTCTGGGAGCAGAAGATGGAGTACTCCGACCTCGGGGTGCCGAAGTGGACCGCGCTCGAAGTGCAGTCGCAGGACTGGGAGCACGCGGAGCCATTCGAGGTGCCGCAGGGGCTTGTGGAGGAATCGGAGCTTTACAACCATTACTATGCAATGAGCTCGGCGAGCGACGCGTACTTCAAATGCCTGGGCATGAACGAGAGCGCAAAGTGCGTCTACGAAGTGGCAGTTACCTATGCACTGCCTTCCCTCTGCCCGGAGACCGGGGTGAAGCAGGATGCATGCTACGTGAACATTGGCCTTGCGCTCGGGGACGATTCCCTCTGCGAAATGGCGTCTTCCGGCATCAGGGACGTGTGCTATTATGAATTTGCGTACAAGTTCGAAGACCCTGCATACTGCGACAGCATAGCAAACGCAACTATGAAGGAGGAATGCGTGGCCACAGTATACGGGGAAACCGAGTGCACAAGCGACACCGAATGCGCGTCCGCGGGATGCTCCGGCCAGCTCTGCGTCCCTGCGGTGGATGCGGAAGGCACGGTAACCACATGCGAGTACCTCCCGGAATACGACTGCCTGAGGCTCACGAGCTGTGGCTGCTATGGCGGGAAATGCCAGTGGAGGCAGACCGAAGAATACCTTGCCTGCATGGCAGGCATGGGAAATGGAGAATGAGGTGAGAATGTGATTGTGGGTTCAAGAATACGGAAAGTTGAAGCGGAAAGAATGAAGCCCGGCCCCGGCAAGGGCCTCAAGCTGAACCTGGAGGCCACGAAGGCCGAATTCAAGGACAACGAGATTACGCTGTCCTACAAGTACACGGTCGAGTACGTGGGCGGGATCGGCGAAATCAGGATGGAGGGCGAAATCGTCGACAGGAGGGACAAGAAGTCCGTTGACGACATAAAGAAGAAGAGCAAGGGCAAGGCAAAGGACCTTCCCCCGGAATACAGGGAGGAAATCCTTCCCATGCTGAACTTCATCCTCAGCAGCGAGGCAGTGCTCGCCGCAAAGGTGGTGAGGCTCCCGCCGCCGCTCATTCCCCCGAGGATAACTAAGGCGTAAGCTCTGCCGCGCCCTTGAGGGCGAGGCACAGCGCATAGGAGGCAGGAGCTTCGGCTTCCGCCCCCTTGCTTATTTTTTCCATTGTTTCGCCCAGGAATTCCTGCTCTGCAACGGGCTGGAGCGCGCGGATGCGCATGGGCTCCTTCCCGAGCACCGCCGCATCCCTGTAGGGCTCGAACTTTTCCACGTCCTTCACCTCCATTGCGCAGAGGCCGCTGGAGCCGTGGAGGGTGCCGGGCACCCGGATGAGCCTTTTAGTGTCTATCGTCACGCCCGTATCTACGTCTATGCTGCCTATGGGCATGCCTTCCCACACTACGCCTAATCGCTCGATGATGTCCTTTATCGAGGTCCTGCTCCATATGCCCTCGCGCATACCGGAGAGGAAGTTGGCCATCTCCCCCTCTTTTTTGAGCCTGCGGTGGATTTTCTGGGGCTCGCTCCTGAGCATGCGCTCCACCCTGCGGTAGAACCTGCCGCGGTAGCCCCAGTCGGTTTCCCGCGGCCCGCTTATCATGAATGCGCCCCTGCCTACCTCCTCCTTGGTGAAGAAGGTGCGGTAGTCCAGCCCGGTTGCGGAAACATAGTCGCTGATTTCCCTGCGCGCATCGCCCCCCAGCCCGCGGTAATCTTGGTCCGGGACGTGCAGGTGGAAGCCACGGTTCCCGGAGAATACGGTGCGGATTTGCTTCGGAGAAATGCCGAAGTCCGAGACAAGGAAATCCTCCTTCAGCGCAATCGCGTCCCCCTTCACCTTTTCAATTTCCTCCGGGGTGAGGAAAATGCCTGCATGAACATCCAAATCGAAGATGAGGTCCGCGCCGCCCCAGTTCTTCTTTTCCATGGGGGTTGCCGAAGGGAATTCATAGTATGCTATTGAATGGGAAATGTAGAGCGGCGTGTCCTGCACAAGGTAGTTCCTGAGCATCTCGTCGTTCTGGAACGCGATGTGCCGGGACTCGATTTTCTTTGCGAACCCGCCCACCCCGAACTCCCTCTGCGCAATCGCAGGCACCGTGATTTTCGCGGTGCGGTAGTAGTCCGAGAATTTCTTCAGGATGAGCCTTTTCGTTTCCATTTTCCCTTCCACCTCAGTGGGGTCCCTATCCTGCAGTCTGCCACGCACAGGCCGTAGCTGAGCACGGAAGAGCACGCGGGCACGGAATACCCCCTCTTCTGCGCATGCACAAGCTGGTACCTGGTCGTGTTCTCATCGAAATCCGGGAGGTTCGAATAAAGCGAAACTATTCTTTCGGCGGGCATGTTGCGCGCAAGCAGGTAGGTCGCGAGGAAGAACCTCGCCTGGTGGGGGAGGTTCTGGTGCGCCCGCACCTGCTCTATCAGCCGCTCTATGCAGGGCGGGTTCTCGCCCTCCTTGTAGCTGAACTTCCGCGCCTCGGTTTTCGGGAGCATCCTCTTGAGCTTCAATGAGTATTCCTCAATTACTTTCGGGGGGCTGGGGAGCGGCTTCAGCTCTTCCACCCTCATCTTCACCGCTTCCTCCATGAGGCGCAGCACCTCCGCTTTCCTCACTTCAACATACCCGTCCTTCACGTTGCGGAAAACAAGCCTGTAGTGCGGGGACTTGGGGCAGAACTGCACGTATGCGGGGACTTTCACCGCCATGCCGCCCCGGTATTCTTCCGGCACCACCCCGAGCTCCTTTCCCAGCCCCATTATGTTCTCCCATTTCTCGTTCCCGAAGTGCCTTCCCGCGCGCTTTGCCTCGGCAACCGCGAACTTGTTCGTTATGTATCGGTTGCGCATGTGCGAGAGCATCATGCGGGCGGCGCCGTAGGAGGCGATTTCCTCAAGGTCGTCGGAATAGCCCACGGAATGGGAATCCCGGGTTTTTCCCGAGAGGGAGCCCATTATCCTGCGCAGCGCCCTCTCGGCAACGCTGGGCGTGAGCGCAACCCCCTCATCCTCCATGAGCTTCTTCGCCCCGGAGGTGAACGGGTACCTGCAGAATAAGGACACCTCCATGGGTGCATATCGTTGCTGAAGTTAAAAAAGCCTTGCGCAGGCCGGTTTCCGGTGGCTACTTGCGCCCCTTCTTCCCCTTCTTCGCGGTCCCGCCTGCCTTCTTTTTGGGTTTCGCAGCCTTCTTCGCCATGGCTTTTCCCTTCACAGGCACCACTTCCGGCTCGGCCCTCCGTTCGCCCTCGGCATAATGTGCAACCACGATGTAGGCCGCGTCGAAAGCCATGAGAGCAACGAAGTACTGCCACTGCCATATGGCGAGGCCCACCGCGAGCGCCCCAATCTTCGTCCAGAGGCGGTATTTCCTCAGCGGGTAGAGCTTGCCCGTAAGTGGCAATTCATCCATTGCCGCAAGTATGAAGAACGGCACGATTAGCGTAAGGTCTATTGGCGCGATTCCGAATAGCAATGCAAAGAGCACTGCGACGAACAGCCCGAACCCGAGGCTCGGGCGGTCCACCTTGCCCATGAACACCACGCCAGCAATTATTGCAATAAAAATAGTGGAAGCGGGGGAATATGCAAGGAGGTAGCCGAGTGCGATGCCCGCAATGAGCGCAACGGGCCATTTCCACAGGCTCCTGCCGTTGAGCGTGTCCTCCACATAGTCCACGAACTTGATTCCGGCCCCGGAAACTATTGCCGCAAGTATGTCAATCATTCTTTTCGCCTCCTGCCCCGTAATGCAATAGAGGGAGGACCACTGTCGCATCCCCGCGAATATTTACATACCTTCCGCTTTCGCGGATTTTTCCCCAGCTCACCGCCTCGCTCGGGGGCGCCCCGCTGAGGGAGCCCTCCCACCCCTCAGAGGTGGAAACGTAGAGCGCATAGTCCAGCCCCCCCCGGAGCAGATTCACCCCTATGAGGTGGTGCTTGGAGATGCCTCCCCCAAGTACAATGCCTGCGGTCTTTTCCGCGTCAAGCGCAATCTGCGCAAGCCGGCCCATGTCCTTCGTAACGTCTATCCCGAAGTCCGCGCATCCCTTCTTCTGCTTGAAGAAATAAGTCTGGAGCCCTATCGCCGAATCGGTAATGCCCGGGGAGAATACCGGAATATTGTTCTTGTGCGCCCAGTGCAGGAACGACCCCTCATCGCTTAGGGTTTTGCCCATTTCATCAGCAATTTCCGAAGGGCTCACGATGGGGCCCCGAGCATGCAATGCCTCAAACACGGGCTTCATTTTCTCCTCCAATAGCTCGTAGTGCTTGGTGGGCACGAATATGTTGCCTATGCGGTTTATGCCTTCCCTGTGTAGCTCCCCGTCGTCTGCGGCGAACGCGCCCAGCTCGTAGCCGTCGTAGGCGCGAATCATGTCGTGGTCGAGGCTGCCCCCAGTAGTAATTACAGCGTCCACGAGCCTGCGCTTCAGCATGTCCGCGAAGATGCCGCGGAGGCCCGAAGCCACCATGTTGGCGGTAAACGAGAGGAATACCCTGCAGCCCGAGGCCTTCTCTTCCTGTATTTTTCTGAACAGCCCGAGGCCGTCCCCCAGCACGGATGCCTGGAAGCCTGCGGCTTTGTATGCCTCCAGCAGCTCACGGAGCGGCGGCTCGGAATCAAATGAAAAATCCCCTATTTTCCCCATGGATGGGTTGTGCTTATTTGGTTTCTAAAACCCAACGTTTTCGCCATTCAACGTATCCTACTTAGACAAAAGGGAAACCTTTTTATATATCACGAACCACTATAGCCCCGATGATTGACAAACTCAGGATGAAGATAGCCGGAGAGATAGCGCTGTCGGAAGACCCCGGCTCCACGATGAAGAAATGGAGGGAGATTTTCGGGATAACGCAGGCGGACCTCTCCAAGCACATCGGAGTCGGCATCTCCACAATCAGCGACTATGAGAGCAACAGGAGGAAGTCGCCCGGCACGGGCACAATCAAGAGATTTGTCAATGCGCTGTTCGAGCTGGACTCCTCAAGAGGCGGCAAAATCATCCAGAGGCTCACGGAAGAGAAGAGCTCGGCGGAGGAGTACTTCGAGGTGCACGAATTCGCAAGGGGCCTTTCGCTCCCGGACTTCATTGACCTCATAGAGGGCGAAGTGATTACGAACAAGGACCTCATAGAGAACAAGCAACTGTATGGGTATACGCTGATAGATTCAATTAAGGTAATACTTGAGATGCCGTTTTCCTTCTTTACAGGCATTTACGGCAACATGAACGAGCGGGCATTGGTGTTCACCGGAGTTTCCACGGGCAGGAGCCCGATGGTTGTGATAAGGGTGAGCCCGTCCAAGCCAGCGGCGGTAGTGATGCACGGGATAAAGAAGGTGGACAAGCTCGCGCTCAAGATTTCCGAGAAGGAGCAGATCCCCATAATTACAACTAATATGGGCGTGGGGCAGCTCAAGGAAAGGCTGAACAGGATATAGGTGACCAAATGGCAGGAATAGTCGGCTATGGAGCTTACGTGCCAAAGTTCAGGATAAAGACCGAGACCATTGCAAAGGTATGGGGCGAGGATCCGGACCGCATAGCGAACGGGCTCGGCATAAAGGAGAAGGCGGTTGCGGCAATGGATGAAGATGCGGCAACGATGGCGGTGGAGGCGGCGCGCATTGCGCTCGCCCGCGCGCAAATCTCCCCCGAAGACCTCGGCGCGGTTTATGTAGGGAGCGAAAGCCACCCCTATGCGGTGAAGCCCACCGCAACCATGCTTGCGGAGGCAATCGGCGCAACCCCCAACGTCACTGCCGCGGACCTTGAGTTCGCGTGCAAGGCAGGGACTGCGGGCATGCAGATATGCATGGGCCTCGTGGACTCCGGCATGGTTGAGTATGGGCTCGCGGCGGGCTCGGACACCGCGCAGGGCAGGCCCGGGGACGCGCTGGAATATTCCGCGGCATCGGGCGCAGCCGCATACATAATCGGCAAGGATGAGAATTCCCTTGCGGTAATAGAGGATACATTCTCATACACCACGGACACCCCGGATTTCTGGAGGAGGCCCAAGGCGGACTACCCGAGGCACGGGGGCAGGTTCACAGGCCTTCCTGCGTACTTCAAGCACGTGAAGGGAGCGGCAGAGGGGCTGCTTGAGAAGATGGGCAGGAGCGTGGATGACTACGATTACTTTGTGTTCCACCAGCCGAATGCAAAGTTCCCGAAGAACGTTGCGAAGATGCTCGGCGTGCCACCTGAGAAAATCAGGGACGGGCTGCTCGTGCCGGTCGTGGGGAACACCTATTCGGGCGCTTCCCCGCTCGGGCTTGCGAACGTGCTGGACAAGGCAAAGGCAGGGGACAGCATCTTCGTCACTTCGTTCGGCAGCGGCGCGGGGAGCGACGCGTTCTCGATAAAGGTTACCGAGGCAATCGGCCGCAGGGACCGCGGAAGGCCGCTCTCTGGCTTCCTTGAGGACAAGGAATACCTGGAATACGCAGAGTATGCGAAGTTCCGCGGGAAATTCAGGATGTGATGGGCATGAGGAAAGTTGCAATCATAGGCGCGGGGATGACGAAGTTCGGCGAGCACTGGGACCGCGGCTTCAGGGACTTGGTCATCGAGGCCGGCATAAAGGCAATAGAGGACGCGAAGCTCACAGGCAATGAGATAAGCGCGGGCTACGTGGGCACCATGGCGCCCGGGAGCCTCGTCGGGCAGGAGCACGCGGGCGCGCTCATCGCAGACTACATGGGGCTGAACCCCGTCCCGATTACGAGGGTTGAGGGCGCCTGCGCGTCCGGCTCGCTTGCGCTGAGGCAGGGCATGATGGCCGTTGCGTCGGGGATGCACGACATAGTGGTTGTGGGGGGCGTGGAGAAGATGACCGACCTTTCCACAGCGGACGTGAGTGAAATACTCGGGGGCGCGGGCGACCAGGAATGGGAGCTCTTCAACGGCATCACCTTCCCCGGGCTTTACGCGATGATGGCAAGGAGGTACATGCACGAGTACGGCGCCGGCCCGGAGATGCTTGCGGCAGCGGCGGTGAAGAACCACCGCAACGGCGCGATGAACCCATATGCGCAGTTCCAGAAGGAAATTACGCTCACGGACGTATTGAATTCCAAGACGGTGGCGGACCCGCTCAAGGTGCTGGACTGCTCTCCGATTACGGACGGCGCGGCGGCAGTGGTCCTTGCGCCCCTTGACAAGGCAAAGGATTACATGAAAAACCCGGTCGAGATTGTGGCTTCCGCGCAGGCAAGCGGCACGCTCGCACTGCATGACAGGCCGACGCTCAGCGGCATACCTGCGGCGCAGATTGCCGCGCAGAAGGCGTATGCGCAGGCAGGGATGGCCCCGCAGGACATTGACGTTGCGGAGGTGCACGATTGCTTCACCATTGCGGAGCTGATGGCGATTGAGGACCTCGGCTTCTTCCCAAGGGGCGAAGGCGGGAAGGCGACGCTCGAGGGCAAGACCGCAATCGGGAACGGCCGCGTTGTCGCGGTGAACACCAGCGGAGGGCTGAAGGCCGCGGGCCACCCGGTTGGCGCCACCGGCATAAAGCAGGCGGTTGAAATCACGTGGCAGCTCAGGGGCCAGGCAGGCAAGAGGCAGGTTCCGGACGCGGAAATCGGGCTTTCCCACAACGTGGGCGGCAGCGGCGCTACTGCCGTGGTGCACATATACAGGAAGGTGGGCGCATGAAGGAATCGGTTTCGCTTACATGGAGGAGGATCCCCGAGAGGTACAGGATACTGGGCACGGTGTGCAAAAACTGCGATGCCTACTTCTTCCCGCTCAGGCAGGTTTGCCCCAAGTGCAGGAGGAAGGGGAGGATAGAGCCCCACAAGTTCTCCGGGAGAGGGACGGTCTACTCCTTTACCGAAATACATTCCGGGCCAGCGGGATTCGAGAGCCAGGTGCCGTACGTGATGGCGATTGTGGAGCTCGAGGAGGGGCCAAGGTGCACCGGCCAGGTCGTGGACGCAAAGCTCGAGGACGTGAAGATAGGCGACCCGGTGGAGGCCGTGTTCAGGCAGATACAGGTTGACGGGGATGAGGGCCTCATCCACTACGGATTCAAGTTCAGGAAAGTGAAACAGTGATTGCGCTCTGCAGAGAATGCGCCGGGAGGTTTCCCAAGAAGTTCCCTGAAGGGGAATGCTCGATCTGCAAAGGCGCGCTGGCGCGGCTGCCGGAACTCGCGGAAAAGGCCGCGGACTTGATTCCGGGGGATTGGGATTCCTTTTCCCTTTCCACAACTATTCCTAGGGAATGGCTGCTCGCTGAAGAGGAAGCATTCGACTATTCCGAAGGCGAAGCGGTGAAATCTTACGTGAACCATATTCTTGCGGAAAAGGTTGAAGGGCTCAGCGGGAAGGAATATGATGCGCAGGCCGGCAGCGGCCGCCTGGTGTTCGACCTGCATTCTTTTACTGCAAATGCAATCAATGAGCCGGTTTTCCTTTTCGGCAGGTACAGGAAGCTGGTACCCGGGCTGAGCCAGAGCAGGTGGCACTGCAAATCCTGCAACGGAAGGGGCTGCAAAAACTGCGATGGCAAAGGGGTGCTTTACGAATCAGTTGAAGATATAATCGCCTCCCCGCTTGAGCGGGAATTCGGGGGGGAGGGATCGCTGCACGCATCCGGCAGGGAGGACGTGGACGTTGCGAACACGGCGGGCAGGCCATTCGTGCTGAGCATCTCCAGCCCGAAGCGCACAAAGGCAGAGCTCGAAAAAGCGCTCGCAGAAATCAATTCCTCCGGGAAGGTTGAGGTGGACATGCTCAAGCCGGTGAAGCGGGGCGCGGTCGCCCTGGTTGCGGATTCGCATTTCATGAAATCCTATCTTGCACTAATCGAGGTTGAGGGCGGAGCAACCGAAGAGGACCTGCAGAAAATCTCATCCTTTTCAGAAGAGCTTTCGCAGCGCACCCCTGAGAGGGTTGCGCACCGCAGGGCGGACCTGGTGAGGAAGCGCCGCGCGGAAGTGGTTTCCGTGTCCCTGGAGGGCGGGGCAATTGAGGCGGAGATAAGGGCCGAGCCCGGCACGTACATCAAGGAGCTCGTGAGCGGAGACAGCGGCCGCACAAAGCCCAGCTTCTCGTCGTTGCTAGGGAAGGGATGCTCCTGCAAAAAGCTCGAAGTGTCCGGGATAGAGGACGGCTTCCTCTCTCTTGTGATGGGTTTATAAGTATTTTACGGGCATTCAGCGCATGCTCGAGAGGCTGCTGTTCACGCCGCTGCAAATGCCGTTTGAGGAGGGCAGGATACTGGTTGCAATCCTCGGCACGCTTGCAACGGTTTACTTCGACCTGTTCAACAACCGCAACGTGCCGAACGCGCTGCTTTATGCGTTCCTCGCAATTGCAGTATTGGTGAACATCGTATTCTACCAGCAGGACATATTCATTTACGCAATTGCGCTTGCCGCAGTAATATTCTTCCTAGGGTTCCTGCTCTACCGCGCGGGGCAGATTGGCGGGGCGGACATATTCGTGCTCGCATCGATTACGCTGCTGCTCCCCATCCACCCGGGGTACATAACCCTGCCCTTTAACTACCCGTTCATATTCTCCGTGCTGATATTCAGCGGAGTGGCATTCTCGCTGTATGCGATATTCTTCTTCGCGAGGAAGGTAATGGGGGCGAACGCGAAGCCTAACCTCATCTACGCGGCGCTCCTGCTCCCGTATGCGGTTTTCGCGTACCTGTTCATCACCTCCCCATTCTTCTCCGCGATGTACTTCCTCATCGCGTCCCTGCTGTTGCTCGCCTCGATATTCTTCCTCATGTACCGGGAGCCGATTACCGAATCCATGATAGAGAAGGTGCTCCTGAAGAAGGCGGATGACGAGGAAGTGCTTGCGAAGGAGGAGATGGGGGAGACGATGAAGAAGCTGGGCATAGGCCCGGTGCTCGGTAAAAAGGAGAGGGAGAAGCTCGAAAAGGCCGGGGTAAAGTACGTGTACATCTATGCGCACCTGCCGCCCTTCCTTCCGTTCGTGCTGTTCGGGCTGTTGGTTGCGCTCTTCTTCGGGGACTCGCTGTTCCTGGTTTTCTAGATTTTGACGAGGTCTGCCTTAGTCACTATTCCGACTATTTCCCCTGCCTCCACCACGAGCACGGTGCCGGATTCCCTGAGCAGCCCAATCAGGGAGGAGTAGCTTGCGCCCCTGCCCACCTGCGGCAGGGAAGGGCCCATGCGCAGCCGAACCTCCGAGCCCTCTAGCCGCTTCAGGTCGTGGCCTTTGCCCACAAGGGCGAGGATGAGGTCTTCGCTTACCGAGCCTATGCACTTGCCGCCTTCGACAACCGGCAGGGTGGAGATGCCCTTTTTGTGCATTATGCGCAAAGCCATCCCGAGCTTCTTCCCTGGGGAAATGGTAATCACGGGCGAGGCCATGATGTCCGAGGCCTTGCGGCCCTTCCCGCCTGCCTCCGCATCGAGGGTTTCGAATATCTTCCTTGCCTTCCCGTACGCAGGGTCGAGGCGGCCGCTTTCCACTTTCGCAATGAGGGACTGGGAAACCCCTGCCCTGCGCGCAAGCCCTGACTGGGTGAGGCCGAGCGCCTTGCGCCGCTTCCTTATCTCTGAAAGGGAAGGAATCATGCCTGGATTTTGCATCGGTTTTATTAAATAATGCCACCTATATAAGTTCCCATGACTCGGAAGGGCACAAAGTATATTGTTGTCCTCGGCTCGATGATGTCCGGGCTTGGGAAGGGAATCGTGACTGCTTCTATAGGCCAGCTCCTCAAGAGCAGGGGCTACAATGTGGTGCCGATAAAGTTCGACGGCTACCTAAATGTGGACTGCGGCACCATGAACCCGTTCAGGCACGGCGAGGTGTTCGTGCTCGATGACGGCTCGGAAGTGGACATGGATTTCGGGACCTATGAGAGGTTCCTGAACCGCTCGCTGACGAAAATCTCCAGCATCACCGGCGGGAAAATATTCAAGCACCTCATCGAGAAGGAGAGGAGGGGCGGCTTCCTAGGCAGGGACGTGCAGGTTGTGCCCCACCTTACGAATGAGCTGAAGGACTGGGTGAGGAAGGTCGGGGAGGAGGAGAAGGCGGACATAGTGCTGGTGGAGGTCGGCGGCACAGTTGGAGACCTTGAGAACAACTACTTCATTGAGGCCCTCAGGCAGATGTCCTTTGAGGAGAATGCGAACATGCTTTTCATACAGCTCACCTATGTGCCCAGCCTCGGGAAAGGGGAGCTTAAGACAAAGCCTACGCAGCATGCGAACCGACTGATACAGAGCCTGGGCATCTGGCCGCGCATAATCCTCTGCAGGGGCGAAGAAAAGCTTACTGAAGATGCGAAGGAGAAGCTGAGCGTTTTCTGCAATGTGCCAACTGAAAACATAATCTACGACCCGATGGTGGAGGTCATTTACGAACTCCCGGAAGTGCTGGAGAATGAGGACCTGTACAGCATAATCGCGGAGAGGCTCTCCCTTGACAGGTGCTCCCCGCAGAAAGGCACATGGCACAAGATGGTGCAGAGGATGATCTCACCGAAAAAGGGCAAGCTCAAGGTTGCAATAGTAGGCAAGTACACCGCAGTCAAGGACGCCTATGTGAGCGTGAAGGAGGCGCTGGTGCATGCGGGCGCAGCAAATGACGTGAAGCCCGAGATTTCATTTGTGGAGTCCACGGACATCGAGAAGAAGGGCGTGGAGATACTGGGAAAGTTCGATGCGGTGGTGGTGCCCGGCGGGTTCGGCAAGCGCGGGATAGAAGGAAAAATAGATGCGATAAGGTACTGCAGGGAGCATGGCATACCGTTCCTTGGCCTCTGCCTTGGGATGCAGCTGATGGTGATCGAGTGGGCGCGCAGCATGTGCGGCATGGAGGGCGCGAACTCCACGGAATTCAATAAGAACACCATCTACCCGGTAATTGATATCCTCCCCGAGCAGAAGAGCATAACCGAGAAGGGCGCAACCATGCGCCTTGGCGCATACCCGTGCAGGCTGAAGAAGGGCACGCGGGCGTATGCGGCCTACGGGAAGGAAGACATAAGCGAGAGGCACAGGCATAGGTATGAAGTGAACCCTGATTTCGTGAAGAAGCTGGAGGAAGGCGGCCTCGTGGTTTCCGGGGTCTACCCGAAGAAAGACATAGTGGAAATGGCCGAATGGCCCGGTGGCTTCGGCATTGCGACGCAGGCGCACCCCGAGCTCAAGAGCAGGCTGGAGGAGCCCGCGCCCCTATTCGTTGCGCTGCTCAAGGCCGCGCTCGAAAAGAAAGAATCGAAGAAGCGCTAGAGCCATTCCTTGTGCGGCACAGAAGAGAGCGCGTTCCGGAGGCGGTAATCGTCTATTATCCTCCCCGCCCTTATCATGCTCTTCTTGTTCCTGCCGCCCTCTTCAATTGCAAATTGCTCCACATACAGGCCGAAGTCGGAGAGGTTGCCTGATCCATCAGCCACCATGCTTTCCAGCACGCCGACGACTAGCTTTCGGCCGTTTTCGTCGCTGCCCCAGATGCTCAGGGCAAGGGCGACCTGGTCTATGAAATAGTCGCGGTCCTTGGCGTTCATCTTTGCCCATATCTTCACTATTTCCTTCTTCGCCTTGGCGTTGACGCCTTCAAAAACTCCCATCCTATTCACCCCACCGGTTGAGGGCGCCCGCACCCCTCTTCTTCGCAATGTTGAGCAGGCTGCGGAGCTCCTCCGCCTGCTGCACGGCCTCTTTCTTCAGCGGCAGCTTCTTCATCTTCTTGGGGACTATTTTTGGCGCCTCGATTTTTGGGGCGGGCTCGATAAGGCGGTTTAGGGTTTTCTCGACCCTGCGCTCTATGTGGGCGAATACCTTTTCATATTCCTCTTTCTCTTCCGCTTTCCCCCTTCCCTTTGGATTCGCCCTCCTGGCCATCAGAACACCAATTACTTATGCCTGTTTTGGTTTAAATTGCTTTTCCCGCATCATCTTCCCATGAGCTCCCTCACATCGGGCTCAACTTTCCTCCATTCGCCATTGTAGTACTGCCAGAGAGTGCGCGTGGTGGAGTCATAGACAATGCTGGACTTGCCGGCTGCTTCCTTCGGCCGGTCTATCTCTATGAGCGGGAACCGGTACATCCACGGGATTTCCTCCCTGAAGGGGTTGCGCTCAACCGCGGCAACCGCCTTCTTCTCTGCCTTAACTTTTTCGCACCAACCCTTCACCTTCTCCAGCTCATCTTTCGTGACCATAAGCTCACCATTTTACTATGGACAGTATGTCCCCATCCCGGAGCACGTGCTCCAGCCCTACCCGCTGCCCCGGGAACTTTACGCTTTTTCCCCAGACAAGGGCATAGCGGAATTCCCTGAGGAAGTCGCGCGGGAGCTTCCTGCATGCGCCCTCCACCGTGTCCCCCTGGTGCAGCACCATCGGCTCGTCGTATTTTATTTCGCCCATGCGGGGCTTGGTGTACACTTTTATCAGGCCGAGCTTTTCGTAGATTTTCCCCTTCAGCGCATCTATCCCTTCGCCTTTCCCCGCGGAAATCGCCAGCGCGCCCTGCGGGAAGCCCGCGGGAAGCTTCCCGCCTACGGTATCCACCTTGTTCACCGCAACAACCGAGGGGATGTATATGCGGTTGCCTGCAAGCGCATCCACCAGCCGCTCCGGGCCCGCATCCTCGCGGAAGGTGATTGTGCCATTATGCATCCCGAATTCGTTGAGTATCTCGATTATGCTTTTCCTGTTGAGGCGGGTGAGCTTCTTTGATGTGGTTATGTGCACCCCGCCGCGGATTCCTTTCTTCAGCGTGATTTCCGGAGGCGCTTCGTCCAGGCGGATGTTCGCTTCGTGCAGCTCCCGGACTATCGTTTCGTAGTGCTCCGGGCGCTTTGCATCCAGCAGTATGAGTATGAGGTCTGCCTTCCGCGAGACGGAAATAACCTCCTTCCCGCGGCCCTTTCCTGCGCCTGCGCCGCCTATTATCCCTGGGATGTCCAGCACCTGTATCCTTGCGCCCTCGTGCTCCATTATCCCGGGGATTACTTCAAGGGTGGTGAATTCATAATCCGCCACTTTCGACTTTGCGCGCGTGAGCTTTGAGAGCAGGGTGGATTTGCCTACGCTGGGGAACCCGACCATCACCACTGTTGCGTCGCCCGCCTTCTTTATGTCGAAGCCCGAGCCCCCGCCCTTTTTGGAGGAGCGGAATTCCCTTTCCCTACGGAGCCGCGCGAGCTTTGCGAGGAGGAGGCCTATGTGGTGCTCGGTGCCCTTGTGCCTTTTTGTCTTTGAAAGCTCCTCCTCCACCGCCTTTATCCTGTCCTCAACGCTGGCCATTTCCCATTCTCCGAAGGATTCTGCACGGAAAAACTTTTAGAATAAGGTACTCAATACTTGCGGTGGCTGGGCATCCCCATCACCTTGCCCTTGCTGGCCCTGAGGCCGATCCTCTGGAAGATTGCGACCAGCTGGTACCAGAGGTGCCATGCGCACGCCTCGAGCGGGTCCAGCGGGGTTTCCCTGAAGGTCCCCTTTGCCTTGACCTTTATCCCGCCGGGCTTAGTATTTTCTGTTATCATCTGGTCGGAGCGCCCCCCGGCTATGGCGGTTGCGCGCTTTTCGTCATTCCTTTCCTTGCCGCCCTTCTTGCTGGAGCTGCCCGCTGCTTTCATGGGCTTTGGCTCGTCCTCAAGCTGCCTCCTGCAGAACCCCTTTCCCTGCGGCCTTGCAGCTGCACGCATGGGCGGCACTCGCCGGGCATTTCTAGTTTGGACAGGGATGGCCGAAACCATGGTTGCATATCGGTAGTAAACGTATTTAAGCTTTACATTCTGTCGCATAAAATTACGGCATTTGCCGTATTTTTTGGCTTATTTCCGCCAGGAACCCGTTCAATCCTTCGGAAGGGATGTTTGCGCCCGCGGCTATCCTGTGCCCTCCACCGACGCCGCCCACTTTCGCAACTCCCGCATGCATCACCTCCCCCAGGTTGAGGCCGGCGTCAACCGCTTCGCGCGTTCCGCGCGAAGAGACCTTTATGCCGCTTTCGGATTCCGCTATGCCGATTACGGGCTTGCGCGCAGAGCCGCCGGCCATGCCGCACACGATCCCTATTATCGAATCCGCGATTACGCCGCGCGCGTCAAGGAACATGAACGGGCCGAAATCCACGAGGCTGCTGCGCGCAAACATTATCCCTTCGCGGATTTTCGTCTTGTGGTAGGTGAGCAGGCGGGAGGCTTCCGCTTCCGCGCCCTTCTCCCCGAGGCAGACCGCCACGCCGACTTCAGGCCTGCCATGCCTGCCGCATGCATTGAGAAGGGTGGAGAATTCGGACGCGTCGTAGGTTTCGCTGGCGCTCATCCTCTTCTTCATAAGATAGACCTCGCCCACGAGCTTCTCCGCCGCCCACGGCATGCCACGGTCCACGAGCAGCCCGGCGAGCGCGGAAACCAGCCGCTTCTTCTCTGCCTCGCTGAGGCTAGAATAGGTCTTCCAGCCGTTTCCTTCCCTCAATTCAATCCCGATGTCATCGAAGAATTTCTGTGCGTTCTCCTCGCTGTAGCTTATGCCCGGGACGTACGGGTCGTCCGAATATGCGAGGAAGTTCGCGAGCGGCCGGGAATACCTGCCGAACATGCGCAACTCCTCCCGCACTTCCACTTCGCCCGCATCAACGCCCAGCTTCATCATGTGCCGGTTCATCCCCACCAATGGGTATTGCATGTCCCCAACCGCGCCCACCACGCCCAAATCATAGTGTGAGCCGAACACGAGTGCGGCGGTGCCGGAGGAGCTGAGCTCGTCCCCCCCGTCAATTCCATACAGCAGGGGATTTACCTGGTGCTTCTCCACCCCGGAGGTCTGGTGGTGGTCTATGATGAGCACGTCCTGCAGCTCGTTCACGCGGGGGCTCCCTCCCCCGAGGTCCACGAATATCACCTCTTTTTCATTGCGGAGCTCCTCTACCATCGCATCATCTAGGCGCTTCACGCACCTGCGCCTATGTTTCCTGAACCCTGCGCGGAAAGCGGCCTCCACTATGGCGCCCGAGCTGAGGCCGTCCGCATCGTAATGGTGCACTATGAGAGGGTCGGAAAAGGAGAGCGCGGCCTTCCGCGCCTCTGCGCACGCGTCGATGAAGGCCTGCCCGTTTTCGCTGAGTTCCATAAAACCAAAATGAATGAAAGAAAATAAGAAAGAAACTAATCGCGGACCCCCTCGGGCTTCACGTTGAACACCACTTCCCCTTCCGGGAGGCTGGGCGAGTCAACGAGCCGCGCGATGCGCTTTTCCCCCTTGCTCTTGCGCAGGTACACGCGGTAGGTCGCCGCGTGCGCGAGCACGTGCCCCCCGATGGGCACGGTGGGGTCGCCGAACAGTATCCCTGGGTTGTCCATCACCTGGTTGGTCACGTAGACCGCGAGGTTATACTTGTCCGCGTACCTTTGCAGGGTGTGCACGTGTTTATTGAGCTTCTGCTGCCTTTCCCCAAGCGCGCCCCTGCCCACGTAGTCCGCGCGGAACTGCGAAGTGAGCGAGTCCACCACCACGAGCGCAACGTCGTTGTCCTTGATGAACTGCTCTGCCTTGTCCAGCAGTATCATCTGGTGGTCCGAGTTTTCCGCGCGCGCGATGAATATGTTCTTGAGCACCGCTTCCGGATCCAGCTGCTTCGCCTCCGCAAGCTGCACAATCCTCTCGGGCCTGAACGTGCTTTCGGTGTCTATGAAAAGTATCTTCCTGGTGGGCTGGCCGCCGTCATCAACCTGGCAGTTCACCGCAAGCTGGAAGCCTATCTGGCTTTTCCCCGAGGAGAACTTCCCGAAGCATTCGGTTATGGACTGGGTTTCCACCCCTCCTCCGAGCAGCTCATCCAGGCTCTTGGAGTCCGTGCTTACCCTGCGAACGGCCTTCCTCCTGTTCAGCACGAGGTCCGCGGACTCGAATTCCAGCTCCACCGCATCGGTTGCCGCGGCAATCGCCTTCTTCGCTGCCTCCACCCCGAATTCGCCTGCCTCGGCAAGCTCGTGGGGGAGCGCGGAAGCAATCTGCTGCATCTCCGAGTAGCCCGCCCTGCGGAGCTTCTCAGCGGTCATCTCCCCGATTCCCGGGAGGTCTTCGAGTTCCTTCGGCAGCAGCTTTTTTTTCTTATCCTTCTCTGTCATAGTCTCCCCTGTCATTTGCAAACACCAGAAGCTTGAGCTTCCCTATGCGGAGGGTGTAGAACTCGTTGCCGTTCTTGCTCACGCGCTTCCACATGCCGCCCACATTCCTGTAGACCACTTTCCCCTCTGCGTCGTTTTCCGGCTGCACTATGCGGAAATCCGGCCGTGCGCCGCCACCCTCGCCCTGCTGGAGCCCTTCATTCTTTTTGGGCTCCTCGAGCTCCTCAAACTCCTCAATTTTCTCTTCCATTCTTCTCAACTCCTTAGTATATACTTAGTCTATATATACTAGGTATACCTTAGGGGAATTATTCTTTAAAATGGGATGAGGGCTCGTTTCCGGTGGCTCCAGTGCTACTTGAAGAACCACGGGAGCAGGTTCATGAGGAATGCCGCCAGCGTCACGTACATGACCAGCTTCACGGTCTTTTTCTTAGGGAGGTTGAGCTCCAGCAGGCGGTACCCGTCGAAGAAGGGCAGGGGCAGCAGGTTCACCACGCCCACCACGAAGTTGAGGCAGAAGGCGAGCACGAGCGCCTTGAACACAAAGGTGAGCGCCGGGTTCTCGTACATCGCGAGGGGCGCCCAGCTCAGGGACATGTAAAAGAGGCCAAGCCGGCCCTCTTCGTTCACCTCGCGCTCCATTATGCCTTTGCTGGTTTCCAGGGTTACCGTTTCCCCCGGGGAAACGTTCAGCTGAATGCCTTCCAGCCCTCGCACGTCCATCCCATTCACCGAATAGATTACCGTGCTGTTCTCCAGGTGGATTTCCGTTTCATTCCCGCTGCCCTCCAGGAGGAGCCACCCGTGCTCCTTGTACGGGTCGCTCACGTAGAGGAAGCCCATTAGCAGCAGGAAGAACACAAGCGAGAACATCAGGTTTGATGACGAGCCCGCGGCCATCACGCGGTTCTGCACGGTCCTGCTCTTCTTGAACAGCAGCCGCTCATCCGGCTCCACGAATGCGCCCACCGGGATTATGCCGAAGAATGCGATTCCGGAGGAGAGGATGGGGACGCGGCCTATTGCGGCCATTATTGCGTGCGCGCCCTCATGCACCACCAGTATTATGAACAGCGCGAGTATGCCCTCGAACAGCGGAAGGTTGACCCCCGGGAGCAGGAGCGTCACCCCCGGCTCCACCTCGGATATTGCGCCGTTGCCCAGCAGCACCGAGCCGAGCAGCGCCATGAGCGTTGAGAAGCCGTAGACCACGAGCCCCGCGGTGATGAAGAGCGCGAACCCCCCGAGGTAAATTGCAGACGTGGTGAGCAGGGGGCCGAGGAGGCTTTCCGCATGCGCGCCCCTCCCCGCGCCTATCGGCATCCCGAGGGAAACGGAAAGGAACGGGAATACCATCGGCGAGACGAGAAAAACCAGGAGGGTGATGAGCACCATGGATGCTGCGAGCACCGCTATTTTGCCCTTTGCGCCGCGGTCTATTATGAAATATGCGGCAAGGCCGAAGCAGATGCCTATCCCGATGTCGGTGAGAGCCTTCCACAGCTCCGCATTGCGCGACAGGCTCTTCACGAGCTCTATGCCCTTTTTCGTCCTCCAGAGAAGTATGCCCCAGCCGCTGCCCATGGTGGTGAAGCGGGAGATGAGCTCCCCTGAGACGATGAGCACCGCGATTGCGGCGAAGAAGAGCAGGATGCCAGAATATTCTTCTGCCTGGGCGAGCTGCACTATCCCGTATATTATCGCCGCGGTGATCAGCACTATCGCTAGCACTCGCCTGTCCATGGGGTGCCTATACATTGCACAGGTTTTTTAATGTAGGTGAAATGGTTCGCGCGCTCCCGTCGCCCGATGCCGGGAATGGGATATAATTTTCATATTCGGGCAATGCCCTTTTATATTTCTAGCCGTTCAACCCTCCGCATGGGTTTCCCTGCCCGCATGTGCACCCTCCTGCTGCTTTCGGCAATCCTCGCCCACCCAGCTTTTGCCTCGCCGCCGTGCTACGACGAGCTGGACGCTGATGCGCACTCCCTGCAGATTGCGGAGACGGTCTATCAGATGGACTGGATGGAGTATACCTGCGATGCGGGCGCGATGGGGTGGTCGCCCGCGCACACGGACATAAGCGAATGGACCTGCGAGTATGCGACCGGAAGCAATTACCGTTGGACTTATTCGAACGGGAGCTCCACCGCCAACGTTACCGAGTTGGGCAGGTCCGTGGTGGCCGATGAGTGCGAGACGCACGAGCTCTCGACCGGGTGCGTAGCTTTTTCTTCGGACTGGCACGGCCTGCAGGCCGCCGAGTCCGCGTACTACACTGACAACAACGAGTATTCCTGCGACCTCACGGGCTATTGGGCCCCTGCCTACACCGGCCCTTCCCAGTGGAGCTGCAACAGCGCGGGCCTGGACGGGTACGAGTGGACCTTCACTTCCGGCGTCGGGGAGGAATACGCGCTCGATGAGACGGATACCGTGGACTGCTCGGACAAGTGGAAGTGCACCGCGGGCGGGTTCGACGGCGACACCACCGAAATAGACGAAGTGGTGGACACCAACAGCGTGCCCCATAATCTCACTCTGGAGGTGGCGGGCAACGGGAAGATATTCTGGCCCGCACCGGTAAACGTTTCCGGGCTCAACCTCACCGCAATCGTCAGCATCGGCAGCAATTTCATATCCGTGGACACTTCGGAGTATGGCAACCTAGACAAGGCCGCCAACGTGACGATTTACGATTTGCCTTACCTCAGGCAGCCGGTTGCCTACAGGAACGGAGCCACGTGCACCACGCACTGCCCGTACATTTCATACCTGGGCGGGGATTATTCATTCGGGGTGGCCGGCTTCTCCAACTACACCGCCGGCCCGAACGCCGCCCTTGAAGTATACGACGACAACGATGCGCAGGGCGGAAGCCAGGGAAAGGACTTGGGGGAAGACATCCGCTTCTTCGCGAACTACAGCAACGTTACGTCCGGCGCCCCCGTGACCGATGCGCTGGGCTCGTGCAGCATAACGTTCAGCGCGGCGCCCGCCGGCCCGCATGCGATGTCCTACAATTCCACTTCGCGCCTGTGGGAATACAACCGCACCTTCGCGGGCGGCCCGGTTTCGTGGTCGGTTTCCTGCACCTCGCCCACCTACGAGCCCCTCGCACTCGGGGACACGCTGAACTTCCCTTCGCTGCTGGGCGCCTCCGCCCCCTCCGGGGTCGCGAACATAACGAAATTTGCCGAAGGGAGGTATGATTATTCCGGCGGGATTGCGAATGAAACTACGGAAGGGGGGAACGTAACAGGATACATTCTGACCGGGAACGAATCGACCGAGAAGTGGGCGGGGTACTACGGGAACGTTACCGCCTGGAAGGTCCTCGGGCTCGACGAATCCCGCCTGATGTACGATTGGAGCTGGGACGTGCTCTATGGCGGGGAGGTTTGCGCCTCCACCGGAACGACCTTCGACTGGAGCTCGCTGGCATCAGTTGCGGGCACTGACGTTGACGGGGTGTGGGGCTTCGATTCCTCGGGTTCCGACAGCGCGAACAGGACGCTGACGACCGAGGCGAGCTATGCCATAGCGGACCATTCGGGCACGACCAACGGGACGTACACCTATGACGGCAGCGGCGCGGGGGCGTGGCAGACCTTCGCGCTGGGGGACGGGAGCGGCTTCGCGCCCGGCAACAAGAACGGGCTGGCGTTCTGCGTGAACATGTCGGGCACGCAGACTGCATTCACCGGGGACCCGCACATGTTCCAGCTGATGGTTGCCACCAACGAAGCCCCGGGCACCTACGAATCGTACTACTTCTTCCTGGAGCTTGACTGAGGGGCTCCCGTGCAGGATTGCACACATTATTTATATATGTGCTCTCTCAAGTCCTGCCATGCGGCGCATGCCTCCCAACGCCCGCTTGCGGCCGGAGTGCAAACTAGGCACCAACCATCACACCATGCTGCCGCATCCTTCTCTGCACAAGCTGCCTTTCCCCGCCCTGCTATTGCTTTGCCTCTCCGGCGCGGCATTTGCTCTCACGAACATAGGGGCATGCCCCGCGGCGCTCAGCATAAGCGGCGAGACATACAACATAACCGCGGACCTTTCCTCAGCTGCGACCTGCCTCACCGTGCAGGCGGGCGTGGAAAACATAACCATACGGGGGAACAGATTTACGCTCACCGGCGCCTCCGCCGCAGGGAGCAACTACGGAGTCTATGCCTTCAATGTACGCAACGTGACGGTGAAAGACCTCACGGTGCGGAACTATTCCTACGGGATGTCTTTTTCAAACGGCAATTCCATTTACATACGGAACTGCAGCGTGCCCTACACGCGGGGAAACTACAATTTCGAGCTGAGCTTCGGCACTTTCATCTTTTTCGAGAACAACAGCGCGGCGAACCCGTCCGGCTCCGGGGTGCTCCTATATTCGGACACAATTATGCATTCGCGGATAAGCGGCAGCATGTTTGGGGACACCTCCGCCGCGCAGATGGCCTACCTAAGGCAGCCGGAGAACGTTTCGGTCTCCGGCAACACGTTCACGGGCGCGAGTGCGGCGAATGGCATCACCGCCCGGTCTCTCGATTCGGGCAGCAGGATATACAATAACGATTTCCAGGTGGGCCAGAGGGCGCTCTATATCCAGGGCGGGCACAATTCAGCCATATGGGGGAACAGGATATCAACCGGGGCGGCGGGCATACGCATGGAGGACCACGCAATACTTTACCCGCTCGACAGCGTGAACTTCTCAAGGAACAACCTGACCGGGCTCACCGGCATTGGGATACACATTTACTCAGCAGGGGCATCCAATACCAATTGCATCATTTCCGGCAACCGCGTGCAGACCGCGGGCACTGCAATAAACATCACGAACGTGAGGGGCAACGAAATATATGACAACATGTTCACCGGCTCAATTCCAGCATATGATACTGGGGCAAACAACTGGAACATAACAGAGCAGGCAGGGCCGAACATAATGGGCGGGCAGGACATCGGGGGGAACCACTATTCTGGTTATTCCGGCTTCGACACCAACTGGGACGGCATAGGCGACACCGTGGACTATGCAATTCCGGGCGGGGCCAACACAGATTACCTCCCACTCACTGATACGAAGGGCATCGGCTCATGCACGGTGGTCAATGCCTCCGGGGAGTTCCAACTCACCCAGAATATCAGCGGGTCGCCCATTTCCACCGGCAGCGTGCCGAGCGTAAACGGCGCATGCCTTGTCATTGCCTCGAGCAACGTTGACCTGAGCTGCGCGGGGCTGAACATAACGCACGACGGAACTCCCATGACCGCGGGGATAGTGGTCAACGGCACGGCAACGCTGGGTTATTCAAACATCACGATAAGGGACTGCCCCCACATCTACAACTATGGCATGGGGGTATACCTGTACCGGTCCCCGCGCAATTCCATAAGGAACGTCACCGCGCATAGGATAGCTGACGGCGGGTTCGTGCTCAGCCATTCCGACAGCTGCACAATCTCCAACAGCTCCGCCTACGGGAGCCAGGGGGGCGTGTACATGGAATACTCGGAGCGCGCCGGAATCCACAACAGCACAATCCACGATATCTCCGGGGAGGCAATGCACATAGAGAGGAGCGGCTATGCGGAGGTAACCGGAAACACGGTTTACAGCGTCCCGGGACCCGCAATAATCCTGCCCGACGGCTCCAGCCATGCCACGATACGGAACAATACTGTCTACAGCTCCGGCTACGGGCTCATCATAGGGGAAAACTGCGATGATGCAAACGTTACCCTTAACACAGTTTACGGCAACACTTACGGCATCTACCTTTTCCTTGCTGACCGCACGCGGCTGGTTTCCAACACCGCATATTCAAACGACCAGTCCTTCGCGGTAACTTCCAACAGCCGCGATACGGTGCTCATGCACAACCTTGCATACGGCTCTGGGATAGGGTTTGCGATGTCCACGGGCACGAACTACCTTGAGAACAACACTGCGCGCAACAATGCGCAGGACGGATTCCGGCTTACCGGCACCGGAGCCTACAGCACGTTCGTGGAAAATACTGCGCACGACAATACCCAATACGGGTTCTTCATATCCGGCTCGGAATACAATGTGCTCAGGGACAACATCGCCTACGGCAACAACCGCAGCGGGTTCCAGGCGAATTCCAGCTCCGACTACAACAACTTCACGGGCAACGTTGCGCACAGCGGGCGCACTTCAGGCTTCGGCCTTTATGAATGCACATACAACCGCTTCTCCAACAACATCGCATACAACATATCCGGGCCCGGCTTTTCCACGCTTGGCTGGGTGAGCAGCGTGAACAACAACACCGCATACGACTGCAACGATGCGGGTTTCCTCACGACCGGGACAGGCACCGTTCTGTGGGACAACAGGGCGCACGACAACGTGCACGGGTTCGCGGCGGCTTACACGGACGATGTCACTTTCAGGAATAATACTGCACATGGCAACATCGCATTGGGCCTGGCATTTGTGGGTGTGACCGGCAGCACCATGGAAGACAACACAGCGTACGGAAACATGATAGGCGTGTATGTGAATGAGAGCCGCGGGGCCAGCATCACCGTGAATGATGTATTCAGCAACGATTACGGGATATTCCTGGGCACCACCAATGATTCCCGCATAGAAAGCAACGAGATATACTCAAACAGCCTGCACGGCATATTCATCGACCCCTCGTACAACAATACTGTGGTTGAAAACAATATATATGGCAACTCGCTGGACGGGCTCTACCTTGAGGGTTCGCACAACAATACAATAGACAACAACACCGCGCATGACAACAGCAGGCACGGGTTCCACCTGAACATCTCCACGGACAATACATTCACGGACAACACAGCATACGGCAATTCCCAGGCGGGGCTCTATGTCTACAATTCGGGCGGCAATGATTTTGCGGACACGGCCCTGTACGGGAATGGGCGGGGCCTGCTCGTCAACAACACGGGCGGCTCAGCGATGGCAATCAGCATGGCGGATACCGTTTTCAAGAACGCGGCAAAAACCATGAGCTCAACAATCGACATGGCGGATTCGGTTGCCTCCCCGAGCTCATACTCCATAAGCTTCCTCTCCCTGCCCGGGAGCCTGCCGGAGAACCGCACCGGATTTGACGGCAAGTTCCTTGACATCAGCACGCACTCCGGCGCGGTTTCCATAAGCTCGATTGCCTGGACCTGGACGGATGCGGAGGCCGCCGGGTATAACGAGTCTGCATTCGAGCTCTGGGAGTATGCTTCCGGCAGCTGGGCGCTCCTGAACAACACCCCGGACATAGTGAACAATATCCTTGCGCTGAGCGGGCTTGTGCCCGCGAGCGGCTACGGGCCGCTGAACAACGGCCCTTCCCCCTCAGCGCCAGGCAGCATGGGCCCGGCTTCAAATGCAACCCTAGTGGAGGAAGGCAGGTACAATTACACAGGCGGCATCGCAAATGAAACCACGGAGGGCGGCAATGTCACCGGGTTCAACCTGACCGGCAATGATTCCACGGACAGGTGGGCCGGCTATTTCGGGAACGTGTCCGGAGAAATAGTGCTGGGCATCAATGCCTCCAACATCATGTATGACTGGGCATGGAACGGGGCGGCCGGGGAGGTGTGCGCGACCGCAACCGCCGGCACCTTTGACTGGGCCGGCCTCGCGGCGGCAACTGCGCAGGAGCTCAACAGCATATTCTCGCATGCAGCGTCAAGCGACAATGCGACCAGCACCCTGACGGACGCATCCGGCACCATTAACATAGAAGGCACTTCCGTGACCAGCACCGCGGTCATTGACGACCAGAACTGGCAGACTGTTGCCATTGGGGATGGGGGAGGGGCATCCAAGGCAGATTATGCATTCTGCGTGAACCTGACTGCCGGAGCTCCCACCGTAGCAGGCAGCAGCGGGAACTACCAGCTCATGGTGGCCACGCAGCCCGCAACCATAGAAACCTATTATTTCTTCATGGACCTGAGTTGAAACCTTTTTAACCCGGAAGCGGGAATGGCACTGCATGGATTGCGAAAGGGCGCCCGACGTTGACGTGCGGCTGCAGGACATAATAGAAAGAGGGGACCTTTCCCACGTGATTACGCCGCGCATAATCTGCATGCGGAGCACGGGCGCGCGGGCGAACGCCTATGCGCGCATCTGGTCGCTTCCGCGCATATGGATGAAGGCGCTGGACATCAATCCCTTCTACGTAATAGAAGTGCTGAGCGAGCACTTCGACCCGCTTCCGGAGGAGGAGAAGACGAAGGTGCTAATCCACGAGCTGCTGCACATCCCGCAGAAATTCTCCGGGGGGCTGCGGCCGCACAGGTACAACGGCGGGAGGGTGGATGCGCGCGCCGTGGGCAGGATTTACGAAGT
>CAZKHX010000010.1:0-38530 GCA_964552755.1 Microcaldota archaeon | reverse complement strand
TATTCTTGCGCCCCTGCTCCGCGAGCGAAATGTCCTTCACTTCGTAGTTCTCTCCCTTGTCCATATGAAAACCTCTCAGAAGGTTGGCTATCCATGGCAGTTCTTTAAATGCTATCTGCGCCGCGCCGCCACCCTCCTAATCTTCTCGGCCTTCGCCATCCCACGCTTTATTATCGCGGCGGCGGCCCGCATGCGCTTCCTCATCTCGTCCGGCTGGGTCAGGCCGTTCACCTTTTCCGAGAAATACCCGCTTTTTATGTCCCTGCGCTCGCCCTTCGTCGTGATGTCGCTGAGGCCGAGGCCCATCACGCTTGCCAGCGCGCCGAAGTCCATCCGGTATGCCGGCTCGATCATGGCCGGGTTTTCGTTTTCATCGTGCTCCAGCACCATCTTCCCATATTCCGCCCTTATCTTCTCCACAATTGGGTGCTGCATGCCCCCGTTTATCAGGGTTTTCCTGCTTTCAAAATCCTTCCTGTAAAATCCGGCCCATTTGCTCTTCGGGCCGCTGTCCAGCCTGTTGAGCCGCGCGAACTCCCTGACTGCCGGCACCTCTGAAATCTCGGAAACATGGATGAACTGCGCCGCAGTGCCCGTGAGCAGTATGGCGTCAGCCTTCTTCAGTTCACTCAGCGGAAGGGCTTCGCTTTTCAGCGTTATCCCGAGCCTTTCCAGCGTGCGTATCACCCTGTCCCGGGTGGTCCCTGGAAGGCAGCCGCTTTTCAGGGAAGGGGTGTACGCAAAGCCCCCAAACAGCGCGAACAGGTTTTCCGCAGAGCCTTCGACCACCAGGCCTTTCCTGTCCAGCGCGAGCACTTCCCCGAAGCCGAGCAATTTGGCGGGATTGACATTCATTATCCCGTTGGGATAGTTGCCCGCGACCTTTGCGTCGGATGGCATGTCCGCGCCTATCCGCTCATAAGGCGCAACCATGACCTCCAGCCCCTTCCTGTACGCCTCTTCATCCAGGTAGTCTTTCCATGGGAGGGTTGCGATTGCAAAATACATCTCCTTCCTCCCGATTCCGTGCTCTCCCGGGATGAGGGTGGATAGCTTGAGGCCGCCCTCGGCCGACCAGCCCACGGGGCGGATGTAGCCTCCGGGCACGGTTTCGAGCTCCGGCGGGGCGTAGTCTTCGGAAACAAGCCCGTTGATGAAAAGCAGCGCCTTTATTGCGGCGTCAAGTTCAGCCATTGAGAAGTCCCTTGCCGTTTTCCCGGCAATTGCCCTGAGGGTGAATTCGTGCCTGCGTATTTCTCTTATGAAGCCGCCCCCCTCTCTCCTGACGTCAACGGACATGATGAGCTCGGGGTTCTTTCCCTCTCTGTATGCGTGCTCCGCGAGCCTGTAGAGTTCCTCCGCAGTGAATTTCTGCACCAAAATCCTCTCTGCCCCCTCTTCGTAGGCCTCAAGCACCTTCATCTGGATTTCCGGGTTGAACTGGGATGCGGAATGCATGAACCGTATGATGTTCATCCACGGCTCCACCAGCCCGCACCCGTACGGGGTGTCGTATGCCCGCATGCCCTCGAAGAAGGACGTTGCGTAGTGCAGGCCGTGCGCAAGAATCGGAGTGAGCGCCTGCCCGCGCGGGACGTATCCTCCGGCCTTGCTGAGGTACAATGCCGGCGCGCTTTCATCGTAGGGAAACTCCCCTACCGCGACGCCCCCGGCGCGAACCTTTACCATTTCAGGACTGGTGCTTACCTTCCCCGTTTTCAGCAAATTCCCACCGGTTATGAATTAGCGGAGTAGTTTATTTAAACCGCCACCCCGGCACACAGCCCCAATTCGGAAGCGGCATGCTCAGCCGCCTTCCACCCGCCTGCCGTTTTTCCACATCAGCCTGAACATCCGGAGGAAGGCCTGCGCCACGTCCTTGTTCATGATGCGCACGATTGTGGGCTCTTCGCCGAACACCAGCACCGCGTTGTCCCCGCACACCTCCATGGAGACGGGGCCGAGCTCCTCTCCGGTCAGCCTCACTTCGGTGAGCGGAACCTTTGCGGCGCCTTTTCCGTACGCCCTGTCCGAAGGCCCGTACATGATGCGCATCCTCATGCCCTTCCTCCATCTCTTTTCGCGGTGGTATTTGAGATAGCTGCCCGCAACCACGTCAACGTTTTTGGAGGACTGGATTACGCTTATGTTCTCCCCGCGCGCGAGGTCCTCGTCCAGTATGGCCTTTATCCCTTCTTTCCCGTGGAATATGGAAACCGGGGAGCGCTCCACGTCCCTCCGTATGCGCTCGAGGTCCTCGGCCAATTCTTCCGAAACCTCCTCGGTTTTCTTCGCGACCCTGCCGAAAACCGCCTTGGGCTCTACGGGGAAATATCGCTTCCTCTTCCCCGCGTAGCCGGTCCCCGCGGCGCCCTTTTTCACCAATTTTTCCAGCGCGTCCAGCAGGTTCGCGCGGTGGAGCGAGGTTTTCATCTCCAGCGCCTTGAGGTTGGCGCCGCCGGTTTCAAGCAATGCAATGTAAGTTTTCGCCTCGCTCTGGGAGAACCCGAGCTGCCTGAACTTGTCGTAAATGTCCATACTTCGCTTTACTAATGGAATTCATTAAAAAGTAGTAGCATATGCTACTAAAAATGAATATTAATGCCTTCTTGCAAATAATAGCAAATATGAGGCTTTCAGAGCGGACCAGGCGGTTTGAGGACAGGGCAGCGGAAAAAAAGAGGTTTAAGCAGGAGAGGAAGCTGCAGAAGCAGCGCCACATATGGATGAGGGCGAAATACGACCTCGATGCCAGGTATGCGTTGAAGCACCATCCCGGAAGTTTCGGCAAGGCGTTCATAGACATGCAGACCGAGAAGACGCCGCTGCGCCTGCTGCTTGAGGGGTATTATGATGCAAGAGTGCATCGCACCCCCTCCCAGGAGCATGTGGACCGGATTGTTTCTAAGAGCATAGTGGACGGCTACTCTTACGAAAAATCGGCTTTGTGGGGATGGCTCATCAGGAACCGCGCTGTATTCGGGTATCCACTGGGGCTGGGGGCCTTTTTTGGGCCAATGGCAGGGGTGGCATGGATGGCCCGGCGGATGCCGGAGATGGGCGTCAATGCCACCCCCGTTCTAGGTGCGGTTGCAACGGTGATTCTTATGGCCACGGTGTGGCCTGCTATCGACTATGTTGCCAACAAAGTGCAGCAGAATGCGCTGGAAGCGTTCGGGGAATGGTATTCGGCTTACGAGCCTCCCAAGATTTTTATGCAGTTCTCTCCGCGGCAGGCTTCACTTCGCGAAGGCGGCAGTGAAACGGGTTGAGGCCGCGCCCCAATCAGGCATTTAAACGTTGTTTTCCTTATCCACCGCATGAAGGCCGCACTCTTTGCAGCGCTCCTCATGGTCTCCCTCGCGTTTCCGTTCTCCATAGATTATTATTCAAGCGCGGTTTCGGTGCAGCCCGACGGCGGCCTGCTCGTGAACGAGACCATGGTCTTCACTTTGGAAGAGCAATACAACGAGGGCTACCGCTCCATCCGGCCAGTGGATTACGGAACCCTCAACGACCTAGTCGTCCATTCCGTGAAGGTGAATGGCAGGCCGGTGAGCTACTATACGCAGGAGAACGGGGGCAGCGCGGAAATCGTGTGGACCGAAACATTCATCGGCAAAAACGAAGTCGAACTCATCTACACTCTAAAAGACAGGGTGGAGCTCTGGGATGACTTTGCAAAGATCTGCTTCGAGCATTACGGAGCCAACTGGCCCGTGCCAGCATCCGTTTTCCAATCCACCATGACACTGCCCGAGGCCGCCCGCGGCAAGGAAATGCATTTCGAGGTCTATTCCGACAAGAAGGGCGAGGCCTATGTGGACGGCCTTTCGATAGTGATAGAGATGGAGGACGTGCCCCCGGGGAACTACGTAGGCGGGTGCTACCTTTTCGACCGCTCCTCGGTCAGCACTTCCAACACGGTGAACGGCTCGGCGTATGAAATGCTCCAGCAGGAGAGGGGGCTCTACGGCTCGGAGGAGATATTCGGCGGGGAAGACGACTTCTGCGCGCCCTGCTGCTTCCCCATGTTCCTCATATTCATTGCAGCCGCGGCCTATGCCTGGAACTCAAGGCCGAAATTCCGGAAGCTGCAGGAGAACATCATGCCGCCTTCGGACGAGGAGCCCGCCGCGGTTTCGGTGTTGCTCAGGGGCGAGTACAAGCCCAATGAGGTGCTCGCGGCCACCCTCCTGGAACTGATAAGCAGGGGAGTGGTGGACATAATGGAGCTGGAGAAGAAGGGCTATTCCGGCCCGGAGCTGAGGCGCGAGCGCACCATCCTTTTCCTCAAGAGCAGCTCCAGGAAGCTCAAGCCCTATGAAAAGGCCGTCATAGGCATGATTTTCGACGAGGGCAGGAAAAAGGAAGTCGACCTGGACGCGCTGGCGGAGGAGTTCTCCAAAATCAGCGGAAAGGAGGAGGCGAAGAAGACGCTAATCCCGAAGAAGATGGACGAATTCACAAAGGAGATAGACGGCATCCTGAAGGACAGGAAGCTGAATGCGCATTCCACCGCCTGCAAGGAGAAGAGGGCGACCCTCATGGGCGTGGGGGCGTTTGTGCTGTTTGCAGGATTCTTCCTGCTCCCATTCTCGCTGGGGGTGCTGGAATACGTTTTCAGCCTTTTCAGCGCAGGGGATTACGCCTATGCCTCTGCGATACTGCTCAGCCTGCTGGGCTCAATTGCTGCAGCCATCGCAGCAGCATACTTTTACTACAAGCCCCCAATCCCGAAGGGCTGGCAGGCGCAGTATGAGGAGTGGGATGCGTTCTCCCGCGCGGTGAGGGCGAGCTCGCTCAAGAGGGTGCCGCCTTCCGGCGCGCTAATCTGGGGCGAGATACTTGCCTATGCGACCGTGCTGGGCATTGCGGACAAGGTGAAGAGGCACCTTTCCGAGCTGGACAGCTTCCTGGCGAAGAAGGTGGAGAAGCTGGACGGCGTGCGCGCCTCCTCCATGGCCTTCTACTCCTCCGCATGGGGCGTCCGCAACCTTTCAAAGTACGGGAACAGGGGCGGCCCGCGCTCAAGCGGCTTCTCATCGGGCTCCTCCGGCGGCTGGTCCAGCGGAGGGGGCGGCGGCTTCAGCGGCGGGAGCTCCGGAGGCGGAGGCTTCCGCTGAGCGCCCATCTGCAGAGCCGCGGGAGGCCGGGAGCGCTGGCTGGTAAGTAATGTTTTTATATGGAATGAGGCAGAATAACCTGCATGGGCGGGGGCAAAAAATCAAATGAGCTTTGGGCGATAGTGCCGCTCGAGAAATTCCGGGATGCGCTCGATTTTCTCCAGGCGCCGAACGAGCCGAAAGTGCTGTTCATGCCGGACATAGTCCGCGACGGGATAATAATAGTCCCGCCGGAAAAGGACATCTCCGCCGACCTCGACCCGCGGAGCGAGAAGAACCGCCTCCGCGATTACGGCGTTTTCATAAAGGGCGGGGGCCATGCCTTCATAGGGGCGTACGCGGCGGCCGCCCTGCGCGGGAAAGCCGATGCGAACGTTGCGCTTGCCGCAAAAGTCTACGAAAAGGACGAGCCGCACCTCCTGAAATGGTACATGGAGGAAAACCCGGGCAAGGTCGGCGCGAACCCGATAGATTCCTCTCTCGTGCTGCGCGAAGAGGGGGACGGCACGTCCCTGAACGTGGTGGTGGAGCAGGCCGGAGCAACCCCGATAATCACCGGAAGGCAGCCCACACTCAGGCTTTCGGAGCTGCCGGAAGGGGCCCATGAAGCATTCATGGGGCGGATGCGCGCCGCGGACGTTGTCGCGAACCTCTCCGTGAAATCCCCCTCGTTCAGGGAGACGGTGGAGGCCGTGATTGAAGGCAGCCTGGAAGTGCGCGAGCTTTTCTCGGACTGCACTTCCGGTGACGACATGGCATCGAATTATCGGGTGCTGGACGTGCTGAAGCTCAGCGGGAAGGATGGCCGCTCCCCGATTACGCTGCTTTCCATCAACCAGCATGAGGCCCGCCTCTACGCTTCCCTGCTTAAGCTCGAGCAGGATGGGAAGAAGGAGGATGTGGTGCGCCTGTTCTCCGCGAAAAAGGAATATGAGGTGCTGAAAAAGAGGAGGAAAAAGGACGCAGAGCTTGCGGCGAAGGCGAAAGAGTACGACGCGCTCATGAGGGGCACGGGCTTCAGGGACGGGCTGAGGGCCGCCCGGTTCCTCAACCGCGAGCTGGGCATACCGCTCCTCTACCATTTCGACAAGGGCTCCTGCATAGTGGACTCCGTGCGCGGAAGGGGCACGCGCATAATCCCCTCGGTTAAGCTGAAGGAGCTCCCGGACAATTTCGTGGGCGCGGGCGACACGCTCTGCGGGGGCATGGCGCTGGCGCTTGCGGTGAAGCACAGGCTGGACGACCCCGCAACCGGCGCGCCGAAGGAACTCCGGCTTTCCATGGAGGACTGCCTGCTGATTGCGAACCTCGTGACGTGCTACCGGCTGGAGCAGGTTGCCCGGCTATCGAAAGAAGGGAGCTGCGAAGACTGGCACCTTTCGGTGGCGGATGCGGACGCGCTCACCGGCTGGTCCGGCACCGCGGAATTCAACAGCCCGAAGGCTCCCGCGTCGCGCAGGGTCGAGATAATCGCAAAGGATTTCGCGAACTTCGATGCGCTCGCCGCGCGCGGCCTCTTCCTCTCCGGGCTGGAGCTCAACCTGGCGGTCGACATATACCGCATAAGGAGGGGCATGAAGGCCGGGGAGTTTGCCCTGCAGGACGTGGAAGGGAGAATCGATTCGGAAATCAGCCGCCCCGGCTCGTGGGGAGCAATCCCATACCTCCACGGAATTCCGGAGATGCAAATAGATGCGGAGGACTGCAGGCAGGTTGCGCACAGGCTCATAGGCAGGCACGCGATAAGGGTCGGCAGCGGCCATGAAGAGAGGAAGCGCATGCTCGGCAAGGCGCTCGCGCTTTTCGGGGAGCCCGCGCTGGGGACGCTGCTGGACTACATGAAGCGCACGCCGTGTACCCCTGAACTGAAGGGGATGCACGTCCACCCCTGGGACCTTGAAACGCTCGCCCCGGCCGCGCAGGCCGCCGGCAGGCCGTTCCTCAGCCTGCTTGAAAAGGAGCTCATGGACCACCAGCTGATGGTAATGCTCTGCCCGTGGAAGAACGAATTGCTGTACAACCTGCTGGATACTGCGGGCATGCTTGGGGACGAGTGCACGGCGAAAGTGCTCTCGAGGATGGTTCCCACCGTGCGGCTGTGGGTCCAGCCGCCGCAGGAGGCGCCCTCCCTGCGCGCAATCGGCGCGATAGGGGAAATCACGGCAAGGGCAGGGCTTGCGGATGCGGACGTCGCGCAGGTGCTCCATTGCGCGCAGGCCGCGGGTTCGGCGATCGACGGCCTCGGATTCATGGTCGGGATAAAGATGGTGCTGGAGGACTACGACCCGGACAGGTTCCACAATGTGGCGCGCGAATGCAGGGATGCAATAGCGGAAAACATTTCCGCAAATGGCGGCACGTTCTTCCCGGAGGATCCCCCCTATGCCACGCTGCACGGAGGCTCGGACGGGGACGAGCTGGGCTTCTGGGCGCAGAAGAAGCTCCATGAGGCGTTCAAGGCGAACTCGGTAGACTCGATTCCGGAGAGGGACCACAGGGAACTCATGGAGAAAGTGGCGATACTGCGCAGGCTGCAGGCGAACCTTTTCCGCTCCAACGAGGCCTTCATGAAAAGCATGGAGCAGAAGGTGGAACAGCGCGGTCCCGCCGCAAGGAGAAAGTAACCGATTTATACCCTTGCCCCCAATTCCTACCCATGGGATTCCTCATCAGGGGCGCGACGGTAATCACGCAGGATGAAAACCGCGCGGTGCTCAAGTGCGACATACGCACGGAGGGCAGCTTAATTTCTGAAGTGGGGAAAAGCCTGAAGAGGGAGAGCGAGGAGGAAATAGACGCTTCCGGGAAGATTGCATTCCCGGGCTTAATCAACACGCACACGCACGCGGCAATGTCGCTGCTGCGCGGCTATGGGGAGGACCTGCCCCTGCAGGAATGGCTCACCACGAAGATATGGCCTGCGGAGGCGAAGCTCGAGAGGAAGGACATCTACTGGGGAACGCTGCTCGCAACGCTGGAGATGGTGCGCTCGGGCACCACCTGCTTCAACGACATGTACATCTTCGGCATGGACAAGATGGCCGAGGCGGTGATGGAGAGCGGCATGCGCGCGGTGCTCGCAAGGGGCATGCTCGGCAACGCCCCGGACAGGGGCGCGGAGCCGGAGTTCCGCGAGGCGGTTTCCTTTGCCGAGAGGTGGGCGGATAAGCACGAACGAATTAAACCTGCGATTGCGCCGCATTCGCCCTACATGTGCGATGCAGAACTGCTGAAGAAGTCCAAGGAATGGGCGAACGCCCATGGGCTCCTCTACCACATGCACGCGAGCGAAACGCGCAGGGAAGTGATGGACATCCTCAAGGAAAAGGGGAAGAGGCCGTTCGAGTACTTCGATTCGCTCGGGATGATGGACGAGAGGACACTGCTCTCGCATGCGGGCTGGGTTTCCAAGAGGGAGATACTGCTTGCGGGCAGGACGGGGATTTCCATCGCGAACTGCCCGATAAGCAACCTGAAGCTGGGGACGGGCGGCATCTGCCCGGTGCCCGAATTCCATGAAAGGGGCGCAAACGTGACGCTCGCGACGGACGGCGCGGCCTCCAACAATTCATTGAATATGCTCGAGACCATGAAGTTCTGCCATCTGCTGCAGTCCCACCAGTACTGGGACCCCGCGCGGGTGAACATGCAGCATGTGTGGGACTTCGCGACGCGCAATGGCGCGCAGGCAATGGAAATAAGCTCAGGGAGCATACAGCAGGGCAAGCTTGCGGACATAGTGCTTGCGGACGCGCACGCGCCGAACCTGCTCCCGCTGCACAAGCCCGTGCTTTCCATAATCTACTCGATCAACCCTGCAAACGTCACGGATGTAATAATCAACGGCGAAGGGGTGCTCAGGGAAGGGAAATTCACCACCCTGGACGAGGAGCGCGTGAAGGAAAAGGCGACCGAAGCGGCCTTTGGCCTGGTGAACAGATGAAGGAAAAGGTAACTTCCGAGATGGTGCGCAAGTGGCTCGGTGAGTTCAGGAGGAATGTGCCTTCCGAATCCATTTCCTTTGAGGATTCCGTGGTGCGCATGGAATCCGGCATGCTCGCGATGAAGAACAAGGGCGAGGAGGCAGTGCGCTTCCTTGACCCGGCGGAGCTGGGCATCGACTGGAAGCTTTCCAAGGCCGCGAAGCTGCTGCTTTCTGAAGCAGAAGGCAACACCTTTGTTTACGTGCTGGACCCGGGCGCGAAAAAGGCAGTGCGCCTGGATTTCGTTTTTGAGGAGGGCGCATTCGGCATCTATTCCAAGGATTATGAGCTGGAGGATGAATTGCCGGAGGAGTTCTGCGCTTCTGCAATCGGGGAAAACCTACTCCTTGTTTATGCAAAGAAATACGTGTTCAGGAATGAAAAGGACGAGCGCTTCTCCGCGGAGATGCACCTTGGAAAATGCACGGGCTGCGCGGCCCTTGACGAGGATTCCATGGCGGTTGCGGGGGAGGACCGGTTCCACGTGCTGCTGAACGGCGAGCGGGCGGAAATCCCGCTTTCCGAATTCACCGATAAAAAAATTGAAAAGCCGCAGTTCGGCCTCGGGAAATCAAAGGATTACGAATGGCTGGTCGTGAAGGGCGAGGGCTGGGAGGATTTCTGCATTCTCGTTTCGGTCGGGGAGAAGCAGCCCCTCTCCTACACTAAATTTGAATTGAACCCGCTGAAAGGCGCGGAGCCGCTTTCTGAGCAGAGGCAGTAAAAACAAAATCTTTTTATAGATTAATCTATAACATATCTATAGTGATTTAAATGCCATATACTTCAATACAAATAGACCCAAATACCCGAAAGCGCTTGGCGCGGCTTAAATCCAACCCACGGGAAACTTACGACGAGGTATTAAATGCGCTGATGGACCTTGTCCCTTCGCATGATGATGAAGGAGAATATACTGAAGAGTTCAAGGCGTCTTTGCTAAGGTCCCTTGCCGACATAAAGCACGGGAGGACCTTTTCCCTGTCTGAAGTAAAGAAACAGCTGGGGATAGAATAATGGCATTCGATTTAGTTTTTTCCCAAGAGGCCATATACCAATTGAAAAGGCTGGATAACAAAACAGCTGCCAGGATAATTGCAAAATTGGAATCTTCAGCGAAGGAGCCACTCAAGTTCTTTGTCCGCCTTTCAGGAAGGGAAGAGTTCAAATTGAGGATTGGCGATTACCGGGCAATAGCGAATATAATGCAAAAGGAAAAGAAACTGTTCGTGCGCACTCTTGGGCATAGGAAAAACATTTATAAAAAATGATCCTATGGATGCACCCTGCTCCTGTCGCGCGGGAACAGCATCGCTTCCCTTATGTTGTCCCTGTTGGTTGCCTTCATGGTGAGGCGCTCGAGCCCGATGCTCCAGCCCGCGTGCGGGGGCGCCCCCACGCGGAACGCGTCGATATAGAAATCGAAGTCGCGCGGGTTCATGCCCCTCTTCTCAAGCTGGGTTTCAAGCAGTTCCGGGATGTGGATGCGCTGCGCGCCGCTCGCAATCTCAAGCCCCTTGTACATCAGGTCGTATGCAAGGCATATTTTTTCGTCATCCTCCTTGGGCATGGAATAGAACGCGCGGGATTCCGTGGGCCAGTCGTTGATTATGAACAGCTCCTCGTTGAGTATTTCGTAGAGCTTTTTCTCATGCTCGCGCGCAAGGTCCTCGCCCCATTCCAGCTCCATGTTGTTTTCCTTGAGGAGCTCAAGGGTTTCGGTATAAGTATACCTCTTGATCTCCTTGGGGATTGAAATCTCCGAATCCACCAGCTCGAGGTCTTCCTTCATCTTTGCCGCCTCCCCAAGCGTGCGCAGGGTGATTTCCGAAAGCGTGTCCATGCCGTCCTTGTCGTTTGCAAAGCCGAGCTCCACGTCCATCTGTATCACCTCGTTCAGGTGGGTGGTGGTGTGATGCTTCTCCGCCCGGAATACCGGGCTGGTGATGAACACCTTGTCCAGCCCGCCCACGATTGCCAATTGCTTGTAGAGCTGGGGGGACTGCGCGAGGAACACCTTCTGCTCGAAATATTCCACCGGGAACACTTCGGTGCCGCCTTCGGTTGCCGCGGCAACTATCGAAGTGGGGTTGATTTCAAGGAAGCCGAGGTCGGTCGCGGCCTGCCTGAAGCCCCGGGCGAGCGCGGCCTTGATGTTGAATATCGCGGTGACCTCGCGCTTGCGGGTGTCCAGATAGCGGAAGTTCAGGCGCGTATCGAGGTCCGATGGGACCAGCCCCGTGGGGTCTACCGGGAGCTTGCGCTCAACTTTTGAGAGCACGAGCACTTTCGATGGGATGAGCTCCACCCCGTCCGGGGCGATGTTGTTCTCCTGCAGCGTGCCGGTTGCGGAAATGACATCCTCCTTGTTGCGCTTCATCGCCTCGAGCACCTCGTCCGGCGCCTTGCCCTTCTTCGCAGTGAGCTGCATTATGCCGGTGCGGTCCCTGAGCTGTATGAATACAAGCTTGCCCAGGTCGCGGACCTCGTGCACCCATCCCGCAACCTGCACTTCATTGCCTGCCTCGCCTTTCGCGTCTTTTATGTAATGAGTCCGCATCATGATTGCTACCCCTGCAGAGAAAAGGGAAAAACAGTATTTAAGCGTATTCCTGCCGCGGCCCCGCGGGCGGCAATTTATTCAGCAGGAGGGGCGCTCCTTTGCCCGTGGCTACCATGTGGCCTTGAGGTAGCCCATCCCGGAGACATTCACCTTGTGCAGATTGTACTTATCCGGATGGATGAAGATGTCCTCTATGTCGTGGATGTTCAGCATGAGGCCCACTGCAACGTTGCCGCTGAAGGGAGCGGTTATGCCCTTGCCCGCCTCGATTTTCATCTGCGCGCCTATGGTGTGCTTCTTCACCCCGGGCTGCGAATACACGGGCGTAGTGCCGTCCGGGAGCACTTCCCCGGTGGACTGGAAGCCGCCGAGCGCCTTCCAGAACACGTCCGCCTCCACTGTCCATAATGTGCCATTGTCCTGCACCCACCTTATCTTGGTCCCGGAAGTGACCTTCCAGGTCACCATGGTTTCCGCGCTCACAGTTGAGAGGGTGAATGTGTTGGAGTCCTTTTCCCGCACGAGTGCAATGTAGTGCTGTGCGGTTGCCTTGCCCATCGGGTGCCACCCGAGTATCATCACTTCCGCGAGTTCCTTCTTGCCCACCACCTGGCCTTCGCCAAGCGTGGTGGTCTTGGTGCTGCCTCCGGTAATGAACCCGACGCCCCATTTCTGCGCGTCATAGAGGAGGCCGCCGTATGCGCTGAAGCCCTTGGTGTCCGTGCCGAAATAGCCGCCGCCTGTTGCGGCGAGCACGAAGTCGCTGATCGGGATTACTACCTTGCCGCCCGCAGAGCCCCACGGGAGCGGGTTTATGTTCATCGCGAGCGCGAACTTTTCGGGCACTTCCACGAAGCCGTTGAGCAGGAGGTTCGCCTCTTCCACGCCCGGGACCGTTTCTTTTTTCTTGTAGCCTGCACCGACCAACGCCTCCACGCCTGCCTCAATCCCCTTGTCCTGGTATTTCAGCTTCGCAGTGCCGAACCACCTCTGTGTCTGCATCATGCCCAGCGCGGTGCGCAGCTGCAGCAGGCGGGTTATTTCAGCCTCAAGCTCGGATTCCCTTTCCGCCATTTCCTTTGCGGTCTTGCCCGCACCCACCTCGGGGCCGGGCGCCTCCCCGCCCCTGAGCTCCGCGAGCTCCTGCATGTATTCCATGAGCTGGCTGTCAATCTGGTATTTCCTGCCTGCGAGGTAGGTGTCGGAATAGAGGAGGCTTGCCTGCACCATCATCTTCTCCCATTGGAACTTGGTGAGCCCGCCTGCCTTCGTATACCAGTCGATTTCGCCTTCTTCGTTTATGTATGCTGCCCTGTCGAAGAAGCCGGTGAAGAACGCCTTAAGCTCGTCTCCGTCATACATCGCTCCCAGCATGCCGCGCGCGGAGACGTCGCCCACCACGTCAACCAGCACATCGGTGTATACCTTGTCCACAAATACGTTCTTTGTGCGCCATGCGCAGGTGACTGCGACCTTGTCCGCGTATTGTTCTGCGCCTTCCGCGGCAACCGCAATTGCCATCTCCTTCTTTTCGCCCTTTACGGTCACTATGGCGCCGGCGCCCCCGGTCTTTGCTTTCGGGTATTCCTCTCCCACGGGCGCGCGGTAAACCCCGGTCGTGAACATAACTGCCTTGCCGCCCCACTTCTTCGCCTTCCATGCGGCGGTGAAGCCGAGCGCGTATTCGTCAAGCAGCTGGTTCACGGATTCTTTCTCTATGATCTGCGCCGCGGGCTTCTTCTTGGATTCGATGTGCGCCATATAAACGTCATTTGCGCTGAGCGGCGGGATGATTGCCGAGAGGTTGAGCCCTATGAGCCCGCCATAGAATTCCCATTTCGCATCCTCGCCCGCTTCCGCAGGCAGCTGGCCCGCGAGCACGCCCACTTCCCCGTAAGGGCCTACCTGCCCGCGGAAGAAGAACTCCTCCAGGTCGCTGGCCTGCACGTCAATGTAGCCGATGCGGTACCAGTTGCCCTTTATTTCCGCATAAGCGTAAATGCGCGCATCGGTGCTCAGCTCGTGGGTCCAGCCCGCGGAATCCTCGTGCTTGGAGGTATGGGTGTCAACATCCACATATGCAATTGCATGGGTGTCGTGGGTGGTGCCGAGGTAGTTGAGGTACGCGATGAGGTCGTGGTCCTGTGTTTCGTCAAGCATGGTTGCGCCGCCCGCAGTCCCCTCAACCTTGCTCTTGTCCACTGCGCCGGAATAATTGAGGTAGCCGCTGAGCGAGCCGAACTTGTTGCCCGCTATGTCGTTGAGGAAGAGCTGGGTGTACCAATTTGCATCTTCATATTCGTTTTCAGGCGCGGCAACCCCCGGGGAAACCTCTGCGCCTTTTTCGTAGCCTTTCTCATAGTCGCCCTTGGCCAGCACCCCTATCGTGGACACCGGGCCGAACACTTCCGCCTGTGTCTGCCACTGGCCTTCGGCCTCCTTTGACTTGTATTCGCCGCCCGTGACCTGCTCGTACTTGAAGGCGCCCCCGCCGCCAACCCCGCCGGCCGTGGCCCCGGCGAATTCCGGGCTCATGAGCAGGCGCGAGAGCCCCTCCACCCTTGAGAGCTTCATCAGGAGCGAAGTGTAGGACGTGGGCACCATAGGCATCATGAAATACTGCTTCTCGGGAATTAGCTCCACGCTGGATGGCGAGAAGAAGTAGAAGAACAGGTCGTGCATGTCCGGGTGCTCCTGCCACCAGTTGTAGAGCATCGGGTCCTGCTGGCTGTCCACTATTCCTGTGATTATGCTGTGCCTCTCGTCCTCGGTGAAGCCGGCAACGTCGCTGAATCCCGGGTAGCCATAATTGAGCGCCGCGGCTTTTTGCACCTGGTAGTTCATCATCTCCAGGCCCATGTTTATGCTGAAGTCCTGCGGCGCGAAATGAGGCAATACCTCCCCGGGGTGCACAGGCCCGGACTGCATGACATACAGGTGCATGAAGCGCATGAGCATCTCCCTCATGGTCTGCACGTCCCACATCGCCTTGTCCATGCCCATGAGGTTGGTGTATGCCGATGCATATACGTTTTCAAGCATGAGCTCGAGCATCTGGTTGTAGTTGTCCTCCGCGGCCTCTATGAAGTTGCGCGGCACCTGCTCAGTGGTATATTTGTAGAGCACATGCTGCGCGCCCACATGCGCATAGGCATCCGTATTCTGCACGGTATTCGAGGTCATGGTGACCTGCGAGAGTATGTCCACCACCTCGTTGTAGGAAGAGGATTGCTCGATTGCCAGCGGCACCGCGAACATCATGAAGCCGAGCTGGCCCCCGTAGCCGAAGTTGGAGGTATACCTTGATATCTGGTCCATCACCAGCTCTATCGTCCTCACCTTGTAGTTGGAATATGCGCCGGGGTCCATCTCAACCTCTTCCATTGCGCCGGTCACGTCCCCGGTTTTCTGGTAGTATGGGAGGTTCGCGTTGTAGATGCTGTCCCATGCCTTCGTGAAGAACAGGTACTGCGTCACGAGGTCCATGTTCTTCACGGCCTCGTACATGTTGCCGAAGGTCGAGAGCGAGCCGGCTTCCATGGCGCTCACATCCACCACCTCGGTGGCGCCCTTCATGAGGTAGGTGAAGTAGAGGTTCTTTGCATTGTCGAACTCCAGCTTGTTGTCCGAAAGCACGGTGTAGTGCAGGCGCGCCATCGCCAGCGCGGGGTTTTCCCTCGCCTGCTTGGTGAGCTCCTTGCCGAGAACCGTCTTGCTTACCTCTGCCCAGTCCCATCCGAACTTGGAGTCCACAACCCAGTTGGCGACCTCCATGTTTTCCGCCATCTTGGACGCGAGGTCTGCTGCGGTGTAGTATTCGGTCCCTTCATATTCCGAGGCGCTCTTGTCTCCCTTCAGCACCTGCAGGAACACGCGCTGGTGCTTTGCGCTCCAGTCCTTCCCGTAAATGTCGGAGTTGAGCACCAGGTAGGAGTCCACCACGTTGTTCATTTCCTGCACTGCCTTGATGTAGTCGTCGAACCTGAACTGCTCCGCCTTCTTGCCGCTGGGCGCCTTTGAGTATTTTTCAAGCACCGGCACCAGCAGGGGCATCCGGTTGAGCAGTATTGCCTCGGGCAGCACGCCCGGGGCGTATTTGCCGAAGTAGGCTTTGTAGAGATATTTCTTTTTCGGGTCGATTGCGGCGAGCTCCTGCACGCGCTCGTTCATCCAGACCTTGAATTCCGCCTGCTCCCCGGCTTCCATTGCGCTGTACGCGGAATTGTACTTGTCCAGGTTGGCGGGCTTGTCCACGTTGAGCACGGAGAGCATGAAATAAGAATAAGCGGTTGCGAACTTCTCCATCTTCTTCTGCTGTTCTTTCTTGGTCTTCTTTTTCTTCACCGGCTTCGGGACAGTTTCCTCCACTTCCTCCTCTGCGGGCGCGCCGAATTCCGGCTTGGGCTTCTTCTCCGGGGCCGCAGGCACCTCACTGGGCTTCACGCCTGCAATCCCCAGCACGAATTCGTAATCCTCATCGGAGCCGTAGTTGCTGTTCGCGAGCACCGCAAGCAACTGCGCGACCGGGTTCTCTTTTAGCTCCTGGGGCAGCCCGAAAGTGGACGAATCGAGGAGCCCCTTGAACTTGTCTTTCCCCACTTTTTTCTCAAGGCGGTTGAGCTTCTTCTGCGCCTCGTCCGCCTGCTCCGCAGTGGGCGAATGGAGGCCCGGGTTCTCGCTCCAGCTGTCGAGCATGGCCTTTGCCGCGTTTTTCCTGCCGCCGCCTATTTTCGCTAGAACGCCTACTGGGGACATGGTATAATTAGCCCCGAGGAACTTATTAATACTTTGCGCACGCGCGTCCGGCGCCCCGAATGAGAGGATTGCCGCGGCCAGCCACGGGAGCGCCGCCCGCGCCGCACGCGACACGCCCAGCCTCCGGAGGGCACCTCCGGCTCCCATTCGAGGCGGCAGGGCGCCGCCCAGCGGGGAAACTGGGGAATGGGACAGGGCGCCGTCCGGCCCGGAGGCTAAAACAGGCGGAATGCGGAGCCGCCCTGGCAGGGTGGTTTGCATCCCTCCGTCGCCAAGCGCCTTCCACCTCTCCCATGCCGCACGCTGCGCGGGCGAAATATTGCGGATTCTCTGCCTCGGCATAAATATGGAACTTTTTACTCCCATAGGAATTAAAAATCTCACACCTGCGCTCCGTATTGCGGCCTTACTGCCCCGCATCATGCTTTGCTTCTTCCAGCACGTTCCTCTTTTCATCCGGGAAGGCTTTCTTCAGGCAGCCATTGAAAAGCATCTTCATATACAGGCTGGCGTTCAGGAGCGCAAGCTCGGTGGTGTCTTTCGCAATGCTTCTTGCGTACTCGACCATCTGCTTCGCTGTCCAGTTGGAATGGTCCACTTTGGGAAGGGACTTGCGCATTTCGAAAATTTCATGGTAGCGCTGCAGGAGCGCCTTTTCCCTGCCGCTGGGCTCCCGCGCGCTGCGGGCCGGCTCCGGGCCTTCACGCTTTTCGTGCGCGCCGTTCCTGCGCACGTATCTGCGCTTGCCGTAGTCCATCAAAAATAAATCTCTGCCTTGAACTGTTATAAAGGCACGTGTGCGTCAAGATGCGAATGTAACCATGGTTATATCAGCCCCTCTCGACCACTTCATAGCATATCATGGTGCGCGTGTCGCCAATGCCCTCCTTCTTCCTAAGCTTCTGCACCACGACCTCGTTCAGCTTCTCCATGGAGGGCACGCGCGCCTTGAACAGTATGTCGAATTCGCCCGTTACCATGGCCGCCTCGTAAACATGCGGCATCTTCGAGATGTAGTGGAGCGCCTCCTTCTGGTCCGCGCCCTGCGCGGTCTTCACCAGCACGAAGGCCGTGAGCGGCTCGCCCAGCTTCGCGTAGTCCAGCTTTACGGTATATGCCTCTATTATCCCCGCCTCCCTCAGCTTCCTTATGCGGTTGTGCACCGTCGTCATTGGGATGCCGGTCTTCTTCGCGAGCTTCTGCTCCGACAGCCGGGAGTTCTTCTTCAGCCCCTCCAGTATCGCCCAGTCCTTTTCATCGAGCATTTCCTTCATATGCACCACCAATATTGGAGCATATGCTCCAAAATATTTAAAAAATAAGCATAATTTTGAGTGCATAATCGCAATTTTCCGGGTTAAATTTATCTAAAATCATTCCGCAGCAGTTTGCGGTGTTCACAAATGAAGAACCGCAGAATTGACAGGAAGAAGGCAAGGGAGCGCATCAGGCGCGTTGCCGCGGCCCGCCGCGATGTGCCGCGGTTCGGCATGCGCCCGCCGGAGCACGAGCCGCCGGCAGGCATCGCCAAGGCAGAAGGCGGCCATCCCGCAGGGGAATGCCGGGAAAACCGGTGCGCCGGCGGGCGCGAAGGCGCAGGGCACGCGGAGCACGAGCCGCAGGAAATCCCCATCCCGCCTGAGCTGGACAAGGAATGCAGGGAGGCGCTGGAAGACGAGGCGGCCGTGCAGAAGCTGCGCCAGCTCGCCGGCAGTGGCCCCACGATATTCGAAGTGCTGGACTACTTCATGGGGCTGGGCCCGCACCCGCTGGAGGCGGAGAGGCGAAGGAAGCTGAACTGAGGTGATGGCAATGAGGGAACTGAAACTGAAGCCGCGCAAACGAAACACGCTGGAAGGATTGGCAAAACTGAAGATGCAGGGGAGGATGAGGCCCAGGGTATTTGAGCGCTACTACCCTGCGCGCACGGAGAAGCCAAAATTTGCCATGGGCAAAGAAGAAAGGGAAGCCCTGCTCCGCGTTGCTGAGGGCTTTGCAATGCGCGGGAGGCATCTCCCTGCCTTCCTGATATACGAAAACCTTGGAGAGGAGGAGCGGGCTAAGGGACACTTTGTACTTGACTGTACGCTCTGCAAAATGGCCCATCCGCTGAGAGATATTGTGAGGGAAGTAGTTTTTACGGAAATGGACTTGAGAACTGTGGTTCATGATTTGGTGTTTGGGAAGCAGTTTGACGAGGCATTGCACGAGTACATGGAGGCACAGCTGCCGAAAGTAGGGGACCCGGTCGCTTTCTTTTTTGCGCGGCAAAAATTCAGGTTCTGGGCAGAAGAAAGAACCGATGATTATGTTGCGAAAATGGAGTTTGTGGCGGAGTCAGGCACAGACCACAAGTACATCCACGCCTTTGACAAAACCGGCATGGACTATTTCGTGATGATGCCGTGCGGATATACCGAGTACCATAGGGACATACTGGCCAAAATCCATGCCGAAGGCGTACGTTGCATCGGAGGTGGCTGGGGCGAATACAACGGCAAGGAAATAGAGCTATATGGCAAGTCCGGCGATTTCGGCATCGCGAACCACGTGAAAATCGCCCGCATCTTCAATGCGATGCTGCACAATCCGGAAACGAGGGTAACCTTCACGCTGGAGGAGCTCGCGCAGGCGCTCGCGCAGGCCGAAGCAACGGAGCTGCCGGAGGGGCAGCCGTAATGTAACCATGGTTACATCAGCCCCTCCCTCCAACCCTTATAAATCCAGCCAGAGTAATGCCGCCAAGGCTGATAGACATGAAGCGCTGCGAAAGCTGCGGAATGCCCATGGAGAAGAAGGACGATTTCGGGGGAGAAAAGGAAGGCAACAAGTACTGCAAGCACTGCACCTACCCCGACGGCAACCTCAAGCCCCGCCACGAAGTGCGGGAGGGCATGATAAAGTTCTACATGAAGATGAAGCACATGCCACGCGCGGAAGCGGAGAAATTCGTGGACGAGCACATGGCCGGCATGCCCGCATGGCAGTAGCCGGCCCTTCAGAAAGCTTTATAAACTAGTTGTGCACTATATAAGGTTCACCAATTTTAGTAAGTTGGTAGCACATGGAAGCTTGATATTTTCGAGCTTGACTCACGCTTCAAGGGCCGAAAAGAGTAGATGACATGCGTAACCCGACAATTCCTAGAAGGAATAACACAGGACAACAATTCCAGTTGATCCTGCTGGAGGATACTGCTATCGGAGTTCGATTAAGCCATGCAAGTCAATCCTTAGGCTTCTAAGGGTGGCAGATGGCTGAGTAACACGTAGTCAACCTGCCCCAGGGACGGGTATAACCTCGGGAAACTGAGGACAATCCCCGATAGATTATCTCTGCTGGAATGCTTGATAATCCAAATAGCTCGTGAATTGTAACGAGTCTGCCCTAGGATGGGACTGCGGGGGATTAGGTTGTTGGTAGGGTAACGGCCTACCAAGCCGATAATCTCTAGGGGCCATGAGAGTGGTGGCCCCCAGAAGGGCACTGAGACAAGGGCCCTAGCCCTACGGGGTGCAGCAGGCGCGAAACCTCTACAATGCGCGAAAGCGTGATAGGGGAACTCCGAGTGGCGTCAGCTTAGCTGGCGTCTTTTGCTGAGTGTAGATAGCTCAGAGAATAAGGGTGTGGGCAAGACTGGTGGCAGCCGCCGCGGTAACACCAGCGCCTCAAGTGGTATCCACGAATACTGGGCCTAGAGCGTCCGTAGCCGGTTTAGTAAGTCTTCTGTGAAATAGTGGGGCTTAACCCCATTGCGCGCAGGAGATACTGCTTGGCTTGGGAACGGGGGAGGTTTGGGGTACGCCCGGGGTAGGGGTAAAATCCTTTGAGCCTGGGCGGACCACCAGTGGCGAAGGCGCCAAACCAAAACGTTTCCGACGGTGAGGGACGAAAGCTGGGGGAGCGAACGGGATTAGATACCCCGGTAGTCCCAGCTGTAAATCATGCGGACTGTGGTGTTGCGGCAGAGTTAATCTGTCGCAGTGCTGTAGCGTAGGTGTTAAGTCCGCCGCCTGGGGAGTACGGTCGCAAGACTGAAACTTAAAGGAATTGGCGGGGGAGCACCACAAGGGGTGGATGCTACGGTTTAATTGGATACAACGCCGGGAACATCACCAAGGGCGACGGCAGAATGAAGGCCAGACTAAAGATCTTGCTTGACAAGCCGAGAGGTGTTGCATGGCCATCGTCAGCTCGTGGTGTGAACTGTCTGGTTAAGTCCAGCAACGAGCGAGACCCATGCTGCTATTTGCTACCTTTACCTTTCGTAAGGGGCACTATAGCGGGACTGCCCGCGTTAAGTGGGAGGAAGGAGTGGGCGACGGTAGGTCAGTATGGCCCGAATCCCTTGGGCTACACGCGGCATACAATGGCTGGAACAATGGGTTGCTAGTCCGAAAGGAGGCGCCAATCCCCTAAATCCAGTCTCAGTTCGGATCGAGGGTTGAAACTCACCCTCATGAAGCTGGAATCCCTAGTAATCGCGTGTCATCAACGCGCGGTGAATACGTCCCCGCTCCTTGCACACACCGCCCGTCAAGTCATCCAAATGCGACGTAGGTGAGGCTCCGGTTTCTGCCGGGTTCGAACCTATATTGCGTGAGGAGGGCTAAGTCGTAACAAGGTATCCGTAGGGGAACCTGCGGATAGATCACCTCCAAAATATATAGTTGGAGCAATTGCAAGGGAGCGTTTTGCTCATCTACTCTTCGGTTATCCCTGAAGCGTGAACTTCTATTTTCTTTTCTCCTTTAGCGTTAGCCATAGGTGTTTTCCGCCCCAAAGTCCTAAAGTCCTAAATAGGAGTAAACGACCCGACAATCCTCAGCTTCTGGTTGCTCGGGTCCATTACGAGCAGCGGGTCCCTCTTCCGGACAGTAAGCTCCTTGTCCAGTGAAATCGAATTGTCAAGAACCCTCCCCTCCACGGTATTCATTCCGTAGCAGAAGGAAAGCTTCCTGGTAATGTCATCCTTGTAAAATTGGCTCTGCCTGAAGTTCCCCATTATGTCTTTCTCATTGGAGAATTCGCTCCTGATGCCTACAAGCATCCCGCGGTCAATCGGCTCACCCTTGTAAGCAATCCCGAACCTCTCCCCAGCGGAAGCGCTCTCGGAATCATTGTCGTTTATCTGCAGGCTCCGCACCTCAACATCAACTTTCCCCGGCAAATAAATCAATTTGTCCCTCTTGCTCATCTTCCCTTCCTTCACCGCCCCCAGCGCAACGTTCCCCACGCTCTTCACGCTCAGGTACTTGTCAACGAACGCAAGCAATTCCCCGTCAGCAGAAGGCTCCTCGGAAAGCGCAAGCACCTTCTCCTTTGCAGCCTCCATGCCCTCCACCTTCTCATATTTCTCAGCAACAGTGCCCTTCACGGGGAGCTCGAGCGAAGTGACCAGCAGCCCCCTCTCCTTCCCAAGCGCATCAAGTGCAACTATTATCTCCCCAACATAAGGATTAAGCTGGTCCGCAAGCACCACCACGTAGTCTGCAACATACAGGGAATACGCGAGCGGGTGCACCTTCTGCGGATATAAAGTAGGCTCCACCAGGGACCTTATCTTCCCGCCGAAATTCGCCGCATAAAAGGAAACGTCATCCTTCCCCGTTTCCTTCCCCAGCAACTTGCAGAATTCCTCCCTTTTCTCCGGGCTATCCGACAACACCGCTATGAACACATAACCACCCGTTCCATTATCGCACAGCAACCATTTTAACCCATGCGAACGATACCGCTGCATGAGACTCATCTGGATTTCCCTGCTTTTTGCAATGGTGGTGCTCGCAGGGTGCACCGAGGAGAGGCCCGCAGAGCCAGTTCCCGCGCAGCCGGCCGCACAGGAGCCCGCCGCAGTGGAGCCAGCTCCCGAGCCAACCCCTGAGCCGGCGCCAGTGGCCTGCACCGATTCTGACGGCGCCGACCAGTTCACCAAAGGGACGGTGACGGCCGGAGGCGAAGAATACGTTGACTACTGCATCAGCGCTTCCGAGCTCAAGGAATATGTGTGCGACCCGGAGCTCGGGAAGGCAGAGAAAACCTACGCCTGCGCATGCGCTGCAGGCGCCTGCCAGCCGGAAATAACGCACGTCGAATGCGTGGACACCGATGAAGGGCAGGACAGGTACACCTACGGCGAAGTCTACCTCCTCACCTACTACTCCGATGGCTCGACCGAAAAAGGCGAGGTGTTCTCCGACTACTGCGTAGAGGGCACCAACAACATGAAGGAGTACTACTGCCAGAGCGGAGAGGTAAGGAAGCTCGATGTGGGCTGCGTAGGGTGCAGCGGCGGCGTCTGCCCGGCCAAGTAGCTCAGCCCTTAACCACTCCAAGTGGCCTCACGCGGGCCACAACATCGCTTATGCCAGCGTCAGCCACGGCCTTGACGACCTCGTCAACGTCCTTGTAGGCGTCCGGCGCCTCTTCCGCAACCTCCTTCATGCCGGTTGCGCGCACGTAAATGCCCTTTTCCCAGAGCCCTTTCACGAGCTCGTCCCCCCGGTGAGTCCGGGTCGCCTCCTTCCTGCTCATCGTCCTGCCGCTCCCGTGGCAGGTGCTGCCCCATGAGAGCCCGAGCCCCCTTTCCTTCCCCACAAGCACATACGATGCGGTGCCCATGCTCCCCGGGATAATCACCGGCTGGCCCACGTCCTTGTACATGGGCGGCAGCTCCGGCCTCCCGGCCGGGAAGGCCCTTGTGGCCCCCTTCCTGTGAACAATCAGCTCCCTGTTCTCCCCGTCCACCTTGTGCGTCTCCAATTTCGCAATGTTGTGCGCAACGTCATAAACCAAATCCATCTTCTCCCCGGTCCCGGCGCCAAGCACCTTGTCGAAGCTCCCCCTTGTCCAGTGCATTATCGTATGCCTGTTCGTAAAGGCAAAGTTCACCGCGCACCTCATCGCGCCAAGGTAATCCTGCGCCTCCTGCTCCTCCAGCGGGCAGTACACCAGCTCCCTGTCGGGAAGCTTCAGCCCCAGCTTCTGCGCCTTCCCCATGAGCGTATGCAGGTAATCCGAGCATATCTGGTGCCCGAAGCCCCTAGAGCCGGTATGTATCATGCAGGTGACCATCCCCTCGCGCAGCCCGAACTTCTTGGCCACCCCGTCATCAAATATCTTGTCCACCACCTGCACCTCGAGGAAGTGGTTCCCCGAGCCCAGCGTCCCTATCTGCGACTTGCCCCTCTTCTTCGCCAAATCCGAGACCTTGGACGGCTCGGCACCTGCAATCTTCCCATACTCCTCGGTGCGCTCAATGTCCTGCGGCCGGCCGTAGCCCTTCTCCACGGCCCATTCCACGCCCCGCGTGACAACTTCGTCCAGTTCCCCGGGGGTGACGCGAAGCTTCTGCGACCTGGACCCGAGCCCCGAAGGCACGTCCGCGAAAAGCGTGTCGCAAAGCTCCCTTATCTTCGGCTTGACGTCCTTCTCTTCCAGCTGCGTGGTGAGCATCCGCACACCGCAGTTGATGTCGTACCCGATTCCCCCCGGAGAAACGATCCCGCCCTCCGCGTCCCATGCGGCAACACCGCCTATGGGGAACCCGTACCCCTCGTGCCCGTCCGGCAGCAGGATTGCCTGCTTCACCACGCCCTCAAGGCTCGCAACGTTCCTCAGCTGCCACATCGTCCTGTCCTTCTCCATCCCCTTCAGCAGCTTCTCCGTCGCAAAGATGTAGGCCGGAACCTTCATGTCCCCTTCCGGCTCCATCTGGTAGAACGCTTCATCCTTCTTCAGTATCGCCATAATACCATCCTGCTATCCAATCCATCCTAAGGTTCTTAATATCTTATCAACGAAGAACAGGCATGGAACAGCAGGAAGACCGCAGGAACCTGCACTGGAGCGAGCTCATCGCCCGGGAAGTGGTCACCCAGAAGCCCGAGCCCTACGTTCTCATGAGCGGGATAACCACCTCCGGCCCCCTGCACCCAGGCACCCTGTGCGAATTCCTTTTTGCCGATGCAGTTTCAAAATCCATAGGGAAGCAGGCCGGCGCCTGCGATTTCCTCTTCGTTGCTGACATACTGGATGCATTCGACAGCGTCCCAGAGCCCTTCAAGAGGCACGAAAAGGAGCTCACTCCGCATTTGGGCAAGCCCCTAGTGCACGTCCCGGACCCCGAAGGCTGCCACCCCTCCTTCGGCGAGCACTTCCTCGCAGAGGCAGAGGAAGCGATGAAGAAGTTCGGCGTGGAGCCCCAAATCCTCAAGGCAAGCGGCAATTATGCGGCGGGCAAATACGACTCCCACGCGATGAAGTATGCAGAGGCAAAGGACGAGGTGAAGAAGATAGTGCAGGAAAGCTCCGGCCGCAAGGAGATGCCGGAGCACTGGCACCCCATAATGCCCATCTGCAAAAAGTGCGGCAAGGTCGCGACCACACGCGTCCTCTCCTATGCCGATGGCGAATACGAATACGCCTGCGACCAGGACGTGAAGTACACGGGGGGCTGCGGCTACAGGGGCAAGGCAAAGATCTCCGGCCACGAATACAAGCTGCTCTTCCGCCTTGACTGGGCCGCCCGCCACCAGATATGGAACGTGAGCGTGGAGGGCGGCTCGGTGGACCACCATACTAAGGGAGGCACCCTCCAGACGGTCGCCGCGATAGAGCGCGAGTTCCTCAAGTCCCAGCCCCCGATATTCTTCAAATTCGGCTTCCTAAAGTACAAGGGCAAGAAATACTCGAAATCCAAGGGCATCGGCCACACAGTAGCGGAGCTTCTCCGGGTGCTCCCCCTGCCCGTGCTGGAATATGCCCTCTACCGGCCGGACATACAGGAGGACAAGGAGCTCGTCCTCGAGGAGAAGACGCTCCTCCCCCTTGTTTCCGATTTCGAGCATGCAGCCTCCCTTGACCCGGAGGCCGAGCTCTCCCGGCCGGACCGCAAGAAGGCAATATCCTTCTCCCTCACGCAGGGGAAGCCCTGGGGGGCACCCCTCCTCGACATCCTCATCAATTACTCCCTCCAGAAGGACTGGAAGAAGGTAGGCAGGCTCGTCGAAGACCCCAAGGGGGTGGCCTACCTCGCGCCCTTCGTGGACCAGTGGTTTGAAAGGGGCTGGATACCCGACAAATACGTGTTCGAGCTCAGGGGTGCGCCACACGAGAACGAGTCCGAAGTGCGCGACTTCGCAGAGAAGCTCGAGCCCTCGATGTCCGCCGACGAAATCCAGGCCCTCATCTATGACGTGGCCAAGGGCAATACCGTCGCGCCTGCCTCGCTTTTCAAGGCAGTCTACCTCGCCCTGATAGGCAAGGAAAAGGGCCCCCGCCTCGGCCCCTTCATCAAGATCATCGGAGTGGAAGAGGCAAAGAAATTGCTTCTGAAGGAATAGCCATCACGAATGAGATTAGTGCAATAATTTTACCATTCCTTCCCTGCGCATAATAGATACAGAAACTCCTTCTCTGAAGCCCTTTTGGCGAGCCAGACCCATGCAAAGCTTTAAAAGCTTTTCTCTACCCTAAATTTATAAGCGTTTTTAAGAAACCTTAAAAAACCTTTTTGGGAGCGGTGGGGCTCCCGCAGGTGTGAAAAATGAGCGCAGCAAAAAAGAAAGGCAAGGTCTGCCCCGAGTGCGGCAGCGACAAGCTAATCAGGGATTACGAGAAGGGAGAGCTCCTTTGCGGAAAATGCGGCCTTATCATCGCGGAGAACATCCAGGACGCGGGCCCGGAATGGAGGGCTTTCGACTCAGAGCAGAAGGAGAAGCGCGCCCGCGGCGGCGCCCCGATAAAGTACATGCGCCCCAACAAGGGCCTTGTCACCGAAATCGACCAGTACAACCGCGACATCCGCGGCGCAAAGATCTCCTCGAAGAAGCAGGCGCAGTTCTACAGGATGAGGAAGTGGCACAAGAGGGTCTCCATCGCAACCTCGATGGAGCGCAACCTCGCCATCGCCCTCGCCGAGCTGGACCGCGTGGCATCCTACCTCGGCCTCCCGGACGACATAAAGGAGGCGGCGGCGCTCCTCTACAGGCGCGCAGTGAAGGAGGAGCTCATCCGCGGCCGCATAATCGAATCAATAGTGGCGGCGGTAATATACGCCATCTGCAGGATGCACGGCATACCGCGCACCCTGGATGAGATTTCCAAGGCGTCCGGCATCGAGAAGAAGGAGATCGGCCGCGCGTACAGGTTCATCAAGAGCGAACTGGACCTCGACGTGCCGCTTACCGATCCCTCCTACTACGTGCAGAAGTTCGCGACCGCGCTGAAGCTGAGCGGTGAAACCCAGAAGAAGGCCGTGCAGCTAATCCGCAAGGCGGTGCGCAAGGGCCTCATCTCCGGCCGCGGCCCCACCGGGGTTGCGGCTGCCGCCCTCTACATCGCTTCCGCAATGGTAGGCGAGAAGCGCACCCAGAAGGAGGTCGCGGACGTCGCGGGCGTCACCGAGGTTACCATCAGGAACAGGTACCGCGAGCTCAAGAAGGAGCTCGGCCTGAAGATAAACCTCTAGGTTCTTTAATTTTCTTTTATTTACTATTTCATGCGGCCGGCATGGGCAACCCTCGCAATTGCACTACTATTATTCGGATGCATAGGCATCCCGCCGTTCATGCCCGGCCCCGAGGGCACGGGAGCCCCCGGCGAAGTGAACGTTTCAGTGGAAGAGCCCCCGGACTACACCTACGACGTCCTCATAAAGAACATCTCCACCTACCCCGACCCCATCCAGATAGGCCAGGACTATTCGGTAAAGGCAATCGTCCAAATCTACGGAAGGTACCTTCCCTCAAAGATACACCTCAATTTCATAGACGGCGGCCAGACGCTCTACGACCAGGACATAGAAAGCCCCGGCCAGATAGAGTACGTGCAGTTTGACATGCACGCGGCGGACGACTCGCAGAAGAACCTCCGCGCGGAGGTGCAGTCCCTCGACCCCCTCCACCCGGAGCCGGGGGAGAACCTCGGTAACAACATCCTCCGCCGCACCCTCATCTACCAACACATCGGCTATTACGCGGTATTCGATTGGCACGAGAGATGGTACTACGACATAGTGAGCCACGTAATCCACCAGGCGCAGGCGTTCCAGCTGGACCGCAAGACCGATGTCCACAAGGTCGGATTATACATAAAGGCGCAGACCCCTCCGCCGCAGAACACGTACCTTACGGTGCAGATAGCCGACTCGACCGGCAAGGACGCCGGGGTAGGCGAAGTAATAGCAACCGCAAAAATCCCCATAGAAGACCTGGAAGACGAGCTCACATGGCAATATGCCTATTTCGAGAACCTAACCCTCCCGGCCGGGAGGTACTGGATAGTCGCAAAAATAGAGGACTCGACTTACGGAATCGAGTGGGCGCGCGCCATGGGCAACCCCTACGGCGAGTTCATGGACACCCAGATATTCAACATGGGCGACTGGGCGAACTGGGAATACAAGGACTACGATTTCGCCTTCAGGATAAGCTAAATCAGCCCCGGCACAAGAATGAAGGAGAGCAGGTACAGCCCGATGAATGCCAGCCCCATCCACTTGGTTATCCTCATCTTCCATGCGAACAGCCCGACCACTATGAAGGACGCGAGCAGCATGTATTCCCCTCCGAAAGTCACGGTTCCCGCATCAAACACGTTGGGGAACAACAGCGGCCCGGAGGCAATGGAAAGCGTGGAATCAGCTATATTGCTCCCCAGTATGTTCCCTATCACGAGCTCGAATTTTCCCCTCCTGACGGCAGCGAGCCCCACGCTGAGCTCGGGCAGGGATGTCCCGAGCGCAACCACGAAGAAGCTGATGAGGTATGTGTCCACTCCCATGCTCTCTGAAATGGAAATCGCCGAATTCACTATCATCCACGCGCCGGCCAGCACCCCCGCAACCGCGATAAGCAGCACCCCCAGCTGCGTTGCCACGTGCATGTCCAGCCGGGGCATGTGCGTGATAGAATATTCCTTTACTGAATATTTCTGCGTGATGAACAGCAGTATGAAGTATGCCACTATGAGCAGCAGGGCATCCATGCGGTCTATAGAGCCCTTCTCCGCCACCGCGAGCGCAAGCATGCCCGCAAGGATTGCACAGCCACCAAGGAGAAGTATGTCCTTCCTGCCCCCTACGATTTTCTTCCCGCCCATAAGCGCAAGCATCCCAAGCACGAGCGTAATCTGCGAAAGGCAGGAGCCGAAAGCGTTGCCCACATTCATCTCGCCATGCCCGGCATAGGACGCCGCCACGGAGTTTGCAATCTCAGGGATGGAAGTCCCTGCCGCGAGCACCAGTATCCCCACGAGGAAGGGAGAAACCCCGAAATCCCTCGCAAGGTCGGAAGCGAGCCCGACGGTCTTGTCGCTGGAGAAGAGCAGGAGGGCTATGCCGATCACGAGGAGGACTATCTCCGCAATCATCGGAATGCGATAGCAGTTCGCGCTTTTAATCTTTTCCTCCGAAACCCATCCTGTGATGAGCACTCCAGATGGGCTGAGCTCGCGCCGTGATGAATATCTTGAGTGCTGAACCTCCCCGGTGCAAAAAATGATAGGCATAGAATCTTTCCTGCTGCTGCTAGTGGCGCTTTCCTTCGTCGCCCTTGTATTCGGGCTGCTGCTCCGCTATCTAAGGCAGCCATCAGTGGTTGCCTACATACTCACCGGCATGGTTGCCGGCCCTTCAGTCCTCGGAGTCATCGGCGACTCTGACCTGATAAGCCAAGTGGGGAGCTTGGGGGTGGTAATGCTCCTTTTCTTCGCGGGGATGCAGATAGACCTGAAGAAGCTCATTGCAAACTGGAAGATTGCGCTCCTAGGCACGTTTTTCCAGATAGTGGTGAGCATATTGTTCGTCGCCTCCGCCGCTGCTCCCAGCAGAAACCTTTAAAACATTAGCCCAAGTTCCCTCTGTTGAGGGAGCCAAATGGAGGAAAAGACCAAGAGGGTTTTGGGAGTATTCACCCTGGCCATGATCAACGTGGCCGCAATCGCAAGCCTGAGGGCAATCCCCTCCATGGCTGAATACGGGTTTGCCGCGGTGTTCTTTCTGGCGCTCGTGGCGCTCATCTTCTTCATCCCGACCGCGCTCGTTTCCGCGGAGCTGGCAACCGGCTGGCCCAGGAGGGGCGGGGTATATGCATGGGTGAAGGAAGCCTTCGGCCAGAGGTTCGGCTTCCTCGCAATCTGGCTCCAGTGGATACAGAACGTCATCTGGTACCCGACAGTTCTCTCGTTCACGGCGGCCACGCTGGCATTCGTGATAACTCCTGCCCTGGCAACCAACCCCCTCTACATGGTCGGCGTGATATTCGTAGTATATTGGGGCGCAACCCTGCTCAACTTCCGGGGCATGAAAACTTCCGGGTGGTTCAGCAGCTTCTGCGTAATGGCGGGCACGATAATACCCGGCGCGATAATAATCCTCCTTGGCATCCTCTGGCTGCTCGGCGGAAACCCGTCGCAGATACCTCTTACCGTGGATGCCCTGGTCCCGGACATGTCCAGCTTAAGCAACATAGTGCTCGTGGCGGGCATGCTCCTCGCCATGGCGGGCATGGAAATGTCTGCAGTGCACGCCAGGGAAGTGAAGGACCCGCAGAAGGACTACCCCAAGGCGATATTCACGGCCGTCGCGATAGTGCTGGCGGTTTTCATCCTGGGTTCGCTCTCGGTCGCAATCGTGGTCCCGCAGGCAAAGATAAGCCTGGTTGCGGGCATAATGCAGGCATTTACCGACTTCTTCACCGCATACGGCATCCCATGGGCCGTCCCGCTGCTTGCGATACTGATTGCGGTCGGCGCGGTAGGCCAGGTAAGCACCTGGATTGCAGGGCCCAGCAAGGGCCTTTTCACGGTTGCAAAGGACGGCTCCCTGCCGCCCTTTTTCCAGAAGGCCAACAAAAACGGCGTGCAGGTCAACATCCTGCTTGTGCAGGGCTGCATAGTCACCCTGCTCGCGCTGGTTTTCCTGCTCATGCCCAGCGTTAGCAGCTCCTACTGGATACTCACCGCGCTCACTGCGCAGCTCTACCTCATAATGTATGCGATGCTGTTCCTTGCGGCAATCAAGCTGCGCTACTCCCAGCCGGGCGTGAAGCGCCCGTACACCGTTCCGGGGGGCAATCTCGGCATGTGGATTATCGCGGGCATTGGCCTGCTCGCAGCCCTTGCGGGAATACTCCTTGGCTTCATCCCGCCATCCCAGCTTGAGACCGGGAATGCAGAATTCTATTATGCCTTCCTCGGCACCGGGATACTGGTGATGGTGGGCGCCCCGCTTGTGCTGCACCACATCCGCAAGCCCAGCTGGGCAAAGGGCGCATCCGCGCCCCCGCCTGCCGCGGCAAAGGCAGGGAAGCCCGCGGGAATTCAGGCAGGGCAGGCCGCAAGGCCCGCGGCGAAACCGGAAGCGAAGCCCGCGAAGGCGGCTGTGAAATCCAAGCCCCGCGCAAAGGCACGCGCCAGGGCAAAAGCAAAGGCGCCCAAGGCAAAGCAGGCCGCAAAGCCCGCGGCCAAGGCGGGAAAGGCAAAGAAGGGGTGATGCTATGAAAAAGGCAAAAAAGCAAAAATCGGCATGGGAAGGCAGCACGTACGGGCTCAGGTATTTCGACGAGCCGGTCCCCACGGACAGGATTCCGGACGACGGCATGCCCGGAGACGCGGCGTACCAGCTCATAAGGGACGAGCTCCAGCTCGACGGCAACCCGGCGCTCAACCTCGCGACTTTCGTTACCACGTGGATGGAGCCCAATGCGGACAGGCTGATTGCGGAAGCCCGCGACAAGAATTTCATAGACCATGACGAATACCCGAAAACCGAGGCGATTGAACAGCGCTGCGTGCAGATGCTCGCGGAGCTCTACAACGCCCCCAAGGGCGCCGAGCCCGCGGGCGTGAGCACGGTCGGCTCTTCCGAGGCGGTGATGCTTGGCGGCCTGGCCCACAAATGGACCTGGCGCAACAGGATGAAGAAGAAAGGGAAGCCCGGGGACAAGCCAAACATAGTGATGGGCGCGGATGTCCACACTGTGTGGGAAAAGTTCGCCCGATATTTCGATGTGGAGATGCGCCTCATCCCGATGCAGCCCGGCAAGTACACCATAACCGCAAAGGACGTTGAAAAGAACATAGACGAGAACACAATCTGCGTGGTCGGCGTGCTCGGCACCACCTTCACCGGCCAGATGGACCCCATCGAGGACATCAACAAGCTCCTGCTCAGGGTGAAGAAAACAAAGGGCTGGGACATCCCCATACACATAGACGGCGCGAGCGGCGGCTTCGTGGTCCCGTTCACCGCCCCGAAGGCCAAATGGGACTTCCGCCTCGAGCAGGTGAAATCCATAAACGTCTCGGGCCACAAGTACGGCCTCGTCTATCCCGGGGTGGGCTGGCTGGTGCTCAAGGACAAGTCCGTCCTTCCCGACGACCTCGTCTTCAAGGTGAACTACCTCGGCGGCGTGATGCCGACCTACACCCTCAATTTCTCCAAGGGCAGCAGCATGGTGCTTGCGCAGTACTACAACTTCCTCCGCCTCGGGAAGAAGGGCTATGCAAAAATCATGCAGAACACCATGAAGAACGCGCAGTACTTCATGAAGAAGCTCATCGACTCAAGGAAGTTCGAGGTGGTCAGCGCCCACCACTGCCTTCCCGTGCTTGCGGTCAAGCTCAGGGGCAACCCGCGCTACAGCGTTTTCGACCTCTCCGCCGAGCTGCGCAAGAAGGGCTGGATAACCCCTGCCTATACCCTCCCGCCAAATGCGGACAAGATAGAGGTGTTCAGGATAGTGGCGAGGGAGAACTTCAGCCGCGACATGGCGGATACGCTCTTCGCGGACATACTGGAGGCATGCGACGCGCTCAGCAAGCCAAAGCGCATTAGGATAGCGCCCCCGAAAAAGAAGGGGGAGAAGCGCCGCCACATCTGCTGAGCGGCCGCTCCCTTTTATCTCTTCATCTCAACGTCCATGCGGGGCGCCGCGAACCTGAGCTTCTTCGGGTCCTTGTAGAATGCCTTAATCACCGCGGAGTTGATGTTGTTCCGGGTAGTGGTTGTCCTGCGCGGGCTCACCAGGTACCTGACATCCACCCTTATCCAGTTCTCATCCGGGAACACGATCAGGTCCGGCGAACTGGCGGTGGTGAGGTCGGGCACCGGCCCGTTCTCCAGCTCCTTCTGGTACTTGCTTATCATCGCCTTCTTGTCCCCCACGATTTTCTCCGCTTCCTTCTCAATTGTGGAAAGCGCGAGGTTTATGTCCGACTCGTAATCCAGCCGGAAGGTGGTCTCATTCCACACGAACGGGAAATTGGTGGTATAGTTGATTACCTCATTGAGCAGGGGCATGGAATTCGGGAACTTTATCTGCCTCCCGGAGGGCTGGTCCGAGGAAATGGTCCCCCCGAACTCCAGCAGCGTAGTCGCAAACAGCCCTATCTCGGCAACGTCGCCGCGGAAGCTCCCCAGCTCAATCCTGTCCCCGATCTGGTAGGGCTTCTTCAGCACCACGTAGAACCAGCCGAAGATGGATAGTATCGGCTGCTGCAGCGCATATGCAAGCCCCAAGCCGATGAAGCCCAGGGAGGTCGCAATCAGCAGCACATTCTCGAAAACAACCGCAGCCAGCGCAATGATGGCTATTATCACGAGCGCGAAGTCCATTATCTTTATTGCGTCTTCCTTCTCCTCGACAGTGCTTATGTTCCTCACAAGGAAGGGGAATACGTAGTACTTGATGACCATTGCGGACGCAACCACCGCAAGCGAAAGGAAGAACTTGGGCGCATAAAGCCGGTAAAGCCCCAGCACGCTCCCTGCAGTAATGTTTGGCAGCGAGGTATAGAAACTCAGCACAAAAAGAGATATTGCAAGCACAATCCAGGCAATCTGCTTCTTCATCCGTTCACCCTTGCTAAAGGGATAAACGGTTTTCTTTAAGAGCCTTTAGGCCCGGGAGCTCCTTCCCGGAGAGGTACTCGATTAGCGCCTTCCCGGAGAGGCTCACGTAGCCGAACTTCTCCTCCGGCACCCCGAACTGCTCAATCGCGGTGATGGTGTGCCCCCCGCCCACCAGCGAGTATGCATCGCTCTCCGCAATCGCTGCGAGCACCCTCTTAGTCCCGAGCCCGAACCCTTCCTTCTCGTAAACCCCCATGGGCCCGTTCACGAATATCTTCTTCGCGCCGAGTATCTCCTCGGCGTATTTCTCAATTGTCTTTTCCCCGATGTCGTAGATGCCGCCCTTTTCCATTTCCGAGACAGGCGCCTCCACCCGCTCATCCTCAATGTTCAGCGCGACATCCACAGGTATCATTATGCGGTCCTCGTACCTCTCAAGCAGCTCCCGCGCCTCTGCGGAATGCCCGGTCGCCCCGGTCTCCTCCAGGTATTCATTCGTTTCCGGGGTGCGCCTCCCCAGCGCATAGAGGAAGAGCGCGGCAACCGCGCCGCCCACAAGCACCTTGGACGCCCGGCCCTCCGCAAGCCATTTTGCAATTATCTTGAGCGAATCCCTTACCTTCCCCCCTCCGATCACGAGCACTGCCTCGCCGCCTTCCATCCTGCCCAGCGCGTCCAGCTCGCTTTTCAGCACGTACCCCGAAGCTGAAGGCAGGTGTTTCGTGAGCCCCACCACGGATGCATGGGGCCTATGCGCAACCGAAAGCGCCCCCAGAAGGAACACATCTGCATTCGAGGAAAGCACTTTCAGCAGCGGGCTCCCCCCGATGTTCTCCTCCTCATTCTCCCACATCCTCACGTTCTCGAGGAGGAGCACCTCCCCCTCCCTCATCTGCTCAATCTCGCCGGCGACCTTGGTTTCCGAGAGGTGCGGGATGTGGCGCACCTCAAGCCCGGTGCGCTTCCTGAGCATTTCCGCATGCCCTTCCAGCGTAAGGAAGTCGCTTTTCCCCCTCCTTCCCTGGTGCGCAAGCACTATTACCTTCGCCCCCCTGCCCGTGAGCCTTTTGAGCGATTCGGCATGCCTCCTGAGCCGGGGGTTCTCCACCGGTTTCCCCTCCGCATCAAGCGGGAGATTGATGTCCACCCTCTTGACGACCTTTTTCCCGGAGAGCTCAAGCTCGTCGGCGTGCCTCATGCAAATATATGGAATCGATAGTATTTTAATTTATGGGCGCAACAACCGGAGCTATGAAGAGGAAGAGCCCCGGCAAGAAGGCAAAGCCGAAAGCAGGGAAAAAGGCAAAGCCGCCCGCAAAAAAACCAAGGGGGAAGGCAAAGCCCGCCGCGGCGAAAAAGGCAAAGCCCGTAAAATACGGGGCCGCAAAGCCCCCGAAGGAGGGGAAGGAAAGGAAGCTCACAAAGTCCGAGAAGAAGCTGGTGGAAAAGAGGAAAGCCCTCATGAAGGAGGCAGAGTCCCTCCTCACCGCGATAGTCACCCACCCGATGCTGAAAAGCAGGGGCGAGATGGAGGCCGCGGAAGGCAGGCTCATTTCAATGTACAAAAATTCCGACGAGGTAGTGCAGCAGTACATCCTCTTCATACTGCACGAGCAGCTGTCCAGGGGCTCGGGATTCAAGGCGATGCACAACTTCGAGCATTTCAAGCGCGTGATGGGCGAGAAGGCGGACGTTCTCACAGTGCGCCGCGCGGTCTACCGCTCGATGTTCAATTTCACCAGCTCGCTGGAAGGGCTGGTGGGGCTCCTCATGCTCCTTGGCGAACTGGGCGATGCAGGCGCCGCAAAGCTAATCAGCTACCACCTCACCTACTATAGCGCAGCCGAATCCTCTGCAAACCAGATGCTCCGCAACGCGGCTACGGACGCGCTCGCGGGCTGCCACTCCCTCTACGCGCTGGATGTCCTCCTCTCCTATGCCCGCTATTCCGAAAGGAACGAGCGCATCCTCTTCTCCCTTGGGGAATGGGAGCGCAAGCTCGAAACGATAAAGATGCCCCCTGAGCTGAAGACAGAATACCTTGGCGAGATACACTCCCTCATAATGGGCGAAGGCGGCAGGGGCGCGCATTACCGCTAGGGCAGGGCAAGGTGGGAATCGCAGTAAGGCGTTTCCGAAAAGAAGCCCGAAATGAACAGCTTGAGGTACCCCACATAGGGAATCCGCGCAATGACCTTCCCCTTGTACTGCTCCTTCCCGGGCGGAACATTCCCCATCCCGTACTGGTAGCTGTAATCCTGTATGTCGAATTGCGGATTGTTGTCCCCCTTCGTCAGGTAGTATTTTTCCCCGTCCACGTCAACCACGAAATACAGCCGGTGTATTATGTCGCCTGCAAGGGAGTACAGCGTCCCCTCCGCGGGCTGGTAGACGATGGTGTCATGCGAATAATTTACCGGGTAATCCCTCCCCCTGAAAGTCACCGAGGAAATGCACGGCGTTTCAACGTAATATCCCCCGTAGTCTCTCCGGCAGAGCGAATAATGCATTTCCAGAGGCCCGCGCCTCTCGGAGAACGCCCCAGGGCTTGCCGCGAACTCCACACACGCCTCGTCCTGCACCTGCGAGCAGTAGGAATACAGCGAGCCAAGCACCTCTGCCTCCCCGCCCCCGGGCAGGGTCACTACTGCAGGCCCCTTCAGCGCCTCAAGCTCAGCAGGCGTCATCTCAATGCAATACCCAAGCGGCTCCGCGCCCTGCACCACAACCATGTCGCCCCTCTCTATGTTCGGGAGCATGCTGCAGGAGACGACCGCGTCAAGGGGCACAGGCGTATTGAGCACAACCATCATTACGAGCCATATGCCCACAATTGCCCCCAGCGAAACCGCAACGTCCTTCAGTTCGCCCTTCCAGCCGTGCTTCTTCACGCCTTCCCGCACTTCAATTATCACTATGCCTATGATTTCAATTGCGACCAGCACTCCGAACAATGGATGCTTGGTAAGCACATAAAGCAGGATTGTGGCTGCGACGACCGCGGCCTGCAGGGCAAAGTTTGTCGCAAGCTCCTTTGCCCAGTCCTTCCCCATCATTTGACCTTCTTCAGGGCGGCCTTGAATTCAGCGACTTCCTTCGCAAGCTCTTCGGCAGCGGAGGCAATGGCCTTGACCGCGCTGCCGCTCTTGACCTTCACGTATATTACGGGGTTGGAAACAAGGGGATGCTCCTTCCTGTATGCGGCGAACTCCACGCCCTTCGCATCGTTCAGCACGGCGCACAGCAGTTCCCCGAGGGTATAGTCCTCGCCCACAATCTCGAATTCCGCCTCATTCCCTGATACCTTCAACGGCTTGAGCTCCATAAGCGCACCTCACAGCTTAATGTCCCCGAAAGACCTATAATCCTTGCCGACCTTCCTGCGCTCCACCCCCCCGCAGGAGGGGCACTTCAGCATTCCCTGCCTGTCCGTCTTCTCCATCGGCTCCCTGCAGGAAGTGCAGAACGCCTTCACCACCCCGTACTCGGGGTAGGATATTGTAAAATAGACGGAGCCGCTCTCCCTCTTGGCCACCTTCGCGAATACAATGTCGCCTATGCGTATAGCGTCCCTCATGGACTTCACGTATTCCCTTGAGACGCTGCTCACGAGGAGCTTTCCCTCTTCGGCGACGGTGTCCTCCGGGGTGACCGCGGACAGTATCGCAAAGGAGTCGCTCTCGTTCAGCACTAGCGCAAGCACGGTGTCGCCTTTCCCGAGGAGCTTCTTGCTCTTCTTCGCCTCCACGCCGCTCTCGCTCTCGTTGAGAATCCCGACGGTGGAGGAATAAACGTCATCGCCTTCCATGTGGGCCGCGGGCCCGGGCCTCACGACCTCGCCTGGGCCTACATAGTCCCCTGGAAGCAGTATTTTTTTGTCCATAATTACCACGATAGAGAGTATAAAGTTGGGCTGAAAAGGTTTAAAAATGAGGGGGGACACTCTCTTTTCATGGGAAAGCCCCTGCTGATACTGTGCATAGACCGTGACAACGACCTCTGGGAGAAGGCCCGCATCCACGGCCCCCTCATAGGCAAGGAGGAGAACTACGACGGTGCAGTGAAGCTCGCGATGTCCGACCCGGAAGACCCGGACTCAAATACCATATTCTACGCCCTCCGCCTCTACGACGAGATGAAGAAGGAGAAGAAAAACGTGGAGATAATCACGCTCACCGGCAACAAAAAGCTCGGCGTGAAGGCGGACATGGAAATCTCCCGCCAGCTCAACAGGATACTTTCCGAGCTGCCCGCGGAGCACTGCGTATTCGTCTCGGACGGCGCTTCCGATGAAATCATGCTGCCGATAGTCCGCTCCCGCCTTGCAATCGACTCCGTGAAGCTCGTGGTGATGAAGCAGGCGAAGGAGCTCGAGAAGACCTATTTCGTCATACTCGAGAAGCTCAAGGACCCGTACTACGCGCGCATAATATTCGGGGTGCCCGCCCTCCTCATCCTGCTGTTCTCCCTCTCCAACGTATTGGGCTGGGGCTGGCAGCCGGTAGGCATAATAGTCGGCCTCTACCTGCTCATAAAGGGCTTCGGGATTGAGGACTACATCCTCGGCTTTGCCGATGAATTCCGCTTCTCGATAGAAAGGATGAGCTGGCTTGCATACATCTCGGCGCTCTCCCTGCTCATAATATCCTTCTGGGTCGCGAACGAGGCCTACCTCGAGGGCGCGGCGCTGGGCCTCAGCGCGGGCAAGATGGTCGCCTACGTGCTGAAGTCCTTGCTGTTCCTGCTCCCATGGGTATTCCTGCTCATACTCGCAGGAAAAACAGTGGATGCAACCATGGAGGGCAAGAAGTTCCTGATTACGCGCTACGGGCTCTTTGCGGTGGCGATACTGCTCACTGCGCTCGTCCTTTCGGTGGGCGCCCAATGGGTGCTTAACCTTGAGGCGCCATACGTCTCCTTCGGAGACTTCCTGCTCGCAATCGGCTATTCCCTCGTAATCGGCTACGGCGCGATAGAGGCAATAAGCTACATAAGGAAGAGCTCCATCCTCCGCATGAAACTGGAAGGGAAGGAAGTGATAAGCGACACCGGCTCCTTCCTCGGGAAGGTGCTCGGGGTGGACGGCCGCAAGGAGCAGCTCATCCTCCAGAGCCACCTCGGCAGGAAATACTCCCTGCCCTTCCGCACCATCTCCTCAATAGAGGAAAACGTAATCGTGAAGACGGCCTGAGCCTACCTGAACTGCTTCCGCATCCCCCTGAGCAATTTCTTCTTCGCAGGGCAGTCC
>CAZKHX010000009.1:18997-45630 GCA_964552755.1 Microcaldota archaeon | reverse complement strand
GTGCCCCCAGGCACTTCTGAAAAAGTCGCCGAAATAATTTCCTCCAAGGGAGCAAAGGGGTTCGGCATCGCAATGAACCCCGAATTCCTCCGCGAGGGCAAGGCAGTGGAAGATTTCATGAAGCCAGACCGCATCGTCGTCGGAGCAGCCGAGGAATGGGTCTCCGGGAAGATGAAGGAGCTCTATTCCTTTACAGACGCGCCCATCCTTGAAGTGGACCTGAAAACCGCGGAAATGATAAAATACGCCAGCAATGCCCTGCTCGCCACGAAAATCTCATTTGCAAACGAAATCGGCAACATCTGCAAAAAGCTCGGAATAGATGTTTATGATGTTATGAAAGGAGTCGGCATGGACGCCCGCACCTCCCCGCACTTCCTGGATGCGGGCATAGGCTTTGGGGGGAGCTGCTTCCCCAAGGACGTGAAGTCCCTTATCCACATCGCAAGGACGCAGGGCGAGGAGCCCAAAGTGCTCAAGGCAGTAATGCATCTCAATGAGGGCCAGCCCCTGCGGCTTGTTGGGCTTGCGAAAAAGAAGCTCGGCTCCCTGCAGGGGAAGAAGATTGCCGTGCTCGGCCTTGCATTCAAGCCCGAAACCGATGATATGCGCGAGGCGCCCTCGCTGAAGATAATCCCTGCCCTCCGTGATGAAGGCGCGGAAGTAATTGCCTACGACCCAGAGGCAATGGAAAACGCGAAGAAGCTCCTCGGGGAAAAGGCAAAGTACGCGCCAGATGTCAAGTCCGCGGTGGAAGGCGCGGAGGCGGTTTTCATACTCACCGAATGGCAGCAGTTCAGGGACGAATCCCTTTACGAAGGGAAGCAGGTTTTCGACGGCAGGAAAATCCTCAACAGGAAAAGCGGAGGCAGCTACGAGGGGGTCTGCTGGTAATGAGAATCCTTCAGCTTTGCGCATTCTACTACCCCAACAAGGAAGGCGGTGCGGAAGTGTTCGCAAAGGAGCTTTCCGAGCGCCTCGCGAAAGGCAACGAAGTCACCATGGTGACGGGAAAGTTCCGGGCGGGCCTACCTTCCCCTGAGAACGTGAACGGCGTCAACGTGGTCCGCGTGCCCATGCTGATGGTGCAGAACCTCAAGCTACTCACCTACCTCTTTTCCGCGGTAATCGAGGGCATCAAGCAGCGCAACAATTTCGACATCGCTCATGGCACCATGGCCTTCTCCGCGGGCACCGCGGCGGTGGCGCTCAAGAAGCTCCTTGGCAAGAGGGCGGTCGTAACCATACAGGGCGGCGACATGGGCGATTACGAGGAGAACAGCGGCAAGTTCGGGGGCCTCCTGAAGCCCGTAATCTCCTGGACCCTGCGCAACGCGGACGCCGTGCATGCAGTAAGCAGGGACCTGAAGCGCAAGGCCGAGGAGCTCGGCGCGAAAGGCGTCGTGGTAATCCCCAACGGAGTCGACACCGAGAAGTTCTCGCGCCGAGGCAACAAGCGCAGGGAGCTCGGCCTCGAAGGGAAGAAAGTAATCCTCACAGTTTCCCGCCTCTCCCGCAAGAACGGAGTGGACACCCTCATGGAAGCATTTTCCAAAGTGAAGGGGGCCATCCCAGAAGCGGAGCTCCTAATCCTCGGCACAGGGGAAGATGAGGAAAAATTGCGCGCAATGGCAGGCGAGGGCGTGCGTTTCCTCGCGCCCGTGCCCCATGAACAGCTTGCGGAATATTACACTGCCTCGGACGTTTTCTGCAGGCCCTCGCGGGACGAGGGCTTCGGCATAGTGTTCATAGAGGCAATGGCCTGCGGCGTCCCGCCCGTCGGGACCTCCGTAGGCGGAATCACCGACATAATGGAGGACGGGAGGAACGGTCTGCTCGTCCCCCCGGAGAATCCAGGCGAGCTTGCGAAGGCCCTTAAATCTCTGCTGCAGGATGATGGGGCAAGGAAGAAAATGGCAGGGATTGCACGGAAAGACGCAGTGGAGCGGTTTTCCTGGGAAAGCATAACAAGCCGCATATCCGGGCTATATGATGGCGAATCCGGCAAGATTTAATTAATGTGCAACAGGATATGGTTCACATGCTCGACGACCTGAAATCATTCATGTCCGGCTCCTACGTTGCGAACAGGTTCAAAGGCAGGAGGACGCTCGACATAGGGTGCGGCAAGGGCTCCTTCCTGCGGCACGACCCGGAGCATTTTGAGGGCGTCGAAATCAACGAGGACGCAATCCGCGAATGCCGGGCCGCGGGGCTGAAGGTCACGAAAGGGAGTGCCACGGAACTCCCATTCGAAGACGAAACTTTTGAGGCAATAAACTGCAGGCAGCTGATAGAGCACCTTGACTACAAGGAGGCCCTTCAGATGTTCAGCGAAATGGACCGCGTGCTGAAGCCGGGCGGCGAAATCGCCCTTGCAACGGAAATGCCCACGAAGGAGTTCTGGGACACTTTCACCCACGTGAGGCCATATTCCCCGAAGGCAATCCGGAAGCTGCTTTCAAGCGGCGGGCAGGAAACCTTCTCCTCCCTGCATGGCCTCCGCATAGGGAAGGTCTTCTACACCGGCCGCTGCTTTTCGTTCAAGCCGCTCACCGCAGCCAGCTTCGCCCTGGCTTCCCTCGGCCTAGGCAGGATGAATTACCTAGTGATAATCCGCAAAAGTGGCTAGCAATAATTGGAATAGCTATATAAACCAAATTGACTTGAATTATATCAGGACGTTTAAGTTTTTGAAGCTGTGTTACCCCGGTGACGTTATGAATAGAACGTACCCATCTACCACAAGGTCATTCAAATATTCCTTTATAGAAAGAAATAAGGGACTTCTCACGGGGAAATGGCTGGATATCGGTTCCGGAGGCCTGCAAATTGATGTACTCCATAACCCAGGCATGGAGCTGGTTCGTGCAGATATAAACCCGGCAACACATCCTGATGTTATTATGGACGCAACTAAGGAATTCCCCTTCCCTGATGATCATTTTGACGGCATCATCTCTTTGAGCATGCTGGAGCATCTGGAAGAGCCAGGAGCATTTTTCAAAGAATGCCGCAGAGTACTCAAAAAAGAAGGCTATCTTCTCTTGCAGACACCGTTCCTCTACCCATACCATGGGACTGAAAATTGTGGGGATTACGTGCGCTGGACCCATCAGAAAATGGAAAAAGAAGCAAAAAATTTTTTTGATGACGTAGAGGTCCATAGGCAAGGGGGAAGGTACAGCCTTTTGCTGGAAATAACGAACCTTTCATTGCCTCCGTTTGCACGCTGGGTTCTTCTTCCTGCCAGTCCCATCATGAAATGGTTGGATAACAATTTACTTTCCCCCGCAGAGAAGAAGCGCGGGAAATCATTCTATTTGGCCATATTCCTCAAGGCTCGAAAATGAGATATTTCTTCCTTCATGATGCAAGAAATAGCTATATAAACCAAATTGACTTGAATTATACCTAGGTGTTTGTGCTGAAGATTTTAGTAACGGGAGGCGCAGGCTTCATAGGAAGCCACCTCTGTGAAGCCCTTTCTGGGGGCCATACAGTAGTGTGCATGGACAACCTGCTTACTGGCAAGCGTAAGAACATTGAAGGCATGGACGTTGAATTTGTCGAACAAGACATAACTGAGCCCTTTGATGTCCCAGCAGACCTCATCTTCAACATGGCTTCCCCCGCAAGCCCGGTTTTCTACCAGAAATACCCCCTCGAAACCCTCGAAACGAACTCCATCGGAATGAAGCATGTCCTAGAGAACGCAAGAAAACACGGGAGCAGGGTCGTGCAGGCATCCACTTCTGAAGTTTACGGAGACCCGAAGGTGCACCCTCAAAAAGAGGATTACTGGGGCAACGTAAACCCGATAGGCCCCCGCAGCTGCTATGACGAGGGCAAGCGCTTTGCAGAATCAATCTGCATGAATTACTACCGTATGCATGGGATGGAGGTAGTGCTCGCCCGCATATTCAATACGTATGGCCCCCGCATGCTGCTTGACGACGGCCGCGTGGTGCCGAACTTCATATGCCAGTCCCTGAAAAACGAGCCCATCACCGTTTACGGCAAGGGCAACCACACCCGCAGCTTCTGTTATGTGGACGACATGGTTGCTGGCCTCATTGCACTTTCGGAAAAAGGCAAGGCAGGCGAAGTGTACAACATAGGCAACCCCGGGGAATACACGATACTTGAGCTTGCGGAGAAAGTTAAGGGCGCCTGCAGCTCGCAATCAGAAACCATTTTCGAAGGCCTGCCTGAAGACGACCCGGTGAAGAGGAAGCCGGACATCTCCAAGATAAAAGCTGAAACCGGCTGGGAACCGAAAATACCCCTCGATGAGGGCATGGCGAAAACAGTTGAATGGTTCAGGGGTGAGCTTGCATGAAGGCAGTCATTCTCGCAGGGGGCAGGGGCACGCGGCTCAGGCCGCTCACCTACGCAATCCCGAAGCCGCTCCTTCCGGTTGGGGGCAAGCCGGTAATCGAATACGTGATTGGTAACCTCAGGAAATGCGCCTCGCTGGAAAAAATATATGTGGGCGTTTCCCACAAGCGGGAGATAATAGAAACATACTTCAGGCACGTTGATTATGGCGTTCCCGTGGAAGCGATTGGCACGATGTGCTGGGAGACCGGAGGGGACCTGAAATCCATAGCGAACGAGAAGGACATAACCGAACCGGTAATAGTTGCATACGGGGACAATATAACTGATATAGATATCAACGGGCTCCTGGATTTCCACAAAAAAGAAGGCAGGCTCGCCACAGTCGCGCTTTTTCCGGTCCCGCAAGAGGATGTAAGCAGATTTGGGATTGCACGGATGGACGGCACTGCCGTGCAGGAATTTATTGAAAAGCCGGAAAAGCCCGCCCCTTCAAATCTGGCAAACGTCGGCTATTATGTGCTTGAGCCAGAAGCGCTTTCCCGCCTAGGTTTCCGCAAGAAGAAAGTGGAAGATGAGCTTTTTCCGGAGCTGGCAAGGGAAAACCAGCTGTCCGGCTACGTTACCGAACTCCCATATTGGCTGGATATTGGCACTATAGGCGCATACCGGAAGGCAAACAAGCTCATGGAGGGAATCCTTTCCCCAGAAGCGGATTAGAGCGCCTGCTGTACCATTAATAAGAACAGAAGTTTAGGTAAAATGGTATTGGGATGAGTCTGCTTTCAAAGGTCCTAAAATCTATAGCATTTACCATAGGGTCAGAATACGGCAGGGTCTTCTTTACAATTATCGATTTCCTGATCCTCATATGGGTGCTTGAGCAGGCGGAGTATGGAAGCTATGCCTTGGCAATATCCTTCGCCTATGCAGCAAGCGTGGTACCAAACTTGGGGATAGGGAAACTGATAATATCTGAAATTACGCAATCCCTCTCCTTGGGCAATGTGGGAAAAGCTGCAGACTTGTTCTTCCAATATTGTCGCTGGGGAGTATTGAGTGCAGCTGGCGTATTAATCCTGTTCGTCCTGCTCTCCGGGATTTTTGAGGAACTCTACGGCATCGGCCTTGCGCTCGCATTTTTTGCCGGCCTTATCACTGTATGCAATACTGGAAAGACCATATACCATATCGCATTCATTTCTCAAATGCGCTTTAAGGACATGGCGCTCTTTAACGTCGTGCAATACTCGACCCGGACAATAACCTTGATTGCCCTTGTTTGTTTTGCCGGGTTCGGCGCAGCAGGGGCAATGGCCTCCCAAGTTATTTCCTACGTATTAAGTGCAATCGTGCTGGCCAAACCTTTTGGGGAATTCATAAATACCCTGAAATCAACTGGAACTTCTGGAAAGTCCCTTCTCAAAGAATATTTCTTAAGCAGGGGCAAATATCTTTTCGTGTCAGGGCAGTTGATTGCTTTGAAAGAGAATTCAATGCTATGGCTTACTGGCATTTACTTCGGCCCGGATGGGGCCGCTTTGCTTTCTGCAGCCAAAAAATTCCTAGAGCCGATCAATATCGCCCTTGGCTCTCTCGAAGCAGTTGCCCTTCCACTTTTCTCAAGCAAGATAACCGAAGGCAAGGAAGTGATTGCCAATATCTATTTTGCTTTCTCAAAATTCGGCCTTTACCTCTCCATCCTACTTAGCGCTGGTTTTGCCTTGTTCCTCTATCTATTTGCCGGGTTTTTCCTGCCGCTGGATTACATGTCTGCATTACCTCTTTTTTACATACTGCTGATTTCCGAAATTCTGCTTGGTTTCGGGACATCTCAGCGCGCATTGTTGCACATGCTCAGGATGCAGAAGACGTTCTTTGTAGATGCTACCATCTCTTTGGCCATGATGCTGGCAGCCTTCTTCATACTGCAAGGGTACTTTGGCATAGAATCTGCAGCCATGGCCGTTTCTGCTTCTTCCGTAATAGTGCTGATAAGACATTATAGGATAATGTGCTTGCCATATATGAAAAGGAGCATTATAGAAACGCTTTTCCCGACCAAGAAAGACCTCCCTCTGGTTCGCAGGGTTTGGAGGATTTTCAAGGTAAAAATCGGGATGCCGGATTAATCTTCAAGTTCGTCCAATTTTGAATCTTGTAGCCTGCGGTTCTTCATCCTAAGTATTTTTTTCTCGCTTTCAGCGCATGCCCTGCGCATTTCCCCAAGCTTCCCACCCTTATCTGAAGCAACGTCCTGCAATTCTTCTGGGTCGGACACGATTTCGTACAATTCTTCGGGCTTTCCATGGCGCATGCCACACCTCCTGCATTCGGAGGAATCCGTCCTGATGTACTTTGCGTCCGCCGTGCGCAGCGCGCGTGCATTCTGCAAGTGCTCTTCCTCCAGCAGCACAAGCTCCCTTACCGGAGCATCCTTCTCCAGCGCCGGGAGCAGGGACTTTCCATCCGCAGTTTCAGGCGCCCCAAGCCCAGCCAGCTCCGCAAGCGTAGGGAAAACATCCAGATGGGACGCAAGATGCCGTATACGCCTCCCGGATTGGCCCGGGCCGGCAGGTTTGATTATGAGTGGGACCCTAACCGAAACGTCATAAAGTCCATGATGGTCAAATACTATCCCGTGTTCCATCAGGCTTTCCCCATGGTCAGAAGTCACTATAATGATGGTCTTGCCATAAATGCCGCGTTCCTTGAGGGCTTCGGCTATGGCCCCGACCATCCCATCAACTCTCCTTATCGACTGATCATATGCCTCCAACAGGCCTGCCGCACCACCTTTTTCCCTGAATAGCCTCATGTAGTAATCCGTAGTGCTTTTTTTGCGATATGCGGAGAGTATGCCGAGGAACTCCTTATCGAGTTTTTCGTCCCTAGCCCGTTTTTTCATGCGACCGGAGTTATATGGCAGATGCACATCCCAATAATGCAGGAAAATGAAGAACGGCGCTTCAGAGGTCCTTATTATCTCTATTGCCTTTTCGGTTATTTCGCTTCCATCGTTGTATGCGTTTTCCGAAACCCTGAACGAAGGAAGCACCAGGTTCCTCATCTTTCTGAGTGGTTCAAGCAGGGGTCCAAGGAAAGCGAGCTTCGAGTTGGTCCTTTTTATAAGCTCGAACCGGGATTCCTTGGCAAAATAGTACTCAAATCCGTCCTTGTGCCACCGCCCAAGCCAGTCCAGCCCGTATGTCCCGTAGCCGGCTTTCTGAAGGTAGCTTGGCAGCCACTCCAGCTTCTGCGAATAGAATTCATCAATCTCTTCCTTTGTTACTCCATTGCCATGATGGACTATACCATGACCGGATGGGTTGATTCCAGTAAATATGCTGGTGATTGACGGATCGGTGCAGTTAGTTGCCGAAAAAGCGTTCTCGAAAAGCACCCCGTCCAAAGCTATCCTATCGATTTCAGGAGACGTGGTTTTCCCGTATCCGTAGCAGCCGAGGTTCCCGGCCCTCAGGGCGTCTATGAGAACAAAGACTATGTTTGGCTTATCTTGGGGCATTCAATCATCCAAATAACCAAGCGCTTCGAGCCGTTCTTTTACCCTTCCTTCCTCCTCTTCGCTGAACTGTTTTCCCGTGCCGCGGCCCGATTCAAGCTTTTTCATGAACCTGTTCAATATGTGGTGGACGTATTCCCGCACATCATCGAATCCACTTTCTTTGCCCTTTTCTTCCAGCTTTTTCTTCAGGTCTTCTGATACCGTGACCACTATCTCTTCCATGCAGCTTAGATGCCGGATAGCCTTTAAAATACCATTCGGTCGTCGTAAAAAATGTTGCAGGCCGATTGAAAACCGTTTTAAAATCACAGTTCAATACCTTACCATGAAGGCATTCCTGAAAAAGGCCGCGGAAAGCATCTGCTTCATCTTCCTGGTCCCGGCTTTTATTGTCTGCAAAATCGGCCTGCTCTCATTTACGACCATTTCCCATGGGCTGAGCTTGATTCCAGGCCTTCCTGGAATATACGTCCGCAGGGCATGGTACAGGAATATGCTCAAATCCTGCGGAGAGGGAATTACCGTGGATTTCCTGGGCTTCGTACGGTCCCCGAAGACCAGCGTAGGCAATGACTGTTATGTTGGGGTGGGCACAAGCGTGGGGCAGGCGAAAATTGGGGACGACGTCCTCATTTCAGGGGGCACCTCGGTCCTCAGCGGCAGCAGGCAGCATGGGAAATCGGCATCTGCAAAAATACGCGAGCAAGTGGGCTGCCCAGTCACAATAAAAATAGGCAGCGACGTATGGATTGGAGCCAACACCACCATAATGGCAGACATACCCCAAGGTTGCATAGTCGGCGCAGGCAGCGTGGTCACGAAATCTCCCTCTGCGAACGAGATAATTGCCGGCGTCCCCGCAAGGGCGATCGGCACGCGGAAATAGGCCATTGCAAATTAATTTAAACCGCTGTACAGATAAAAAAGCATGAAACTGCTACTTCTGAGCAGCGACCGCTCATTGCTTGCGAGCAAGACCGAAATTCGGAACAGCACCGTGGAGCGGCTCAATGAGTATGCAGCGGAACTCGGGATCGAACTTTCAGTCATAGTGCATTCTAAGGGTTCCGGGTTTGAAAACTGCAGCTGGGATTCGGTCACGGCATTCCCAACGAATGAATCGAATCCGATATTGTCTTATATGAAGATGCGGGACATTGGCCTCAAGCTGCTCTCTGGAGGCGGTTATTTGGAAATAATCGCGCAGGACCCGTTTGCATATGGGGAAGTCGGTCTTTCGTTGAAGGGGAAAACAGGGCTCCCGTTGCTCGTCAACGTCTTCTCCAGCTTTTTCGACGATCCGTATTGGGTTTCTGAAAGCATCGCAAACAGGATATTCAATGAAACCGGGAAAAAAGTGGTGCGCGCCGCAGATGGGGTACGGGTGGAATGCGAAACCGAGAGGAAAAAAATGACCGAGTTGGGAGTTTCCCCTGCGAAAATTTTCATTTCCCCTGTCGTGGTGGATTTGGAGAAGTTCGTTGTGGTAGATGGCTCGCAAATCAGGGGAAAATACCTGCACGGCAGCTTCGACCGAATAGCACTATATATCGGGAGGCTTTCCAGAGAGAAAGATGTGGTCACCCTGCTAAGGGCCGCAGCCGAGACCTGGAAAAAGGACCAGGGAATACTTTTTCTAGTAGTGGGAACTGGCCCAGAAGAGGGGAACCTGAAACAGCTTGCCGAAGAATTGCATTTGCAGAACGTCGTTTTCGCGGGGAAAATCCCCTACTCGGAAGTGCCATCTTACCATGCAGCGGCCGACGTCTTCGTTCTTCCATCGGTTTATGAAGGCGTGCCTCTGGTGCTTGTTGAGGCGCACGCGGCTGGCAAGCCGGTAGTTTGCACTGACCTGCGCGATGCCCCGGACGTGATGCTTGACGGGAAAAGCGGCTTCATAGTGCCGCAGAAGGATTATGGAAAAATGGCTGAGCGCATAATCGAGGTAGTGCGCAGTGGCAGAGGGGAGGCAATGGGCGCAGAAGGCAGGAAATACGTAATGAAATTATACGACAAGAGAGACTGCCTGAAGAAATTTGCGGATGCGGTCCGGAAAACCGCTGGTAGGGGGTGAGACTGCAATGCCGGACAAGCTTGCATATGTGCTGCCGAAATACGACGAAGGGGTTGCCGAGCACTTCCGCCATACCGAGCGGTTCCTTAGGGCACTTGCCCAAGATGGCGTGGATATTTATCTGTTCATAGAGCGGGGCTCGGCGGCAGAAAAAGGGAATTTTTCAGCAGTGCATAAGCAGAAGTTTTTGTTCCTCCCGCTCAGGATGCTGGAAATCTTCCTGGTTCTGCTTTCTTGGAGGCTGAAAGGCGTTGGCAGCTTTTACGTGCATTATTCCCCCTGGGGCGCAATTTCCTCATCCATTATCTCGCGCCTTAGTTTGGCGAAAACTTTCTATTGGAACTGCGGGCTTGCGAAACAGTATTTCCTCCCCCTTAAACTGAGGATGGAAAACCTGAAGAATTACTTTCTGATACAGCTTCCCCTGAGTCTGTCATTGGCGCTCTGCAATTTCCTCATCACCGGCACGCCGGCCATGAAAAGGTATTATCACAGGGAATTCGGGCTGCCTGAAAGCAAAATCCTTGTGATTCCCAACGACGTTGATGTCAAGGAATTCGCAGGCGCAGATGGAAGCGAGCTGAGGGGTTCGCTCGGCATTCCCGACAAAACGCCAATAGTCCTCTTCGTGCACCATCTCTCGGAACGGAAGGGCGCGCACAAGATAATCCCGATATACGAAACAGTGCGAAAGAACGTGCCTGATGCAGTCTTCCTCGTTGCCGGAGACGGGCCTGAGAGGGCAAAGCTGGAATGCGCCGCCGGAGTTACGGGCGGAGGCGTGCGGGTTCTTGGTCCTGTGCCCAACAAAGACATTCCTGCCTTTTTTGCCGCAGCGGACGTCCTTCTTATGCCCTCCGATGAAGAAGGCATGCCCCGGGTGTTGCTGGAATCAATGGCTGCAGGGCTGCCGTTCGTCGCAAGCGACGTTGGGGGCGTACTGGACATCTGCGGCCCCATGCAGAAAAGGCAAGTGTGCGACAAGGGAGACATTGGATGCTTCTCAGAAAAAGTCTCCGGGGTACTAACGGACCGGGATTTAGCCTCTGCCCTGAGTGCGGAAAACCGGGAGCAGGCAAAAAAATACGACACGGAGGCAGTCGTGCGCATCTTTAAAAATACCCTTATGTAGAATTTTATTGGTGGGTAAATGAACATTCTCATAACTGGAGGCGCCGGCTTCATAGGCAGCCACATAAGCGAAAAATACGTCAAGGAGGGGCACAACGTATACTGCCTCGACAATTTCATGAACGGCAGCTTGTTCAACATCAGGCACCTCCTTATGCACCGCAATTTCAAGCTGATAAACGGGGACGTGCTGGACTCCAACCTCCTGGAAAAAATCATGACCAACGTGGACAGCGTGATGCACCTCGCGGCGCAGATACATGTGGACCGCTCCGTGGTCGAGCCGAAGCTCACTTACGACATCAACGTGCTCGGCACCCAGAACGTGCTCGAGCTGGCAAGGAGGCACGATGTGGAGAACATAATCCACACCTCCACCTCGGAAGTGTACGGCACCGCGCAGTACGCCCCGATGGACGAGAAGCACCCGCTGGACGCGCCCCATCCCTACGGCGCCAGCAAGATAGCGGCGGACAGGATGGCCTATGCATACCACCAGACCTACGGCCTTCCGGTGAAAATCGTGAGGCCTTTCAACGTCTTCGGCCCGAGGCAGAAGGACGGCGGCTACGGAGGGGTCATCTCCATCTTCATAAAGAGGTGCCTTGGGGGCCAGCCCCCCCTCATATACGGGGACGGGAAGCAGACGCGCGACTACACCTACGTGCTTGACGCGGTCGAGGCTTTCGACCAGATACTCAATTCTGACAAGGACTTCAACGGCTCCCCCGTAAACCTTGGAACCGGGAAGGAGATAAGCATACAGGACCTGGCGGAATCCATAATCAAGCTCACTGGCCGCAAAGGCAAGCTGAAGCCGGTGCACATCGCCCCGAGGCCCGGAGAAGTCATGAGGCTTGTTTCCGACATTTCCCGCGCAAAGGAGCTTTTCGGGTATGACCCGAAGTACTCATTCGAGGACGGCCTCTCCAAGCTCGTAGAATGGTACACCCACTACAGGGGGGAGGAGTGGGTGAAGCCCGCATGAGGCAAATCCCGTTCTCCCCGCCCCACGTAGGGGAAAAGGAGCTTTCCGCCGTTTCGGAAGCCCTGAAAAGCGGCTGGCTGAGCATGGGCCCCAAGACCGCCGAGTTCGAAACCGAGTTCGCAAAATACGTCAACGCCCGTGAGGCAGTTGCCGTAAACTCCTGCACTTCCGCGCTTTTCCTCTCCCTGGTCGTGAACGGCGTGAGGCCCCGAGACGAAGTAATCACCACTCCATACACTTTTGCGGCAACCGCGAACACGATAGAGCATCTTGGGGCCAGGCCGGTCTTTGCGGACGTGGAGCCGGGAACCCTCAACATAGACCCGGGGGAAGTGGAATCGAAGATAACCGACAATACTAAGGGCATAGTCGTAGTTCACTATGCCGGCCAGCCTGCGGACATGGGCGAGATAAACGGCATCGCGGAAAAGCACGGGCTGTTCGTGAACGAGGACGCCGCGCATGCCGTCGGGGCGGAGTACGAAGGGAGGAAGATAGGCTCCGGCAGGAACCTGGCCAGCTTCAGCTTCTACGCCACGAAAAACCTTACGACCGGTGAGGGCGGGATGATTACGCTGGAAGACGGGGAAAAGGCCGCACTGCTCAGGAAGCTGCGCCTCCACGGGATGAGCAGGGATGCCTGGAAGCGCTATTCCGGAGAGGGGCGGTGGCACTACCACATAGAGCATCCGGGGTACAAGATGAACACCACGGACATCAATTCCGCGCTGGGCCTCACTCAGCTTGCCCAGATAGACGAGTTCAACCAGAGGCGCGCCGAGATCGCGGAGCGCTACAGGGAGGGGCTGCAGGACATGGACGGGATATCCTTCCTTGAAATGAAAAACGATAGGAAAACCTGCAACCACCTGTTCCCCATCTTCGTCTCTCCGGAGCAGCGAGACGGCCTCATAATGTCCCTTGCGCAGGCGGGAATCGGCGCGAGCGTCCATTTCATACCTTTGCACATCATGCCATACTATCGTGACAAGTACAGTTATTTCGAAGAGAGCTATCCAGTAGCATTTGAGGCTTACCGTAAGGAGATATCGCTTCCGATTTATCCAGACCTTTCCGATGATGACATTTCTTATGTCATTGATGCCCTGCGAAAAAATCTTTCCTGAACCGCAGTCTTTTTAATATATCCTAATTAAACTACATTAAAGGTGATTCCTTGCCAGAACAAAAGAAGTACACTACTATTTCCGTTCCGGTTCCCCTGCACAACAAGGTGAAGAGCTACATAAAGGACACCGGTTTCACTTCGGTTTCCGACTACGTCACGTACGTATTGAGGGAGCTGATGGCCGAGAGCTCGGGCGAAGGCAAAAGCGAGTTCAGCAAAGAGGATGAGGAGAAAGTCAAGGCGCGCCTCCGCGCCCTTGGCTACATAGATTAGGTGATTCCATGAAACCGCATGGAGGGCGAATAGTCGAGAATTTCGAGTTTGCAGAAGCGGGGCAGGATGCCGCAGGGCTCCCGCGCATCGAACTGGACGCAGACCAGATAAAAGACGTGGAAAACCTCGCATACGGGGTCTTCAGCCCGCTGCAGGGATTCATGTGCAGGGAAGAGCTGGAAAGCGTGCTGGAGCACATGCGCCTCCCCAGCGACCTCCCATGGACAATCCCCATCCTGCTCCCTGTGAACGAGAAGCTCGATGCAAAGGAGGGGGACTCGGTTGCCCTCGCGTTCAACGGCTCCCCGGCTGCGGTAATGGAAATCTCGGAGAAATATTCCTTCCCGAAGGAGGAAATCGCCTCCAGGACCTTCGGGACTGCCGACCCCGCCCACCCGGGCGTGAAGAGTGTGATGGAGGGCAGCGGCACTTTCCTCGGGGGGAAGGTAAGGCTCATCGCAGAGCCAAGGGGCGATTTCGAGAAATACGCCCTCCGCCCAAAAGAAACCCGCGTGCTTTTCAAGGAAAAGGGATGGAGGCAGGTGGTTGGCTTCCAGACGAGAAACGTCCCCCACATTGGGCACGAATACGTGCAGAAGACCGCCCTCACCTTCGTGGACGGCATTTTCATAAACCCGGTGATAGGGAAGAAGAAGCCCGGGGACTTCAGGGACGAGGTAATCCTTGGTGCCTACGACGCGCTCATCCACAACTACTACCTCAAGGACAGGGCGGTGATGGCAATCCTGAAGACGAGGATGAGGTATGCGGGCCCGAGGGAAGCGGTGTTCCACGCGATAGTGCGCAAGAACTTCGGCTGCACCCACTTCATAGTGGGCAGGGACCATGCGGGCGTTGGCAGCTACTACGGCCCTTACGAAGCGCAGGACATTTTTGAGCAGTTCCCGGACCTCGGCATCACGCCGCTGTTCTTCCGCTCCTTCTCCTACTGCAACAAGTGCGAAAGCATAGTGAATGAGAAAATCTGCCCGCACCCGAAGGAGTTCCACAGGAACTTCAGCGGCACGAAGATGAGGGAAGCCCTTTCCAAGGGCGAAAAGCCGGAGGGCATGATGAGGGACGAGGTATTCGAAGTGATAAAGAAGCACGAAAAGCCGTTTGTGGAGTGAAAATTATGGGGAAAGTTCTTGTAATAGGGCTGGACTGCGCCGACCCGCGCCTGGTGTTCGACAGGTACTTGGATTCCATGCCCAACCTGAAGAAGATGATGGAAAATTCCCATTACGGGAAGATGAAGACCTGCTTCCCCGCAATCACGATTCCCGCGTGGATGGTCATGGCGAGCGGCAGGGACCCCGGCGACCTCGCGGTATACGGGTTCAGGCAGAGAGCGGGCCCGGATTACGCGAGCATGAAAATCACCACTTCCGGCATGGTGCGCGGCCCAAAGATATGGGACCTGATTGAAGGGAAGAGCGTGCTTGTCGGCGTCCCCCCGACCTACCCGCCGCCCGAAATCAACGGCGAGGTAATTTCCTGCTTCATCACCCCCGGGCCGGACAGCCAGTTCACCAGCCCCGCAGCCCTGAAGGACGAAGTGAACCAAGTGCTTGGGGGGAAGGAATACATTTTCGACGCGGTGTTCCGTACCGAGGACCGCGACGAGGTGCTCAGGGCGATTTACGAAATGACCGACCGCAGGTTCGAGGTGATAAAGCATCTCATGAAAACCCGCGACTGGCAGCTCTTCTGGTTCGTGGAAATAGGCGTGGACCGCCTGCACCACGCATTCTGGAAGTTCGCCGACCCGGAGCATCCGAAATACCGGCCGGGCAACAGGTACGAGAACGTGATGAGGGAATACTACTCTCACATAGACAAGAAGCTTGGCGAGTTCCTGGAGCTTGCGGGAGAAGGTACTTACGTACTGGTCGTTTCCGACCACGGCGCGAAGCCTATGAAGGGCGCGTTTGCGGTAAACGAATGGCTCATGGACAATGGCTACCTGAAGCTGAAGGCGGAGAAGCCAAAGGAAAGGAGCAAGCTGAAGCCGGACATGGTCGACTGGGAAAAAACGAAGGCATGGGCGTGGGGCGGCTACTATTCCCGCATTTTCCTTAACGTGCAGGGCAGGGAGCCGCAGGGCATCATCCCCCAGGAGAAGTACGAAGAGGAAAGGAAGGCTCTCATGGAAAAGCTGAAGGGCATACGCGGCCCGGACGGGGAGGGATGGGACAACCGGGTGCACACCCCGCGCGAGCTCTACCCAGACCCGCAGGGAGAGCTGCCGGACGTGATGGTGTATTTCGATAACCTCAGCTGGCGCGCCGCGGGCACGATTGGCTATGAGACCCCTTACCTCACGGAGAACGACACGGGCCCGGACGACGCGATGCACGCTGAGGAGGGGATGTACCTCCTGTATCATCCCTCATTCGAAAAGAAGAACGAAAATATAAGCATTTACGACCTCGCCCCGACGCTGCTGAAGCTGATGGGCAAGGAGAGCAATGGATTGAAAGGAAGGTGTTTTGCATGAGCTTTGTAGTATGGATGACCGGCCTGCCCGGCTCAGGGAAAACCACCATCGCTAGGTGGCTGGAAGGGCATTACAGGAGCCAGGGAAGGAAGGTGGAAGTGCTTGACGGGGACGAAGTGAGGAAGACGCTAAGCCCCGGCCTTGGCTTCACCGGAGAGGAGAGGACCGCCCACAACAAGCGCGTGATACACATGGCGAAGGTGCTCTCAAGGAACGATGTCATCGTGCTCGTTTCGTTAATTTCCCCTTACAGGAAAGTGAGGGATTACGCACGGAGCGAGCTCCCGAAATTCATGGAAGTGCACGTGGACTGCCCGCTGGAAGTTTGCATGGAGCGCGACCCGAAGGGCCTCTATGCAAAGGCGAAGGCAGGGGAAGTAAAAAGGATGACCGGCCTCTCCGACACATACGAACCTCCTGAAAGCCCGGAGCTCGTAGTGGAAACCAGCAAGGAGAGCCTGGAAGAGAGCGCGAAAAAGATAATCCAAAAGAGCATAGAAATGGGTCTTGATTAGGGAAGACGCGCAGGGCAACTAAATCCGCTTCCGGAGCAAAAACAGCCCTATCCGCACCCCGTCCCCAACCCCTATCTTCGCGGTGCCGCCCCTCTGCCTGTATTCTATCGGCACTTCGCACAGTTTCATTTTCTTCTTCATGCACTCGGAAAAGAAGTTCGCCTCCAATTCAAAATGCGGCGCATCAAGCTCCATCCTCTTGTATGCTTCCTTCCTGAATGCCCACAGCCCGGAGCACAGGTCCGTTATCTTACCTCCGTAGAGCAGGTTCCCCATGAAAGTAAGGCACCGGTTCCCGAAACGGTTTATCCCTCCCATTGCGCCTTCCTCGATCGTCCCTGCAAAGCGCGACCCCACCACCACATCGCATTCCCCCAGCTTCGCAAGCAGCTTGGGGATTTCCGAAGGCGGGTAGCTCATATCGGCGTCCAGCAGCACAAGCTGCTCGGCATCCGCCCTTTGGAATGCGTCTGCAACCGCCTTCCCCTTTCCCCGCTCAGGGAAGACGTACGCTTCGGCCCCCTTCTCCCGTGCAATTTCAACGGTGCGGTCGGTGCTCCCCCCGTCCACAACAAGCACCTGCCACTCAGAAGAAACCCCCTGCACAGCATCAATCATTTTCGCTATGTTCTCCTCTTCGTTGTAGGTAGGAAGGAGAACGAGCACCGTCATGGAAGGGTTTAAAAGAAAAGGGTTTAAATGGCTACTTTATGCGGGTAAGCAGGGAAGCTGCAATATTGCTCATAGTGTGTGCCATATATGCAATAGCCGGCTTCAGCGTATACTCTGACTGGGTTGCGCTGCCGAGCCCGCCGTTTGGCGGGGACTACTACTACCAGCACGGCCAGATAACCCGCATGTACGAGACCGGCCCGCTGGAGTGGTTCGGCTCCAGCAACGGCCTGGGTGACAGGCCGGGCTATTTCCCGGTGTACGGCATACTGGTGACAATCTTCGGGAAAATGTTCGGCCTCGAGCCCCTGCACGCAATGCTCTATTTCAACCTCCTGGTGCCCTACCTCTGCGTATTCGCATTCTTCTTCCTGTGCCGGGAGCTGTTCGAAGACGACATGGTGGCGATGGTCCTCGCCCTGCTCGCATTCCCAGGTTCCATAGTGCTGAAATACACCGATTTCACCCCCCTGGTTATTGTTCCGCTGTTCCTGCTCTTCCTGCTCCGGTTTTACAAGGAACAAAAGATGGAAAACGCAATCCCCCTCGGCATTTTCTACGGAATCCTTGGCCTGAGTCATTCCAGCGGCTTCCCCATCGCGACCGCGCTGTTCCTGGCGGCTTCGGCATGCGTCCTCTGGAAAAAGCACAAGGCGGGTGAAATAAACCAGAAGGAACTGCTCCCATTCGTAGCCACATTCATAATCGGCTTCGCAATTGCAATGATATACTGGTGGGAGCCTCTTTTCATCTACCACATGTCCACCAACCTGCAGAGCGAGGTGTGGAGCCTCCACGACCTCAGGATGCAGGACGTGGCATTTGATACGGCATCGAACCTCATAACTGCCCTCTTCTTCAACTTTTCTAATGAGGAAGGCGCAATCAGGAGCCTGCTCCTCCTTGCCGGCCTGGGCTTGGCGGCCTATAAAAAGCTCTGGGAAAAATACACCCCCCTGCTCGCCGCGTTCGCCCTGGTGCTCGCAATCAACTTTTCCTTCCTCATCACTGCCCCGCTGTTCGACATCCAGTTCATACCCGGCTACGTGTTTGCGCTGTATACCAGCGTATTCGGAATGCTCATGGGCGGAATCGCGCTAAGGGAATTCTCTGAATGGAAGCCGGAATGGTGGAAATACGCTTCAATCGCCCTTGCCCTGCTGCTGGTCTTCCTAACATATGAAAACTACCATGCGGTGGAGAACAGCCAGTACTATTCCGTTGCAGTCGAAGGCCTCTCCCCGAACAAGGTCGAGATGGCGGAATGGATAAGGGAAAACACGGACGTCCACGACACCATCCTGTCCACCAACGAGATAAGCTTCCTCCTCAACGCCCTCACAGGCAGGGAACTGGTGGTTTCCCGCAGGGCGCAAAACGATGTGTACATGGATGATTTCGACGACCGGCAGATGGCCGCGGCAGTAATCCTCTACGGCAACGACATCGAGGAGCGCAAGCGCCTGCTGAAAGAGTACGGGGTCGATTACATTTACGTGGACTATTACTGGGAGAACAGCGAATACACGCACGAGGGGGGCGGAACGCAGCCCTTTGACCCGCTGCTGGCGGTTGAATCCCCGGAATACCAGGAACTGCTGGATGAAAACGGGGTAAAGTACTTCGTGCAGAGGGGCTGGCTCGACCCATCGGTTAAGGGGACCAGCGTGCGCACCTATGACCTGATTTACATAAGCTGGGAGAACTACGATTTCAACGGGTACGGCGCATGGGGCCAAGAGCTCGACCCTTACCTCGAGCCGGTATGGGTGTTCACAGAACAGGGCTACACGCTGGCCGTGCTCTACAAAGTCAACCTCGGCTGAATGCCCGTCGCCGCCCAGTGTTTCCAGAGTATTTTAAAGCTTCTTTCCTGAATTACCCCCATGATTACGAAGGACAAGCTGCGCCGGCAATTCTCCAAGGAATGGGAAAAGCACTACAGGGTGGGCGCGCTTGGGGAGCTGGGCTACAAGAGGCGCCAGTGCGCGAAGTGCGGCAGGCATTTCTGGAGCATCTCTGAGAGGGAAATCTGCGCGGACTCCTGCTGCGAGGGCTACGAGTTCATAGGCAACCCCCCGAGCAAGAAGAAGCTCAGCTACACCGACACCTGGAAAGAAATCGAAAAGTATTTCGTGAAGCACAAGCACACCAGCCTGAAGCCCTACCCCACCGTTGCCCGCTGGCGCGACGACCTCTACTTCACAGTCGCCTCGATAAACGACTTCCAGCCCTATGTGGTGAGCGGGGAAATGGAGCCGCCCGCAAACCCGCTGATAGTGCCCCAGCCCTGCATCCGCTTCCCGGACATTTCGAACGTGGGAGTGACCGGCCGCCACTACACCAATTTCGTGATGGTGGGCCAGCACGCCTTCAACACGAAGGAAACAGGGCTGTTCTACTGGAAGGACGAGGCCCTGAGGCACGATGTTAACTATGTGCGCGGCCTCGGCGTCCCGCTGGAGGACATAGTCTTCATAGAGGACGTGTGGATGGGAGGGGGCAACTTCGGCCCCTCCATGGAATATTTCGCCCGCGGCCTGGAGCTGGGCAACTGCGTGTTCATGCAGTATGAGATGCTCGGCAATAAGAGCAGGGAGCTCCGCACAAAGGTAATCGACATGGGCGCGGGCCTCAGCCGCCTGTGCTGGATAACCCATGGCGCTCCAGACAGCTACCAGGTCGTCTATGGCAGCATGGTGCCCAAGTACAGGAAGAAGCTCGGGGTGAAGGTGGACGACAAGCTCTACCTCGAATTCGCGCGCCGCACCGGCAAGCTGGACATAGAGGACATCCCCGAGCCGGAAAAGGAAATCGCGCGCATAGAGGCGGCGATAGAGCAGCCCGGCTTCAGCAAAACCCTTGCGCCCCTGCACGGAATGTACGCATCCCTCGACCACTTCCTCACCCTGCTCTTCACCCTCAAGGACGGCATGCTCCCGAGCAACATGGGCGGAGGCTACAATTTGCGCATGATCACGCGGAGGGTTTTCGGCCTTGAGGAGGAATTCGGCTGGCAGATTGATTATGCGGAAGTGCTGGAAGACCATGCCAAGCGCCTCAAAAACCTATTCCCGGACCTGCAGGGCGGGGTTGCGCTCACTGCAGACGTAATTGCAGAAGAAAAGAAGAAATACGCCGCAACCAAGGCAGGCGCCTCGGGCAAGGTCGCCTCCATGCTCAAGAAGGGCGAGCTTTCGGAAAAGGACCTGCTCACTCTCTACCAGAGCAACGGCATTCCCCCAGAGTTCGTTGCGGAAGAAGGCAAGAAGAAGGGAATAGGCGTAGAAGTGCCGCTCGATTTCTATGAGCGCGCCCGCAGCCGGGAGGAAGGTGAAGGGAAAACAGATGGCGGGAAGAAGGAAGGCCCGGACGTCGTGGGCATCCCCAAGACCGACGTGCTCTACTATTCCAAGGACGAAAAGTTCACCGCAAAAGTCCTCAAGGTCATCGGCAAGGCGGTGGTGCTCGACAGGACCGCATTCTACCCGGAGAGCGGCGGGCAGGCGGGCGACACCGGCGAGCTGAACGGCATCCCCGTAACCTCAACCCAAAAAGAAGCGGGCGTGGTGCTGCACATCGTAAAAGACCCGAAGAAGTTCAGGGCCGGGATGAAAGTGGAGGGGAAGATGGACCTGCCTACCCGGAAAGACATCACCCGCCACCACACCGCGGCGCACCTGCTCAACGCGGCGGCAAAGTCCGTCCTCGGGAACCACATATGGCAGGGAGGCAGCGGCAAGAAAGCGGACCAGGCGCACCTCGACCTCACGCACTACAAGCGCATCACGAAGGAGGAATTGAATGCAATTGAGCGCAAGGTGAATGAATACATCCGCGAGGACATCCCCATAGAGTCCAGCATCATGCCCCGCACCGAAGCCGAGCAGAAATATGGCTTCACCCTCTACCAGGGCGGCGCGGTCCCGGGCAAGGAGCTCCGCATAGTGAAAATAGGCGACATAGACGTCGAGGCGTGCGGGGGCACGCACCAGATGCTCGGCCGCACGGGGGAAATGGGCTTCTTCAAGATTGTGAAGCGTGAAGGCGTGCAGGACGGGCTGGAGCGCATCACCTATAAGGTGGGCGACGCTGCGGTGGAATACGTGCAGGGCCGCGAGGGGATACTCCGCGGCGCGGCAGACACATTCCGCGTTGCCGAGCATCAGCTCACGAACGCCTCCGAGCGCTTCTTCCGGGAATGGAAGGAGCTTGGCAAGGAGGTAGACCGGCTAAAGGGCAGCCTCGCGGAAAGCGCGGCGGAGCGCATTGCCGAGCGCAGCAAAAAAGAGGGCATAGTGAAGGAGGAAATAAGCGAGGACGCGAATACCCTGAGGAAAATCGGGGGGCTGGTCGCAAAGCACGATGGCACGATGGCAATCCTCTACAATAAGCAGGGCAATTTCGTATGCGCCGCGGGAAAGGGCGCGAAGCACGACGCGCGCGAGCTCATGAAAAAGCTGAAGGGCGCAAAAGGCGGCGGCAGCCCGGAGCTTGTTTCAGGAAAGCTTGACCTCCCCTAGCTTTTCCGGGCGCTCGAGGAATTCCAGCTTTTCCGGGGATTCGTGCATGGTGCGCAGCAGGTCCCCTATGGAAACGTGGTATTCCTTCATTATCTCCTGCGGGCCCACTTCCCTGAAGCCCTTTACCATGCAGTTCATGTTCTGCTCGGGGCCGAATTTCGTGTAGTAGAACGCCGCCCCCTGGTTTTCCCTGAATTCCCCATATTCGGATTCAAAAGAGGAGGAGACTATGTTGGAAAGCACAAGATTTGAATTCCCCCTGTTCACGCTCACGTGCCCGTAGCCCGGCGGGATGAGCAGCGTATCCCCTTCGTTTGCCTTAACCAGCAGGCAGCTGTACGTGTCATCTGCCGGGTTCTTTTTCTGGAGCACGAAGAACGCCTCGCCCTTCAGTATCTGGTAAATCTCGGGGTACTCCACACCCGAAGGCGATTTGGGGTGGCCGTGCCCGAACGTCTTGTTGAACTCGTCGCCGTACATGCGCGGGAGCAGCACCGTGACATCGAACCTCAGCGTTTCATGCTTGTACACGTCTCTGAACATATAATATGCGTCCCCGTCAGGCCCTATCTTGGCAGGGTCCTTGAGGACTGGCTCAAGGTCCGCAACCCTGCGCGTGGAAAAGGGGAGTTCCTCACCGTTTTTGTAGAGCTTTGTGCCCAGCAGCTCGAGCTTGAGCGGAGTTTCATAAAGGAGCATCACAAATCCTCCTTGTGCTTGCCGAACTCCCTCTTCCTCTCCTTTACCTTCGTCACGATGAGCTTCTCCTTCTTGAGCTTCTCCAGCAGCACCCCGAGGAACTGCACGAATTCCGAGCGCTCGGCCTTGTACTTCTTAAGCTGCTTCTCAAGGCGGTCCATAGTCTTGGAGAGCTTCACGTAGAATGAGGATGAAAGCGAGCGCATCGCGCGCGGGTGGCGCATCGTCTCGTAGAGCACCTGCTTTATCATCCGCAGGTTTGCCTCCAGGCGCCGTGCGTCCTTGTCATCCGAGGCAATCCGCACTTCCAAATCGCGCGCTATGGCAGCTATTTCCTCCCAGCTCTTGTCCTCGAACCTGCCGCCCATTTCTTCCCGCATTTCGACCGCAGTTTATTTGGCATTCGCAGTTAAAATACTTTCCCCGGATACCTGTCCATGTCTTCATTCATTGAAATGGCCAGGAAGAACATCTGGATTGTCAACGAAAAGGATTTTGCAGGCCTTCTCAAGGGCGGAATAAACTCAGCTGCAAAGTATTTCGCAGGCATCCTTGCGGCAGGGATGCTGCTGACGCTTGTGTACAATTACCTGGCAACTTCAGGGGACATTGCCGTGTCCCTCCTTGGCGTGGCCATAGACCTCTTCTTCGTGTACATACTCGGGGTGGCGCTCGTGCTCCCCTTCCTTACGCACCTCGTGCTGAAGCTCATGGGCGGGAAAAGGCCGCTCGGGGACACGATGCAGATGTACATGTATGCATCCACCCCTTCGGTGCTGCTTGGCTGGGTGCCGTGCCTCGGGATATTCGCCTATTTCGTCAGTTTCGGAAACCTGGTGCGCGGGTTGAAGGCAGTCAATAAGATGCCCCTCTGGAAGGCGCTCGTGGCAGTGCTGCTCCCCGGGGCCCTGTTCGCCGCGGTGCTGGTGCTTGTCGGGGTCGCAGTCCTTTCGTACTTTACATTCTCTGAAGTGGCCACAGGCCCCGCCATGGTGAGCTGAGCCAAAAATGAGGTGCGCCTCAGGGTTTTTCAGTCGCTGCGGCTCCAACCCAATGGCAAAGCCATTGGTCGCCAACGCATTTGCCCTGAGCATGCCTGCGACAAAAAGGTTGGGCCCGAAGGGAGTGGGGTTAAGGTTTTCGGTTCTGAGTTGCCAGTTTCCCGTCAGTGTTCCGTTTCGGGTGCCCTGTTTTATGTGCGTTGTAAAGCACAATTAACTTCGCTATCTCAAAAAGATATATCAAAACAGCTTATAAAACAATGGCCTGAAGTCAAAAATGAACTGGAATTTCTTGGCACAAATCTCAGCAAATGGAGCCTGGTAAAAGCGATTAAGATTTTATCAGAAGCAAGGAAAAGAAGGTTCTTGAGAAGAAGGACTCCGAAGTACGGGTCGATGGATAAGGGGTTTTCAGATTCAGAATTGGAGAAGTTTTTCAGCGTGATGGATGATCCCAAGGTGCATCTTTTATTCAATTTCCAGGCGATTATGGGGCTTAGAATAGGAGAAGCGGTGAGGGTTAACATAAAGGACATAAACCTGAAAAGAAGGGAGCTAAGGATATTCACAGAAAAGAATGGGAAAACAGATTACATGCTTATCCCGACCGCTTTCTTTGATGCGATTCTTCATTACATAGACAGTTATCAGGAAGAAATCGCCAGGGCAGAAGGATTCCTGTTCTTTTCCCAAAAGCAAACCCACAGGAAACACGATACCAAGCCCCACCTGACTCCCGAAAGCGCAAGGGTCTTTTTCAACAAATACATCAGGAAAGCGAAACTGCAGGAGATTTACGGGTATACTGTAGGAGAGAAGCCCAGGCCACTGTACCGGTTAACGCCGCACAGCCTAAGACACTACGCTATAACAAACTTCTGCAGGAAAAACGGAGGAAATGTAATGCTGGCGAGTAAGTTTGCACGCCATACGAATCTGCAGACAACACAAATCTACCTTCATGTGAATAAGAACGAGCTTTACGAGTCCATAGAAAGGGCACAAGATGACCGACTAATGGAGAGAATAAGAAAAGTACAAGAAAAAATCTAGCCATATTTCAAATATATTACTCTAAAGTAATATACTCTGGAGTAATATCATAACTCCAGGATTTTCTTAATCCCGGCCAGTGATTCAACCCCAGCTGACATTTTGATTTCGTCATCAAAATTATCTTCGATTATCTGCAGTATTTCATCTCCATAATCAATCAAACCGGATTCAGCCATAAACTTTTCTATCTCTTTACTTTCCATTTTCAGCTTTGCCAAAGACAGGACATCATAAACGTCTTTCCATAATTTTGACCTGTAATAATCGAAATCCAATCCGGTTTTCAGCTTTATGTTCCTCCCAAGAACTGCTCCTAGCTTATAAACGAAAAGCAATTCCATGGTTGGGATGTATATAGTCGAATTTTCCAGTTCATACCTGACATTGTGCTTAACCGCCCAACCCCACGGAAGCCTTGCATTCTTCCCTTCAATGACTATGAACCGCTTGGATGAAACAGCATCTATTATTATCTCTATTTCATGCTTCCCTGCTTTCACTGGTTTGGCAAATTCCTTGTCAAAGAAGCTTCTGGACCTCTCAATATATCCATGGGATTGAAAGTAAGCTGATAACGTAGCTTGTTTTGTTTCATCTCCTGGAAAGACTACATCAATATCTTTTGAGCCTAACCCATGAGTATAACAATAAACTGCCCATCCGCCGACTATCACCGGATAATTCCCGATTTTTTCATTATACCATTTTGAAAAATCATCCAATTCTTTCAGGCTCGGGTCGGTGATTGTCCTGGAATAAAGCTCTTTCATTCAAATCCACTCCTTTTTAATCAGTCTTTCAGCTGCATATGCCTTGTTGCTGCAGAACAAATCGATTATCGTTCTTATCTTGCTGGTTATAACCTGCCCCTTTTTCTTTATGAAATCATCAGCATTCAAATCTTCCTTATAAATCTCAATATGCGTATAACCTTTAGGCAATTGTTTGAGTTCCCTGATTATTTTCTCGTCTTCCAGATAAACATAGATTGTAGAGTCCCGGTAATAGTCGTCATAATATGAAAGTGCGCTGACTAGGCAGAGCATACCTTTTCCTTTTATCCTTTCAAGCGCCTCTGTTCTTGGCAGGTCCACGTCTATGGATTCGTATGCCTTCATTGTCCTGTATACCGGAAAAAGGTTAAAGATCGCCGAAGGAGCCGTCACTTCGTAATGTCCCTTGCGCCTAGTAACATAGCCCCTGGAAACGCAGTAGTTTACTACAGTATTCACCAGACTGAATGTAACCTTCTCTTTCTTGCTTATCTCACTCTGCGTAAACTTTTTCATCTCAAGAATCGCCCTGATTACCTTATATGTCTCCTTGCTCGTTACCTTCATATTATCACTTTTTTATGATAATATCTATAATTAGTGATATTTATAAGCTTTGCGTCGAGGATGCCAGACCAACCATATGGTTTGAAAATAAACCAATTATATGACCGGATTTCAATCAAATCTTCAGGGTTACCACTATATTGGTAAGTTTTCGGCTAATCTTACGGTTATAACCTTAACTTACTTTATGTAGTTGTAAAAAGTGTCAGAAAGAGCATATTTATAAACATTCTGGTGCTTAATATATCCATACAAATGGTGGGAATTATGAATAGTGCTGCAACTACGCAAAGAAAACCAGAAGATAAGGTTAAGGGGAAAGAGAGAATAAGAGGTCCGAAGCTGGCAATATTGGTAAAAAGAGCCAAAGGAGTTCCTTCCGTTGAGGGGTTGGCAAGGGCTGGCGAGGACAGAGTTATTGCTTCAAACAAAAGACTTGACAAGGCATTGGTTGGAACCGACGAATGGAAAAGCATTTCAGATGTATTTGCATGTTGGTCTGGGACAATGACCGGATACGAAAAACCTGGAAAGAAACTTGGCAAATCAGTTGTATATACTGACCCAGAAACAAAACAAAGATACGTATTTCCGGTTCCTGAAGATTATAAAGGAACCAAAAATGCGATATTGGCAGTTGAACATCCTACTTATATTCTGATTCCGGATGGAAAAGACCTGGTTGTTGATGTTAAGAACATCGAAAACGTTAGTTTGGTTGAAAATTTCCCAACTTCAGATGGTTGGTATCTGACAGACGAAAAACACGGCATACCAATCGGAAACCAAGTGAGTTCTTCCAACGACGATGCCAGACATTTATGGAGAATCGATTCAAGGGTCGGCCCTGTTGCCCGCGGCTACG
>CAZKHX010000009.1:0-18897 GCA_964552755.1 Microcaldota archaeon | reverse complement strand
GTCTTGGGGTGGCAGTAGAAGCTCCCGAAGGGAGCGCTCCGGAAATTGAGACAGTTTCCAGTCCAGTGTCTTCAGTTCAGGCGGAAAGTGGCGTCTTGGTGAAAGGAGTTACTCTAGACGAATTCAGAGCATTAGTTGGAGATGCAAGGTCAAATCTGGAGGAGCTTCTACAGACTGTGAGAGAAGAAAAGTTGGAACCTCTTCTGAAACTTGTGGAAACATTAAAGATAAAAGAATAATCCTTCTTTTTTCAAATCCCGGGTGCAAACCTGGGCCACACACTCATCTGCAGTGCTGGTAATCTCTAGAAAGATAATCCAGACATGAAATTCAGCAGTGACATTTAGTAGGGCAAACCGCCTGAAACCATGAAGCTGTAGTGTTGGCATTAAGTTGCCATTTTAAGTAGGTGGGTTACTCTTGGGGCCCTGTTGCCCGCGGCAACAACTACAACAACGACTACAACAACAGGCGTAACGTCAACCTCAATAACAGGCCTTCCAACAGTCTTGGAATGACCTTGGTTTGCATCTTGGGAATAATCCAGGTGACCTATGAAGAGGTATGGAAACTTATATTCACAGCTCTGTTCCTACGAAAATCTTGAGCTTGCCTTCAAAAAGGCAAGAAAGAGAAAAACCATGAAGGATTATGTCATCGAATTTGAATCCAATCTGGAAACCAACCTGAATCAACTCAAGCATGAACTGGAAACTTTCACTTATTCTCCCAACCCGTTAACAACATTCATTGTAAGAGACCCGAAAACAAGGAAGATAAGTGCCTCCCATTTCAGGGACCGGGTAGTCCACCATGCTTTGTGCAATATCATAGAGCCTATTTTTGAAAAGAGATTTATCCACGATTCCTTTGCAAATCAGAAAAGCAAGGGAACCCATTCTGCAATAAGAAGATTCGAGAAGTTCATGAGAAAAACAACCCATAACGGAAAACCACCAACCGGAAACCAGCATCAAACTGGGGGGGGGCAAATCGGTTTTGAGTTCACGGTTTCCTGTTTTGGATGGTAATGCTGTTGCTGGGTATGCGCTTAAAGCAGATATAAGGCACTATTTCGATACGGTCGACCATGAAATTTTGCTGAATATAATCCGCAACAAGATAAAAGACCCGTATGTCATCTGGTTGATAAAACAGATACTGAGAAACCACAAAACCAAGATTCTAGGAAAAGGGATGCCATTAGGAAATTTGACCTCCCAGTTCTTTGCAAATGTCTACCTGAATGAGATTGATTATTTTGTGAAGCATGAGCTGAAGGCGAAATATTACATCCGGTATGTTGATGATTTTGTCATTCTGCACAGGAACAGGAAAACGCTTGAAGAATTGCAGCACAAGATAGATCTATTCCTGAAAGAACATTTGAAAATAGATTTGCACCCTGAGAAATCCAAAATCATCCCACTGAGGAATGGCATAACGCTGCTTGGCTTCAGAGTATTTTACCACCACCGACTTCTGAAGAAAAGCAATTCAAAGAGAATCTGGAAACGCCTTGAGAAGTTTAAGCAGAAATACGATAATGGTGAAATAGAAAGAGAAGAAATCGTACAAAGCATGGAAGGCTGGTTTGCATATACGAAATTTGCAAATACTTATAACCTAAGAAAAAGAGTTGCTGCAAAATTCAATGAATTGTTTAGCATTTAAAAATTAAGAGCTCGTTCTCTCGTTGCCTCGTGCTCATTTTAATCCTTTTCCTGCCCCTCAACGCAAAATTGATTTAATGGTCAGGCTGCCTTCGGCAGTTTGGTCCAAGACCAAAACCAATAAATTCAATTTTGGTTTCGTTCCAGGTCGGCTTGCGCCTAAAGGCATTAATAATTCGCACCAAACGAGCTCCCAATAACCTAATTTTCATCGGAAGTTTGCTCGCTTCCCTCCTTTCAGCCCTTTAGAAAAACAGTGCGGGCTTCGGAGTGAAGCTCGCTTTAAACTTCCTCAGGAGGAGTCCGGGGAAGGGAAGGTGATGAGATGAAAGATATGAAGGAAATCTTAGGTTATGAAGGTAAGGATGAAAATGGAGACAATCATGTCCTTCGGACATGGTGCGCAGAGAACGAAGTTCTCTCGCGTGGAAGGATCTGGTATTTCTGGGGTGAAAAAGATGCAGAACTTTAAGAATTTGAGAGTCTATGAGGAAGCGTTTCGTCTGTCTAAGGATGTTTTTGAGTTCATGGAGGACAAAAGGATGAGCAGAAGGGCAAAAGAGCAATTGTTAGCTTCAGTATCTTCGATTTGTGCTAATTTGGCAGAGATGGGAGCAATAGACTCTATCCCTGCTCAGAGACAGAAACTGGTGACATGCATAGGGGAAGCAAATGAGACGGAGTATTGGCTGGATTTGTGCCATTCTCTGAAGATTATTCCCCAGAGGGAACATCTGAATTACATGACCGCACTCATGCGGATAAGGTCGATGCTTTGCAAACTCAAGGCTTCGATTGAAAAAAGAGGTGAGAAAAAATGAAATGAATAAATAGAAAACTGTCTTAATAGGATTGAAGGCTGAACATAACCGGCAACTGAAAACTGGTTGCTGGAAACTGTTTGGTCGGCGTCAGCCGCGCTTGTGTCAAATTGGCATGTTCAGCGTGAGCCGATGATTAAGAAAATAAAATTTAAAAAAATAACAAAAAAATGGAGGTTGTTAATATGGTAAAAAAGTCTAAAGTTGATTTTGTTTTTGAATTGGAGCAAAACTCCAATTCGGGCAAAAGTGATTTTTCCCCGGCCCATCAATTATCAAAAAGCAAATTAAAGAAAAACACCAAAAATAAGCCTGTGTCCAAACCTAATCCTAACGTCATAAAAACAGGACACAGAACACCCAACACCGAACACCTTAAAATTAAAAATGGGCCCGAAGGGAATCGAACCCCCGGTCTCTACCGTGTGAAGGTAGCGTCTTACCATTCGACTACGGGCCCGCAGGGTGTATTGCTGGCTGGAAATTCTTTTAAACCGCGTGCATACTGCCCGGCAGGCGGAGAATAGAAATGTATATAAACACAATTTCACACATATATTACCCATGGGGGGCAAATCCGACAATGGAATACTTGTAATCAAACCTCCGCCCTCCCAGGGGAGGAAGAGCGCCAGGTTCACCCTTAGCGACCTGCCGACCCAGAGCGGGCCGGCAGCTGGGACGGCCGCGCAGAACCTGCGCCGGAAAATCCGCGGATGGAAGCTGCTCGGCGAATCCCTTTCCTCGAAAAGCGAAAGCCTCAACAAGCTGCTCTCCCTGCTCGGCCCGCCAATAAAGATCGACGGGCTGGGCGAAATAGGCGGAACCCAGTTCAAGGCGGCGAAGATAACCACCCTTTCAAGGCAATCCCCGGTCCTCCTGCTTACCAATGTGCCCCCCGACGACATAATCGAGGCATACGGCGGCACGCCGCCGCTGGACACTTCAAGGCGCGCAAGCTTCCGCTCCAACACCTCCCCACGGGAAACATATTACCTAGTTGCAGCATCTGAGGAAATATCCGAGGTGCTTTCCGCAGGCCCCGGCAAAGCCCCGGAGGAGGGGCATATGCCGGAAGTCCCAACAGCAATGGAAGCCCCCATGCAGCCCGCCGCCCCTGCGCTTGGGGGGGAGGCCGCCCTTCCGGAGCAGGAGGAAGAGCCTTCCAGGCCGCTTTTGGGGAAAGGCTCCTACATCCCCCCGAGGCCTACGCTTGCAGAGCTAATCGCGGACAAGATTGAAGATGAAGGCAGGGACCGCCCAAGCGTGCCCGGGGAAGACATTGATGAGGGCTGGGACAGGATAAGCGGCGAAATAAGCTCGCCTGAACTGGAAGCCGTTGCTTCAGAAGAACATGGGCCGCAGGAAGCACCTCCTGCCGCGGAGGAGCCCGCAGGAGCCACAACCCATGATGAAGCTGAGCCGGAGGCAAACGAACAAGAAGCTCTTTCTTCCGGAGAAGCCCCCGCAGAAGCGGAGGAGATTTCCGGAGGCCAGATCATAATCGGGGAGGAGCCGCCCGTGGAGGAAGCGCCCCCGGAAGCCACGGAAACCATTGAAGCAGCCGCCGGGCCCCAGACGCCGGAAGAACTGGGGGAAATGGTCATTGGCGGGGAGAGCCCGGTTGGCAGGGAACAGACCGGCTTCGACCTCTTTGGCTTCCTCAAGGAGCTGAAGAACGACAGGAGGATACGCAGCCACAGCAACCCGCAGCTTGCATATGCCCACTATGCCGGGAATGTAATGATAACGGTGTTCAACAACTCCGCGGCCCTCGAGGGGACGGAATCCGAAAAGGCGGAAACCGAAAGGAGGCTCAGGAGCCTCGGCGTTACCCGCGCATTCGTTTCAGACGAACCCGGCAACCGGTACATCCAGGTCCACACGGACATAGGCTCCCAGTACAGGCTTTATGAGGGAGTCCGCCAGGGCGAAAGCGTAATCTCTGCACTGGAATACGGAGAGCGCGAATACACGCTCGCGCGCGTCGCCTGACTCCGACGGCAAGCAATAAGAACCTTTTTTCCCATATAGTTCTACGCAATTCTCCGGTGGTGCACAATGAGGATAGGCATATCTGGCTTTGGAAGGATAGGGAGGATGGTGCTCAGGGCAGCCGCAAACAGGGGCCTGCTGGGCAAGGAGATTGAAATAGTGCAGATAAACAACCGCAGCGACCAGCATGTAAACGCGCACCTTTTCAAATATGATTCCGCGCAGGGCCGCTTTGATGGGACTGTGGAAGCAACCGACAACTCAATAATAGTCAATGGCTATGAAATCCCCTGGACACGGGAAACCGAGCCGGAGAGAATCCCTTGGGGCGAGCACAACGTTGACCTTGTGATAGAATCCACGGGCCGGTTCAGGAATGCGGAGGAAGCGGGCAAGCACCTCGCCGCAGGCGCGAAGCGCGTGGTGGTTTCCGCTCCGGCAAAGGAATGCGACACGATAGTCCCGGGGGTAAACATGGAAAGCGCAAACAGGGAGGCGAAAGTTTTCTCCCTTGCCTCGTGCACCACCAACTGCCTTGCTCCGGTCGCAAAGGTCCTGCTTGACGAATTTGGGATAGAAAAGGGCTTCATGACAACCGTGCACGCCTACACCAATGACCAGAACATACTTGACGGGTCTCACAAGGACTGGAGGCGCGCCCGCGCGGCCGCGGTCTCCATCATCCCCACCAGCACCGGGGCAGCGAAGGCAATCGGCTTTGTTGTGCCGGAGCTTAAGGGGAAAATGGACGGCATCGCAATCCGCGTCCCGGTCCCGGACGGCTCGGTAGTCGACCTTGCAGTTGAGCTCGGCAAAGAGGCAAGCAAGGATGAGATTAATGAGGCGCTGAAGAAGGCGGCCGAAGGGAAGATGAAGGGCATACTCCAGTATACGGAGGAGCCGCTCGTGTCCGTGGACATAGTGGGCAACCCGCATTCCGCGATAGTGGACTCTGCGCTCACCAGTTCCATGGGCAAATTCGCCAAGGTCTTTGCCTGGTACGACAATGAGTACGGCTACTCGAACAGGCTGCTGGACTTCGCGCTCTACATGAAGAGTTGGTAATGGAATGGAAGTGCCTGGGCACATCGCAATAGTCCCCGACGGAAACCGCAGATGGGGCCAGTACCATGGGGTAAGCAGGGAAGGCGCCTATGCAATCGGCATCCGCAAAATAGGCCATGCGGCGAAGTGGTGCAAGGATGCAGGCGTGAAGATGCTCACCATGTGGGGCTTCAGCACTGAGAATTTTGAGCGCGACGAAAGTGAAATAGAGGTGCTGTTTTCCCTGTTTGAGCAGAATCTCAGGGAAGCGCTGAGCAGGCGAGACGGCTCTGATGATTATGTGAAGAAGTACGACGCCCGCGTGCGCTTCCTTGGCAGGATACACCTGTTCCCGAAGAAAATACAGGACATGTTCCACAAGATAGAGGACCATACGAAAGGCCACGAAACCTATTCCCTAAACCTGCTGCTTGGGTACGGGGGGAGGGCGGAAATCGTGGATGCGGTCAATGGGCTCATAAAAGAGGGGAGGGGGGAAGTGAACGAGGAGGACATCTCCTCGCGCATGTATACTGCGGGCCTGCCGGACCCGGACCTTGTGATAAGGACTTCGGGGGAGCAGCGGCTCAGCGGCCTTATGCCCTGGCAGACGGTATACAGCGAGATTTATTTCTCCAAAAAGCTCTGGCCCGACTTCAGCAGGCTGGACTTCGAGGACGCGCTCTCCTTCTATTCCCACAGGAAAAGAAGGTTCGGAAAATGATTGTACTGAACAAGAGGAACGGCAAGCGGGTGGATGCGGAAGGCGCAATCGGCGTCTTGGAGAAGGTGCGGGGCCTGATGTTCCGCAGGAAGCCGGTTTCCCTGCTGTTTGATTTCTTCGAAGACGGCATGCACCCGATACATTCATTGTTCGTGTTCCACCCTTTCTGGGCGATTTACATAAACAGCAGCGGCACAGTAGTGGACAAGTTCCGCGTGGAGCCCTTTGGCCTGGCAAAGAGGAACAGGGTCCCGGCGCGCTATCTTCTTGAAACCCAGCACGGCGGATATTTTGACATCGGGGATGAGGTGAAGATTGATGTTAGGATGGAGGATTACTAGGGGCGGGGGCTACAGGATTAACCTCCCGCGGCTCAGCGAAGAGGAAGAGGCAGTGGTTGCGGAAGTGGAGGAGCGCTTCCGCAAGGCCGCGAGGAACCGCGACATAAGCTCAACCGAAGACGCGGCATTGCTCATACGGGAAACTATTTCTGATTATGCGGAAGCCTGCGGGATATTCCTTGACAAGGAGCAGCTTGACTACCTTGCAGAAGTATGCTATCTCCATATTTACGGGTTCGGCTTCATGGAAAAAATCCTCGAGGACCCGGAAGTCGAGGAAGTGAGCGTAATCGGCATAGGCAAGCCGGTTTATGTCTATTCGCGGGGAAAGGGCTGGGAAGCCGCAAATGCGGAATTCACCAGCGAGAAGGCCCTCATGGAAGTGGTCAACAAGATGGGCCAGAAGATAGGGCGGAGGATAACCCTGCAGAAGCCCAAGCTCAACGCAGTCCTCCCTGACGGCTCGCGCATCCATGCGACGCTTTTCCCCCTTTCGGAAGGTGAGCTAACCGTGCGCAAATTCAGGGAGGAGCCATATTCCCCTTCCGAGCTCATCTCCCTTGGCACCATCCCTCCAAAGGCAATGGCCGCGCTCTCCATGCTCATGCAGGCGGACATGTCCCTGGTCGTTTCCGGGAATACTGCGAGCGGAAAAACCACAACGCTCAACAGCCTGTTCTCGTTCGTCCCGATGAATGAGCGCATAATCATAACCGAAGAAACCCCCGAAATAAACGTGCCGCACCCGCAGCAGGTCCGCCTTGTTGCCAATGACGAGATGGGCGTGCCCCTGCGCGAGCTGGTCTACGATACGCTGAGAATGCGCCCCGACCGCCTGATAGTGGGCGAGGTGCGCAGCAGGGCGGAAGTGGAAACGCTGTTTGACGCGCTGCTCGGGGGGCAGGCACGCGGCTGCTACGCCACCTTCCATTCCCAGAGCTGCAGGGAAACCCTGCGCCGGTTCAAGTTCTACGGGATAAGCGAGCTGGACTTCAGGAGCATAGACGGCCTCCTTGTGCAGAGGCGCCTCCTCGGCTACGACCGCAGGAAGAGGAAGACAGTGGAGGTGCGCCGCATGGTGGAGCTTGCGCTTGGGGACCTTGAGAACCCGGTGATGGCTTTTGATTCCAGGAAGGGCAATTGGAGCAACGGCGGGCTTGGCAGGTTCCTTGACAGCGTTTCCTCCTCCCTCGGCCTCAGCGTGAAGGAAGCGAAGGAAGAGATGGCCTCAAGGGAAAAGTTCCTGAAGGGGAAGGGCAGTTTCGAGGAGTTCTTCGGCAGGTTCCAGCAGAAGTTCTACGGGTGTGAGATTGAAGATTAGGGAACTGGTTTCCGCGCTGCCGGAATGCCCGCTTGACACGGGCCTGATGCCCCATGCCGAGGAGATGGGCTTCAGCAGGAAGAAATACCTGACCTTCGCATTCATCGTTTCCGCATCTGCCCTCTTCCTAGGCATGCTGCTCGCCCCTCCAGGACTTTGCCTTCCTTCAGCATTGCTGTTTTTTGCCGCATCTGCCTATGCACTGCTAAAGCTGCCGGAAGTTGCCTACAGGAAGAAGATATCCGGGATGGAGGCGGAGCTTCCGCTTGCCCTGCGCACCCTTGGGATGTTCCTGGAATTCGGGGTCCCTTTCAAGACCGCGCTGGAGCATTCCGCGGAAGGCAGGGGCCCGCTTTCCGATGAGATGAAGAAGGCGGTGGCGGAAATCCGCCGCGGCGCAGGTGTCACGGCCGCATTTTCCTGCCTTGGCCGGCACCTTGGCTCAACAGACCTCAAGAGGGCGCTTACCCAGATTACTTCCAGCTACCAGCGCGGCGGCCGCGGAGCGGAAATACTTGCCGTTGCCGATGGCCTGCTCTCAGGCCAGAAGCACAGGATGAGGATGGGCGCCTCAAAGCAGGCGGTTTTCTCCCTGCTGTTCATAGTTATTACCGCGGTGGTTCCTGCATTCATGCTCCTGTTTGCCTCTTTAGGGGAATACTCGCCATTCCCGCAGCTTTCCGGCGGCTCGTTTGCATTGCTGTTCCTCGTGCTCCTCCCGCTCATCTCCGCGGCCCTCCTTGCAGCATCCTCATTTTTCCTGCCGCGCAGCATCCTCGGGGAGGGGGATTTCCCCTGGCGCAGCCTGCTGCTCGTGCTCGCAGCCGCCCTGCTCTTTGCAGCATTGCAGCTGCTCTCCCTTCCTTCGCTCCCCGTGCTCCTGCTGATCCTCATTGCATTCTCCGCATTTGCCTATCCACGGTACGAGAAAGAGCGCAGGAGGGAGCAGCTGGAGGAGCAGCTCCCCACTGCAGTATTCTCCGCGGCAGGGGAGGAAAGCAGAGGGCTCAGCGCAATATTCTCTTCAATGGCCGATGCAGAAGGCCCGCTCGGGGAAGAGGCGCAGGCCTCCCTCAAGCAAATCAAGGCGAAAGTGAAGCAGGAGAAAGTGCTCGAAGACTTCTGGTCCCGGAACAGCTCCCCCCTCCTGCACCGCTTCTGCACATTCTTGAACCATGCGCTCCATGCGGGCCACGGGATTTCCAAGCACCTTTCCCTCCTCGCAAATGACATGCTTTCCATCGCGGAGCTGCGGAAGGAGCGCGCACAGGTACTCTCAATGCAGAAGTATACCCTGGTATTCGGCGCACTAATAGTCCCGTTCATACTCGGCTCTTCCCTCTCGCTTTCCTCGAGGATAGCGGAGGCTTCCAGCGAACCTGCCCCGGCAGGCCTTTCCATGGTGATTCCGGCATACCTGGTATTCTATTCCCTGCTCGCCTCGGCATTCATTTCGCAGGCAGAAGGCAAGGCTTCCTCCCTCTATCTGTACTTTGTGCTACTCTCCCTGCTGAGCACAAGCGTTTTTTACGTTTTCTCGGGAATTAGCCCTGTGTAGGCAATGGACATCCTCTACGAAGCGGTGGCAGCCACGGCGCAGTTCTTTGATGACGCGGTGCTGCTCGTGCTCTTCATGTTCCTCTCCATTCTCGTGTTCGAGAAGAGATGGAGCAAGAGGAAAAAGATAATTCTTGCGCTTTGCGTAGCCGCGGTCCTTGCCTTCAGCGTAAAATTCATCGTAGGCATGCCACGCCCATGCACGGGTTCCGGGGGCCTCCTCGTTGCATGCCCAGGCACCCCGGCATTCCCCAGCGGACACGCGGCAGTCGCATTTACGCTGATGCTGGGCTTCATGGGGAAAAGGACATTCCCGCTCTTCTGGCTGTTTGCCATCTACATCGCATTCACCAGGATATTCTTGGGGCTGCACACGTTTGACGACATTGCCGGCGGCCTCGTAATTGCGCCAATAGCATACCATATAACCGACATTGTGTGGGGTGGGAAAAAATGAAGGAAGGCAGCAGGCAGGCAATACACATCCTCCTCGGGATATCCTTCCTGCTCGTGCTCAATTTCTATAGCAGGAAGGCGCTCGAAGTCGGGCTGTTCTCTGCCCTGCTCCTCGGGGCCCTTGCCACGAGCTTCATGATGCAGGGCTGGCGCATCCCGGTCCTCAGCTGGGTAGTGGAAAAGTACGAAAGGAAAGGGGTGCGCTTCCCAGGCTACGGCTCCGCATGGTACGCGGTCGGGGTGCTTATGGCCTCTCTCTTCCTGGCCGATGCGGCCCAGCTTTCCGCCACCATATGCCTTCTCGCATTCGGGGACGGGTTTTCAACACTGGTCGGAAGGAAAGGCAAGGCCCGCCTCCCGTACAACAAAAGCAAAACGGCTGGGGGCACGGCCGCGTTCTTCGCGTTCTCCCTCATCTCCTATGTTTTCATCGGCCCTGCCGCAATACCCTTGGCAGCGCTTGCCGCAATAGTGGAATCCCTCCCCATTCCCTTCGATGACAACCTCACCGTTCCCCTTGCCGCAATACTGTTTTTCGCCTTCCTCTGACCAGCGAAAAGTTAGTATTCCTTGCGGAAGCTAGTTGAAGCCATGAAGGCAGTTGTGCTCTATTGCAGCAAAGCCGGCCATACCAAGAAGGTTGCCCAGGCGATTGCAAAGGGCCTGAAGAAGCAGGGCAATGCAAGGGCCCTCAACGTGGAAAACGCAAAGATTGAATCGGTTGCCAATGCAGACGTGATAGGCTTCGGCTCCGGCATCTATTACGGCCAGCCGGCCAAGGAGCTGGTCACCTTCCTGAACAAGCTCCCCAGCATGACGGGCAGGCTCGCCTTTGTCTTTTCCACGAGCGGGACCGGGGGCAAGCTCATGTGGGGCCTTGCCGCAAAGCTCGAGGACAAGGGCTTCAAGGTGCTGGGCGAATTCGCCTGCAGGGCCTACGATGACTGGGGGCCGCTGAAGCTCATAGGCGGCATAAACAAGGGCCGCCCCAACAGCAAGGATTTGAAGAAAGCAGAGGAATTTGGGGAAACAGTCACGGTAAAAGAGTAGAAAAAGGCCGTTGCCAAAGGGGAGACTTGAACTCCCGACCTCCAGATTTCCCAAAATCATTGCCTTCCGGCTCATCACTCATAAGGCTTCACGAGTTTCTTATGAGTCTGGCGCTCTAACCAACTGAGCTACTTTGGCGTCGGGTATATTTCATGAGGGGAGCGTTTTTAATTGGTTTCCTCAGTAAATTAGCTTCGCTCAATCGGAGCGACAGGGCCCGTAGTCGAGTGGTTAAGACGCTACCTTGACAGCACCTTTTTTGGGCTGCCCAAAAAGCTGCACCAAAAAGGTCTCAAAATGGTAGAGATCGGGGGTTCGATTCCCTTCGGGCCCAACCTTTTTGACCGTCAGCTTAAAATTTCTTGCCCGTTAATCCCCATCGGTGACCAGCCGATGAACTATCCCGGCCACGTGCTAGTGGGGATAATTGCGGGGACACTCCTCGCCCTAATAGTCGCGGCAGACCCATTCATGTTTTTCACAATCGTTTTCATCTCTGCGTTTGCCGCTCTGGTGCCGGACATAGACCACGACAACAGCAAGATGAGGAAGTTCATGGACCTCGGCGTCCCTATATTCGGCTTCTTCTTCAGCTTTTCCGCGCTATGCACCGGCATAGACTGCGGAGTGACGAACTGGCATACCCTCCTCATCAATACCTTGGCAATTACCGGGCTATACGCAATCCTCATCACCTATGCGAAGCCGAGGCACAGGGGCATAACGCACACGGTGGCGTTCGCAATCCTGTTCGGCATAGCCCTCTGGCTCTTCGCGGAGCCGGTCTTCGCGCTTGCGGGCTTCGTCGGCTATGCCTCCCACTTGGTAGCGGACAAGCACATAAAAATCGTCTGATGTAACCATGGTTACATAACTACTTCATGATGAACGACAGCAGTTCATAAGCCTTGGCCGTGTCGGCTTCCTTCACGACGAGCAGCGTATCCGTGTAGCAGGATATGAATTCCACAACATTTATCCCTTCGGAAGACAATAGGGAAAGGACGGATGCTATTACTCCGGGCGTTTCCTCTATCTCCTCGCCGCTGTGGATTGTAATCAGGTTCAGTGTTTCCTCTACCTTCTCTACGCCTTTTGCCTTCTTTGTTTTCGCAAGTTCGCTTTCGGAAATGATATACGTATAGTGGCCCTCGCTTTTTGCGTAGGAAATAGGCTTCAGGGAAGGCAGGGCAGAGTAGGAAATTACAACTGCAACCTTGTTCTGCACGGTAACCGAGCTCCCGCGTAGCACCCGGAACGTCTTTTCCTCTAGGTCGCCCTCCTTTTCGGCCAGCTTTTGGGAAATCCTCTGCAGTGAGGCCTTTACCGCCCCAACGCTCTCCTCCGAACCAAATGCGTCGATTGAAATCTTCCGGGCAAGGGCACTATAGTTCACAATCCGCTCCCTTAGGAATTCCTTCAGGAACGGCCTTCTTTTGACATAGAGCCAGACGAGGCTGCTGATTTCGCCCTTTGCCATGCCTGCCATTCCCCAAACAATTCTTTTAAACGGACTGCAGGCTCCTGCATATCCCCACAAGGTACTGCTCGCATTTCTCTATGGAAGAGAGGGAAACCCATTCGTTGGGCGAGTGCAGGTTTCCTCCGACAGGCCCGATGTTCACGGCCGGCACCTCCAGCATTGCCATGTAATTCATGTCAAAGACCACCTTTGATTCGGCCACCGGCAGCCCCAGGCCTGAGCACACCTTGTGCAGCTTTGAGCCCTTTTCGAGCATTATGGGGGGAGCATATGGAGTTTTACGTTTCGTCTCCTTTATGGCAAACTGCCCTTTCAGGGGAGAAAGCATTTTCTCCAGCTTCCGGAGGCATTCTCCCTTGCCGTCATATCCGAGGCGGCTGATCTGCACCTTTCCCTTAGAGGGGGATTCCATGTAGTCCGAATGCATCAAGAACGAGCTGACGATCCACTTCCCATCTGCCTTCGCAATTGCCTCGCATACCCTCTGAATGTTTCCTTTGTATTCGACCGGATGGGACGCCGCAAACCCAATATCAATGTCAAAGCTTGCGCGCCCCGGGCTCTTGGTTATGCAGGCAATTTCCCCCGCCCCCGATATCGATGACGGCTCTGAGAATATTGCCGCCTCAACCCCTGCGAAGAACCCGCTGCCCATGGCATCAACCATCCCGGCGGAGATCCCTTCTTCATCCCCCAGCATGGCAAACTTCGCCTCCTGCCCGCCGTCAAGCAGGCAGAGGAATGCGTTCAGCTGAGCGAGCAGGCCGCCTTTCATGTCCGCGCTCCCCAGCCCATATGCCTTGTCTCCAGCGATATGGAGCTTCAGAGGATCGGTTTCCCATCCGTTCGTTATCCCATAAGTGTCCCCATGCGAAACAAACGCGATTTTCCCCTTGCCCCCCGCCAATAGGCTATAGTGCCCGCCTTTTGATTTTATTATCTCTGTCTTCACACCGTGCCCGGCTAGGAAGTCTGCCACGAGCCCGCACATCCCCCCTTCGCTTTCATATGAGGGGATGGCCACAAGAGACTCAAGGTTCATCCCATCACCTTCTTCAGGTCATACACTGCCAGGAAGCCATGGCCCAGGCTTTCCCAGTCGTCGCCTTCCGCCATGGCATACGGTATCGGGGAAACGGCCTTCGCGCCATTGTTCTGGTGGAACCGTACCCCGTAATCCACGCTCAGCCCGTCGCCGCGGGCCTGCTGGAGATATTCCACTAGGTGAGGGAGCGCTTCTTCCCCGCTTCCGAACAGTTTGTGCAGTTGCGGCATGCGGCCATATCCAATCACGTAGTTTATCCCTTCCGAATGCATATGCTCGACCAAGCCACCAATTATCTTGTTAACTAGCCCGTTGCCGCGCAGGCCGGGGTCAACGCTGACGCCTACCAACCAGCCTATCTTCCCGTCTGGCTTGTGGAAATCCAGATTGCCGTCTGCAGTGGCTTCGTACCAGTCCCTGGGGAAGCCCATCCCGGCAATCTCCGCCCAATCCATTATTCCTTTTTGCGCGAACAGCCCCAGAACCTGCCACACCTGCGCCTCGCTTACCAGGTCAACCTTCTGCGCGGTTATCATTCCCACTATCTCCGGCTCAGGCGGCATTTCCCCATCTGCCAAGACCACGGGCTGCGGCAGCCGCTTCAGGAGGTACAGGCATCCCTTCTCTATGCGCTTCCTGAACTTCTCCGCGTCCGCCTGCATAGCGCCATTGCTGGATTTTGGCGGAGGCCATGCCTTGTGCTCCAGCTTGACAATCTGGCTGAGCTCTCCTATCTTTGCCGGCTCCAGCTTGAAGCCTGCCAGCCCCTTGCGGATTTTCTCCTTATGCTGCACGGCTTTGGCTGCCGCACTCTGGGTTGCCATAATCTTACAGAATGGGCGGGAAAAGAGATTTTTATATTGCGCAACATTTGTATCAAAAAGTATCATTATAGTATCAAATGATACAATAAGCAGAACCCGACCCCCCTGTGTAACCATGGTTACATAGCACCATTTAATAAGCCTCGCCATCAATATAGCTACCTAATTGTCAGTGGTTCAAATGAAGGATAAAGAACGGGTGCTAGTGATCGGTTCGGGCCCAATCGTGATCGGGCAGTCAGCTGAAACCGGCAGATAGCCGGCGGCAATTCGACTACTCCGGCACGCAGGCCTGCCGCGCCCTCCGCGAAGAAGGCATGGAGGTAGTGCTTGTAAACTCCAACCCAGCAACCATCCAGACCGACCTGGAAACCGCAGACATCGTTTACATTGAGCCACTCAACCTCCCCACCCTGAAGAAAATAATAGAAAAGGAAAAGCCAGAGTACCTTCTCGCCACGGTCGGAGGCCAGACCGCCCTCAACCTCGCAATAGAATTGGACAGGCGCGGCGTGCTGGATGACAACAACGTAAAGCTGATCGGCACCGGCCTGAAAACAATACAGACCGCGGAAAGCCGAGAAGAGTTCAACGCACTCATGGAAGAAATCGGAATCCCCATACTCCCCGGCCTCTGCGCAAAAACCAAGGAAGAAGCACTGGAATTTGCGGAAAAAATCAGCTACCCCGTAGTCGCCCGGCCCGCATTCACCCTCGGCGGAACCGGCGGCGGCTTCGCCCACTCAAAGGAGGAGCTCGTCCCCATCCTGGAGCGCGGCTTCACCCTCAGCAAGACGAAAGAGGTCCTCATAGAGAAAAGCGTGGCCGGCTGGGGCGAATTCGAATATGAGGTCCTCCGCGACTCTGCCGGCAACTGCATAATCATCTGCAACATGGAGAATTTCGACCCCATGGGGGTACACACGGGCGAAAGCATCGTAGTCGCCCCTGCCCAGACCCTCAGCGACAAGGACCACCAGATGCTCAGGGACGCTGCGATAAAGATAGTCCGCGCCTTGGGAGTGGTCGGCTCCTGCAATGTGCAATTTGCATTCAACCAGGAAAAAGGCAATTTCACTGTGATAGAAGTAAACCCGCGCCTCTCCCGCTCATCCGCCCTTGCCTCCAAGGCGACTGGCTACCCCATCGCCCGCGTTGCGGCCAAAATCGCCCTTGGCCAGACCCTAGACCAGATAAAGAACCCCATAACACATACAACTGCAGCATTCGAGCCCGCGCTGGACTATGTAGTGACAAAAATCCCCCGCTGGCCCTTCGAAAAATTCAAGGGCTCTGACCGCACGCTGGGTACTCAGATGAAGAGCACGGGCGAAGCGATGGCGATAGGCCGCACCTTTGAGGAATCCCTGCTGAAGGCCATCCGCGGCCTGGACATAAAGGAGCCGAAAATAGAAAACACGGAGGAACACCTCTCCCCCGCAACCGACTGCCGCGTATTTGCCCTCCTGCAGGCATTCCGGGACGGCGCCACCGTTGAGGAATTGAATTCAAAGACCCGCGTCAACACATGGTTCCTGGAAAAGCTGAAGAACATCATTGCCATGGAAAAAGAGCTTGCGACCAAAGGCCTTGCCCCGGAAACCGTGCGCAATGCCAAGCGCCTTGGATTTTCCGACCCCCGCATAGGCAAGCTCACAGGGAAAACCGGATTGGAAGTGCGCTCCTTCCGCAAGGAGAACAAAATCCTCCCGACTTACAAGATAGTGGACAGCTGCGCAGGCGAGTTCGAAGCAGTAACCCCCTATTTCTATTCTACCTATGAAGACGAAAACGAGGCAGCCCCGAAGCAAGGCAGGAAAGTAATCATAGTCGGCTCAGGCCCAATCCGCATCGGCCAGGGAATCGAATTCGACTATTGCTGCTCCCAGGCATCCATCACCCTCAGGCGCATGGGCTTGAAGCCCATCATGATAAACAACAACCCCGAAACCGTAAGCACCGATTTCGACTCAAGCGACCGCCTCTATTTCGAGGCCCTTACTTTCGAGGACGTAATGAACATAATAGACAATGAGCAGCCCGAAGGCATAATCGTCCAGCTCGGCGGCCAGACCAGCATCAAGATCGCGGAAGCACTCTCAAAAGCAGGCGCCAAAATCCTCGGCACCGGCCTCGAAGGCATAGACCTTGCAGAGGACCGCGAGCGCTTCCGCCAGGTCTGCGACAAACTTGGGATAAGGCAGCCGCACAATGCAACCGCCACAACGCGCGAAGCTGCACTCAAAGCCGCAAAAGAGCTTGGCTACCCGGTGCTTGTCCGCCCCAGCTACGTGATTGCCGGCCGCGGCATGGGCATAATCTTCTCCGAAGACGAGATGAAGAAATTCATAGACGAAAGCATAGGCGTGAGCGAAAGCAAGCCCGTCCTCATCGACAAGTACCTTGACAATGCGTTCGAATGCGAAGTGGACGCAGTATCCGATTCGCAGAATACCCTGGTTGGCGAAATAATGGAGCACGTTGAATTTGCGGGCGTGCATTCCGGGGATGCAAACATCTCCGTCCCGGCCCTCAACCTTTCCGGAAGGATGCTCAAGAAAATATGCGAAACAACCGAGGCCCTTGCAAAGGAGCTCGGGATAAAGGGCTTCCTCAACGTGCAGTATGCGGTAAAAGGCGGGGAGCTCTACATCATAGAGGCAAACCCCCGCGCAAGCCGCACTGTCCCGTTCCTCAGCAAGGCGACCGGCATACCTCTCGTTGAAATAGGCGTAAAGGCGATGCTTGGCGAAAAAGTAGAGCCAATTGAAAAGGAAATCGCCCACTTTGCGGTAAAAGGCGTGGTTTTCCCATTCCTCAAAATCCCCGGCTCAGACATTGCGCTTGGCCCGGAGATGAAGAGCACCGGGGAGACAATGGGCCTCAGCCCCAATTTCGAAGGCGCCTACCTCAAAGCCCTGCAGGCCGGAGGAGTGTTCCTCCCCAGCCGCGGCGCAGTCCTCTTCTCGCTAAGGAAAGAAGACCGCGACGAAGGCACGGAAATCGCAAAGAAGCTTTCCAGAATGGGCTTCGAAATGTATGCTACCCCTGGCACCGGGGTTTCCCTTGCCCGCGCAGCCAGCGTTGGCATAGTGAAGAAAATAGGGGGGGAATGCGAGGAAGGCGAGCAGGACGTGCTCCAGCTGATTGCCAGCGGAAAAGTGCAGTTGGTAATCAACACGCCCACAAAAAGCGGCAGCTCCCTTACCGATGGGTTCCGCATAAGGCGTAAGAGCGTAGAGAAGAGCATTCCATGCATTACAAACATCCGCACGGCATTCGAGTTCGTGAATGCTCTTGAAAATCTCGGCAGCGGGGAGCTCGGCGTGAAGCGCCTGCAGGATTACGGTGGTAAGGATGGATAAGAAAGCGCTGCTAACGCTCTCCGACGGAAGCAGATACGAGGGGAAAGGCTTCGGCGCCTGCACCTCCAAGACCGGGGAGCTGGTGTTCAACACCTCCATGCAGGGCTACCAGGAGGCCCTCACAGACCCGAGCTACGCAGGCCAGATGCTCACGATGTCCTATCCCCTCATCGGCAATTACGGGATAAACGACGAAGATTTCGAAAGCAGCAGGGCCTGGGTGGAAGGATTCGTGGTCCGAGAGGCAAGCAAACACTGTTTCCACCGCAACGCAGCCAAGTCCCTCGACAAATTCCTTTCGGAGCAGGGAGTCCCCGGCATCTCCGGAATAGACACCCGCGAACTGGTAAAAAGGATAAGGAACCACGGGGTAGTCCCGTCCTCCCTCACCGTATGCGAGGGCGAATGCGCAGAAGCCCCGGATTTTTCCTTTGACTACTCCTCAATCAATTTCGTGGAAAAGGTCTCCTGCAAAAAGCCCGAGGAATATCCGGTTGAAGGCGCAAAGAAAAAAGTCGCCCTGCTCGATCTCGGGGTGAAAAGGAACATCATCCGCGAGCTAAATGCCCGCAAAGTGAGCGTAATCACGGTCCCGTGGAATTCAACCGAAGAGCAAATCCGCTCCTGCGGGCCGGACGGGATCCTTCTCTCAAACGGCCCGGGCGACCCCGCCCTGCTCACGGGCACCCATTCCCTCATCCGCTCCCTCTCCGACCTTCCCATATTCGGCATCTGCCTCGGCCACCAATGCCTTGCTCACGCATTCGGCGGCAATACGAAAAAGCTGAAGTTCGGCCATCGCGGATCCAACCACCCGGTCTATGACAAGGAAAGAAAAAAAGTGCTCATCACAACGCAGAATCACGGCTTCGCGGTTGACAGGATGCCGGAGGACTTCGCCCTCACGCAGATTGAGCTCAACGACAAGACGGTGGAGGGCATGCGCCACAAGTCCAAGCCCATTTTCTCGGTGCAGTACCATCCCGAGGCCTCTCCCGGGCCGCACGATGCCGCCTCCCTTTTTGACGAATTTAAAAACCTTCTCTGAGAAAGGGAATCAAATGAAGAGATGCAGGTTTGCTGAGCGGGCCTTTTTGTCCTACCGCTTTTGTCCCAGGTATTCTAAGGGCAAAAGCAGCAGCGCAAAACCCTGAGCTTGACTCGGGTGGCTTGTGTTGATGATAACCTGGAGCTCTGA
>CAZKHX010000008.1:0-45693 GCA_964552755.1 Microcaldota archaeon | reverse complement strand
CTGAAAGGTTATAAAGCGCAGAAATGATTTTTCATTATGGGCCACGGAGGCCACGCGACGATAGTTTTCGTCGACAAAAAGCTCAAGAAGGCTTACTTCGCGCTCACGCAAGGAAAGGGTGCTGAGCCAGAGCTTTACAAAGCAATTGCCCGTGCCTTGGAAAAGATAGAATGCGATTGTACGGCGGGCATAAGTGTGCCACGCTACCTATGGCCAAAAGAATATGTGAAGAAATACCACATAGACAACCTATGGAAATACGATCTGCCTAATGGGTGGAGGATGACCTACACTGTTTCGAAGGATGAAATAAAGGTCATAGCCATTGTGCTGGAGTGGTTTGACCACAAGGGATATGAGAGGAGGTTCAAGTATTGAATAGTTGGAAAGTCGCTAACGGGCCCTTAGCCCTACCATCTTTTCGAAATTCATGCGGTCCCAAATGCCGAACAGGATAACCTGCATAATCACAAAAATTGGGAGCGATTTCCATATCATCAGGGAAATCCCGAAGGGGATGCTTTCGGCAAACTGCTCATCCGAAACCCCGGAAGAGTCAATGATGAGCATTGGGGATGCTATAACTGCGTCCCATGCAGAAAAGAGCCACGGGATAAAGAAGAGCATGCCAATAACCAAAAAGCCGGGCAGGTCCCTGATTGAAAGCTTGAAAACTAATTTGGAAACCAGGAATGGGATGATGCCAAATAGCAGGATGGGAAGGGAAAGGCCAAGCAGGTTGGGTGGGGCTGCTACGAAGGCCGCAAACCACAATACCACGAGTATGAAACCCATCCCGGTGAGCGCGCCGAGTACGAGAAGGACGAATAAAAGCACCCATGCCAGAATGATGCTGAAGAGCTGTTCCTTCCTGAATTCAATTTTCCAAATCTTCATGGTCTTACCCTCAAGACTGGGACGCGTTGGCCATTTCTTCAAGTTCTTTTTCCATGCTAATGAGGAACAAGCCGTATGTATATCCCCGCATGAGCGCCAGGCCAGAGATGCTGGGGGGCTCCGCAGTATTGTATCCGTGCGAACTCAGGTAAGCCCTGTTTTGGATGACAAATTTCCAATATTTGGCAGACTTATCATCAAGCGATTCAAGCCTAGCATCGTATTCCTGCACTTTTTCATTATATGAAAGGTAGGTGGCTTGCTTTTCCCCATAAGTCTGCGCCAGGTCCCATTCGCCGGACAAATTTTCCAGTTCGGAAACAATGGGCATCATATCTTCCGCTTCGCCAATTATGCCGTCATAGCGAACATACAGTTCCCTTATCCTCTCATCGTCCGGAACGACGCCCACATCGTCCACGCAGGAAACAAAGGCATCAGTAGTATTCAGTGTGAAACAGAATGATTCTGGAAGCCGTGGCTCAAAGATTTGGGGGCAGCCGCAAACCAGCATGAGCAGAATCGCCAACAGGAAGAGCCTCATAGGTTTATTGTCCCCTGAAAAAATTATTAAAGTTGGGATTGCCCGGTTTTAGAAGAGGTTTGAGATATAACTACCGGAAAACTACCATCTCAGGCTGGTTACGTCGGCCCTGTGCATTACCCTTGGGTCCCAATGGCCCAGGTCGTCGCAGGCTTCCTCGTGCTCAGGGTCTTCATCCAGCCCCTCGTTGCACATCTCCTCCCCCTGCTCTGCCTTCTCCGCGGCTTCCTGCTTGGAGCCTTTGGAATAGTCTGTTTCGAAGTAGAGGTCCTTGATTGTGTCGGCCCACCACAGGTAAAGCTCCGGGCTCTGCTGCCCCGCCTGCTCAAGCGCGGAATAGAGAAAAGCTGCCTTTTCCAGCGCCTGGATTGCGCGGGCATCATCACCCTTCTCAAAATAGCCCCATGCAAGGAGGCGGTAAAGGTTTGCAGTATGCACCCCTGAGGAACCCTCAAGGCATTCCAATGCGCACTCTATGGCCGCATTGGGGTCTGCATCGAACGCCTCCCTGAGGAAGTTCTCGAGCTGGTCCGGGTCGTCAGGGTTCAGGGAGAGCTGCGCAAGCTCGTCCATCGCGCCTGCCATCTTCTGGTAATAGCGGGTTGGGTGGGAATGGTGCGTATTGACATCCCGGTAAATGTCCGCCAGGCTCAGGAGGGCGGGGTACATGCTCCATTCCAAATCCATTATCTTATCTCCTTTCCTTGTTCTCTTCACCACGCCTCCGCTGGTTGTTTCGAAGAACACGTGCTTTCCGCCCATCCTCATTCCTGCGTATGTGTGCCTCGGCCGGTCTACCGTAATCATGGGAAGGCCGAAATGCTCCCCTATGTCAAGGTAGAGGGAGGTGCCTGTGTCGCAGTCAAGCCTTTTCTCAAGGAGGCCTAAGGTTAGGGTATCCTCGCCCTTGTAGGAATAATAGCGCTCAAGCACCTTGCGTATCCCCCAGAAAAAGCGCTTTGCCTGCCACCTGTCCGTGGGCTTGAACAGCTTGTTCCGTTCCACCCTCCCTATGAGCATTTCCCTGAGCTCCTCCAGGCGGGAGGAGGACTGCTCTTCTATTTCCGAAATATCCGTGGTAGGGAAGCCAAGGGCCGGGAGGTGTTCCGATGGGATGGTTTCCAGCACCTTGTGCTCAAGATAGAGCCTTCTCTGGGCAAAGGTTTTGTCTTTAGGGAGGCGGAGGAACCCGTCCATGCAGGCCTTGGGGCCGCCCCCGGAGCTTTTTGGGGCGGGAAGGCTAATCTGCTCTTCGGGAAGGGGCTTCTTGGAGCATGCCGCAGGAAGGTGCAGGGCCGTGGCAAGGAATGCTGCGGTGAGAATCCTGTGGATTGTGCATGCGCCCGGCATTGGATTATGCCTGTGGAGTTGCTTCATAATGTTGTAAAATTAGGTTGAAAGAGAATAAAAATGGCAATGAAAGCTACCTGAAGAAGGAGGCTTGAGTTGTAGCCACCGGAAACGTGCCCTGGTTTTATATTTAAAGCAACTCTGAGGATGAAATTAAGAAGCCAAGGAAAAGGATTAAATATGTGTTCCCACAGGAATATGTGCATGAGTAATATTACGCTGTACGTTCCGGAGAAGGTAAAGGAGAGGATGGACAGGCATTCTGATATACGATGGAGCGAAGTAGTGAGGAGGGCCATACTGGAAAAGCTGAAGGAGATGATTGGCAATCCGGGAATAACCGTTTCCGGCCTGGAGTACAAGACGAATCTGCGCGTCCTGGACATCGGCCTTTTCAGCCACTCTTTGGAGCTGAACCAATTGGAGAAAGGAGTGGACGTGTATTACAACCTTATTCAGGTAATCAGGAACAATACCAATGCCTATGGCGACCTGAAGAAAGTGATTGAAGGGATGGCATAATCGGCATGTGGAATAAATGAAAAGAATGCGAAAATTCCAATTTGACTATGACCCTTCCAATGACGACCTGTTCGTCTACAGAAAAGGCTCAAAGTCGGAGGGCGGCGTTGAGGTGGGGCGCGTTCTGCTCGACTTTAACCGGAAGGATGGGCTGGTTGGGATAGAGTTCATGCATGCGACTGATTTCCTTGCCTCATCCACCGGGCTGCCGAAAAAAACAATCCGCAGCATGCTCAAGGGCCTGAAGGAATGCAAGGTAGGCATAGAAGTGTGGAGAAACGCAATAACCACCATCAAGGTCCTGCTGGTGGCAGAAAAAGAGCAGGTCATGTGGAATTTCTCGGTCCCAAGGGTTTCGGAAGAATCTTCGGTCATAGCGAAAATGGGCGTTTCCTGAGTCTGTGGTAAGGGCTTATTCACGCAGTGTTATCCAATTTCCAAAGGCATCCGCATTGAAATGGACTCCGCCCTTTTTCAGCAGCCCCATCGCAATTTTCTTCCCGGAGTGGCAGGACACGCTCCTGCCTTCATGGAACCAGCCGGCTTCGAGATATGCTTCGGTAACCAGGTCGAAACCGCCCCCTGTGGCGCGCAAAAGCGTTTCCACGGCGGTTTCGTCGTTTAGGTCCAGCTGGATGTGCCTGGATACTTCCAGCGCCCTGTCTTCTGCGGAAAAAAACTGTTCGTCGTATTCGAAGGTGTCTGCGGAGGCCACGTCCACAGTATATACGTCTGCGCCGAGGCGCCGCGATGCCCTTGCGAAAATAGGGAAGCCGCAGCCCAAATCCAGCATCTTCATCCCGCTGAGGACCTGGGCCCTGCGCAAAGGCTCGGGGTCAAAGCCCCCACATATTTCTTTATGCAATATCTTTTTGACTTCGGGGTGGCCACTCAGATATAGTGCGAACGCAAACTGCATAGAGGTCAGCGGGCCGTTGAATGCGGTTGATTTGCCCATGGTCTCGCTAAAGCCTCCACTGTATTCCAAGCTGCCAAAATCGATTTGCCCAAGAAAAGAGCTGGACATGCGGACACGAAGACTGTTTGCCTCCTCATAGGATTTTTTAGGGTCTGAAATGCGCCTTTCTATTGCCGGGGCTTCGGCCCTGAAGGGCTTGTTTTTGCCTGGAGGAGAGCTGCGAGTGTCCTGTTTGGCCCTTTTATACATGTTATAATATATGGGTAAAAGAGTATTTAAAGATTGCTAACAGGGTTCCGGAAACCCCCTTCAGGGGCATAGTTCCCCTAATTTTCCTCAAAGCTTTCAACGCAGTCCTCCCACAGGGGATATGAGTATTCCTTGATTGGCTCGCAATCCTCGGGCCCTGCGGCCAATCTGGAAACGCAGGCGGCCCAGTCCTCGTCATAAAACACTTCGCAGTCTTCCATGCAGGTTGCAAACTCCTCGATGCAGGCGGCCCTTTGGGCCTCATCAGGCATCTTCTCGCAAAAGCCGGCATAGCATTCATACTCAACCATCAGCGTAGAGATGCCCGCACAGTCTTCCTGCGCCGAAGCGAACTTCTTGATGCACGCGCCCCCCCAGAATCCTGGAATGCTCCCGCAGTCCTCCATCCCGGCGGCAACGTGATAGAGGCATTCGTTCCGGTAATCCTCCTTGTCAATCTCCATGCAGTCTTCAGGCGAAACCTTGTCCATGCCCACTTCTTCCAGGCATAACGACTGTAGATAGCTGTCCTCTATGGCTTCGCAGTTCGTTGCGCCTGCGGCTGTTGCAGCCCGTATGCAGTCTTTGTTGGCCCATTTGCCCCCTCCGGAATACAGTTCCGGGTCAATCTCGTTGCAGAATTCCAGGTCCTTCCCAAAGCGCGGGTTCTGCCTCATGCAGTCGTCATAATGCACGGTCCCGTAATATCCCATCTGCATGGTGTCCCCGAGCCTCAGGGGGTTCAGGGTGAAAAGGGGCGAGGCGTGCAGCTCGCAAACCGAAGGGTCTTCACTTGCAAACACGTTCAGGAACAAGGGATTTATGTCGATGAGCAGCAGGTAGCCCGAGAGGATGCACAAGGGCACACAAAGCACAAGAAGCGCCAGTTTTTTTGCAGTGATTCCCTTTGGGTTTTTTGCTGCATTTGCCAAAGTGATTGCGCAGAATGCGAACACGGCAATTTTCACCAGGCTGAACAGCACGGAAACGAAGAAAATTGCTGCAACAAAAACAAGCATGCCAAGCAAGCCTGCCCCTCCCGCAACCCCCATTGCGCTGTGGGCCATCTGCCCCTTCATGGGATGGGCTTCCATTTCGAGATATATAATCCTTTTGCCCTGTGTACCGGGCTTTCATAAACCGCCAAAAGAGGCTTGAGCCCAAGCCACCGGAAACTCAACGCATCATGGTTTTTAATGAGTTGTGTGGAACGTAGGGCTTGTGGGCAGTAAGCTGAAGAAAGAGGAGCTAATCTTCGAGAGGCTCAGCAAAGGCCATTTGCCCCTGCTGAAAGAGTTCAGCTGCACGGAAACAGAGCTTGAGGATTTCCTTGTGGAGGATGCATGGGAGAATGGGCAGCAAGGCATTTCCGTCACTTATCTCTGGTTCTTGAAAAAGGGAAAGAAGCTGGTGGGCTACGTAACATTGCTGACAGACAATATCAATCTGAATGCCGACCTCAAGGGATTCTTCAGGGAAAAGGACATCCACTACAAATCATTGCCTGCACTGAAAATAGGCAGGATGGCAGTGAGCAAGGACATGATGCGAAAAGGGATAGGCGCCATGATGATACGGCTGGCCATTTCCATAACGCTTGAAATATATAGGGAATATGCCGGCTGCAGATTTGTTGTGCTGGACGCAAAGAAGGGCAAAGACCCAAAGTTCGACCCAATTCATTTCTATAGGAAGATGGGCTTCAAAATCCTTAAGCAAAGGGAGAAAGGGACGGTCCCGATGTATCTTGATATATGGCTTAAAGGTACTGGCGGAAGTACTTGAACTCGTCCAGAGCCTTCTTTATTGTCGCAACCCTTTCTTTGGAGGGGTGCTTCTGCTCCTTGAGCATGTCTTTTACAAAATTCACCGCATTTTCCCCGTGCAGGGTCGGTGTGGAGCGTATTGGCTTCGCCATGGTGCCCAACTCTTATCTAACATTTTAAACGCTTAGTGTTACATATTGTTATACAAACGGCTACTTAAAAGGCTTACTGCATGGAAAGGCCCCAGAAAGAGGTGCCGCTGCACGCGCCGAAAAGGGTTCCGGGCGTATAGTTCTGCCTGGATTTGCCTTCCCTGCGGACGGTTATGGCGGCTTAAAGGAAAAGCATGAGATTCCATCGCCCATCTGGAAAAAAGGTTTTTAATTCTTTTCAGCAAAACCTTTCTTGGCGATGAAGCCCGCCAGCTTGAAAGCGAACCGCCAAAACGGCTGATAGCTTCTATTTTCGGAAGAGGCGGAACGCAATGGACAAACTGGCGCTTGTAGGATTAGGCGGTTTAGTGGGCTCGGTGCTGAGGTATCTTGTCGGAGGGATTGCGCAGGGCGCGGAAAGCGCATTCCCCTTTGGGACGCTTGCGGTGAATTTCACCGGCGCCCTCGGCCTTGGGCTGATTATGTTTTCTTCGGAATACCTCGGGTGGTTTGATGAGCCGGCCAGGATATTCCTGGCAATCGGGGTGATGGGCGCATACACCACGGTTTCCACCTTTGGGTACGAATCGTTCAGGCTGCTTGAGCAGAAGGAGGACGCCCTGTTTCTTGTTAATGTTGCGGGGACGGTCATATTGGTGCTTTTTGCGGTTTATCTTGCAAAGGCGATTGTCATGAAATTTGCGGGTGCTTGAAATGGAAAACGGAACAGAAGCGGTGCTGCTGAGGATTTTTGTCGGGGAATCGGATGAATTTGGGGGAAAGCCCCTCTACCGCCACATCGTGGAAGAGCTGAAGAAGCGGGACCTCTCCGGGGTAACGGTGGTCCGGGGGATAGCCGGGTTTGGGAAAACGAGCAAAATCCACACAGCGTCCATCCTGCGCCTTTCCACCGACCTGCCGATAGTAATTGAAGTGGCGGACAGAAAGGAGAACATAGGAAAGATTCTGCCCATGCTGGAGAAAACCGTGAAAGAGGGCCTTATCATAGAAGAGAAGGTCAAAATCCTCTTCTACGGAGGGAACAAAAAATAGCGCTGCCGGAATCCCGGCGGCCGTTGCTCTGCGGAACAGCATATGCCCGGAAAAAGCCCGCCCCTCCCGCAACCCCCATTGCGCTGTGGGCCATCTGCCCCTTCATGGAATGGGCTTCCGTTTCAAGATATATAAGCCTTCTGCACGCCCACCGGAAACGCCCCCTGATTCTATATTTAACGCGGCTTCCGGAAAGAAATGCAGCAGCCAGGGAAAAGGATTATATATGTGTTCCCACAGAAATATGTGCATGAGCAACATTACGCTATACGTCCCGGAGAAGGTGAAGGAGAGGATGGACCGGCATTCCGACATACGGTGGAGCGAGGTGGTGAGGAAGGCCATACTGGAAAAGCTGAAGGAGATGAGGAAGCTGGAGCTGCTGAAGAAATACGTGGAGAAGGAGCCCTTCACCGAAGAGGACTGGAAATGGATGGATGAGAATGACTGGCATCCGGTGGATGAGAAGGAGATGAAGCTCGGCTTTGTGAAGGAAGTGAAGCGCAGGGAAAAGGAGAAGGCGCGCAGGGTGAAAGATATTAAGGAATTGCTGGAGTGATTTGGTGGGATATGCGCTGGAGGTTTTGCCCTCGTGCGAAAAGGAAATCAAAAAGCTTTGCAAAAAGAACAGGGAGCTCGGGGAAGCGCTACGGAAAAAAATGGAGCAGGTCCTTGGGAACCCATACCATTTCAAGCCGCTGAAGAAACCGCTGCAGAACCGCAGGAGGGTGCATGTTTTCCATTCATTTGTGCTCACCTACAAAATAGATGAAGCGAAGAAAAGCGTAGTGCTGGTGGCGTTTAAGCACCATGATGATGCTTATTGAAGGATTGGAAAGCTAATCGAAGAGCGGCCCCAAATCCACTTCCTCCCAGCCGGAATAGCCAATCCCCTTTATCCACATGAGGCGGTCCTCGGGGACCGCAATCACCTGGAAGTTGGTCCCAAAGGCCGTCGCGCCGCCGTCCTCCCAGCGCACGGAAAGGAACTCCTTCATCTTCTCCACGTCCATCTGCCCTTTGTATTCGGGAGAATTCGCAAGGGCGAGGAGGTTGTCGCGGCGCGTGTCTGCCGCAAGCGGAGGGGGAACCTCCCATCCATCTGGGTAGGGAGGGACGAAGCTGTTGTAGGTGACGAGGAGGCCGGAAACGTTCTCAGAGCGCCTGTGCACCCCGTAGGCGGAGGACCATTCGAAGGAATACGCGGCGGAGCTGTCCGCAACCTGCACCACGTACGCCTCGCTTGCGCGCGTGGTCTCGAAGGCGGCCTCAAGCCCTTCGAGCGTGGAATAGTCGAACATGAAGGCGAGGAGCTCCACGGCCGCGTCCACCCTCTGCGGGTAGGAAGAGGGGTCGGACTGCGCCCCGTTGTTCAGCTCGAGGAAAATGCCCCCGTCGTTCATCGCGGTCTCGGTATAGACTTCGCCGGCGTATTCAAGGTTCGCGACCGTGTTTCCGCTCCCCTCGGGGTGGTAGACTGCCAATGTGAGGTATTTAATGTAAGGCCCCATCATATCCTGGCTCGCGTCCCAGTTGCGGCCGAAATAGAGCTTCCCGTCTTTGGAATAGGGGCCCCAGAAGGCGGTGCCGCTGCAGCCCGCGCCCGGCTCGCCCGGAGTGGCCTGGCTGAAATAGACGCCGAAGAGGCTGAAGATCGCGGCGTTGAGGCGAATTTGCTCCCCAAGGGTGAGGCCGGAGGTCTCGGACATGCCGAGGATGACCTCCTTGAAGCGCTCGGGGTACTTCCGGTAGAATTCTTCGGCGGCCTCAACCTGCTCCTCGTCGCTCATGCCCCTCTGCCTGAGGTCTTCCGCGGTCTCCAGGTACATGGAATTCAGGTCGTCGCGGAGGAGGTAGCCGTACTGGCGGCCCATCTCCCTGTAGGAGCCGTGCAGGTCAAGAACGTTGAACTTGCCGTTCTTCGTCTTGTAGAGGGTGCCGCCCTCGAAGGAGGAATTGTAAATCAGGGTGCTCGTGTTCGCAATTGAAGGAACGGGAGTTAGGGTTGAGGGCGGGCATTCCTGCGGAGGGCACTCCGGCGCGGGGGCGAGCACCACTTCCGGCGCGCAGGGCGCGGGAGAATTGGAGAACTGCATCACGTTGAGCACTATTGAAAGCGCGAGGATTATCGAAAAGACTACCAGCACCCCGGAAACCCCGGGCTTCTTTGCCTTCATGCGCGGATTTCGGGGAAAGGGTTAATAACCCAGCATATGGGGATGCGAAAAAGGAAGGCAGGCCCCGTGGTTTCCGGGGCCAGGAAAGGGAGCTAGAGCCCGGCCTCGGACCTGAGCTTCTCCGCGAGGTTTGTTTTCTCCCAGGTGAACTCCGGCTCCTCCCGGCCGAAGTGGCCGAATACCGCGGTATTGCGGTAAATGGGGCGCAGGAGGTCCAGGTTCTCAATCATGTCCGCGGGCTTGAAGGAGACGTGGTCCTTGATCAATTGCTCAATCTTCTCAACGGGTATTTTGTAGGTGCCGCGCGTATCGACAAACACGGAGAGGGGCTTCGCAACCCCTATTACGTAGGAAATCTGCACTTCGCAGATGTCCGCAAGGCCCGCGGCAACCACATTTTTCGCGACCCAGCGGCCGGTATATGCGCCCGAGCGGTCCACCTTTGAGGGGTCCTTCCCGGAGAAGCAGCCGCCGCCGTGGTGGCCCCTCCCCCCATAGGTGTCTATGATTATCTTGCGGCCGGTAAGGCCGGTGTCCGCGGCAGGGCCGCCGAGCACGAACTTGCCGGTGCCGTTCACGTGCACTATGGTATTTTCATCGAAATAGTCGCCGCACACGGGCTTCACAACCTGCTCGGTTACGTCCGCTTTTACTTTGTCTAAGGAAACCTCCTCATCGTGCTGCGTTGCAACCACAACCGTATGGGCGCGCGCGGGCTTGTGGTCCCTGTATTCAATTGTAATCTGGGTTTTCCCGTCCGGGCGCAAATATGGGAGGGTGCCGTCCCTGCGCACCTCCGAGAGGCGCCTCGCGAGCTTGTGCGCGAGCATTATGGGCAGGGGCATAAGCTCCGGGCTTTCCCTGTTCGCGTAGCCGAACATTATGCCCTGGTCGCCCGCGCCCTGCTCGTGCTCCGCGCTGGTGTCCACGCCCTGCGCAATGTCAGGGGATTGTTCATGAATGGAAGAAAGCACGCCGCAGGTGCGGTAGTCGAAAAGGTATTCCGGCTTGGTGTAGCCGATGTCGCGGATTACGTTGCGCACCACGTTCTGGAATTCCACATAGCCCTTGGTGGTGATTTCGCCCATCACAGCGACGAGGCCGGCAGTTGCCGCGGCCTCCACGGCCACGCGGGAATGCTTGTCCTGCTTTATGAGCTCATCCAGGATTGCGTCCGAAACCTGGTCGCACAGCTTGTCGGGGTGCCCCTCTGTCACAGACTCTGAGGTAAACAAATAATTCTTGCTGGACATTTAAATCACAACGAGAGATTATGCCCTTCCGCTTAAATACTTTTCTGAAAAGATTATTCCAAAAGGAATATCGACCTAATCACTGCGCCTGCGCTTCCTGCCCTTCCTGCGGCCCTGCTCGTCATCGCGGCGTTTCCCGTATGGGGGCTTCCCGCCGCTTTTCCTGTGCCTGGGTTTTCCGTGGGGGCTGCCCTGCCCGCCATAGCTGCCCGAGCCGCCTTCGCCTCGCTCGCCATAGGGCTTTCCGCGGCCTTCCCGGCTGCTGCCTTCGCGGCTGCCGTAGCCGGGCTTGCCGCGCCTGCCCCCGGAGCTCCTGCCGCGGCCGCCATATCTGCTGGGGCCGGAGCGCCCCATGGTCCAGTCGCGCTTCACACCTGGCTCGGCGCTGGTGAGGCGCTCCATCTCGTCATGGCCGATGGGCGCATGCCTGGAGGAGCGGGGCTCGTCCGTGGAAATAAGGGTAATCACCTTGCCTGAGGCGCCCATCCTGCCGGTGCGGCCCACGCGGTGGAGGTGCGTTTCCGCGTCCTCTGCCTCGTTGTAATTTACTATCAAATCAACGTCGTCTATGTGGAGGCCGCGCGCCGCCACGTTGGTGGCGATGAGGGTGGAGATGCGGCCTTCCCTGAACCGGGCAAGCACCTTGCTGCGCTTTGCCTGGGGCATGTCGCCCTGCAGCATCCCGATGTCCTTGAAGCCCTGCCTCTCAATCTTGTGCACGAGCGCAATCACCCCGCGCTTCGTCCTCACGAAAACGAGTATCTTCTGCCCCTTGTGGGCGGTGAGCACGTCCATGAACTTGCGGAGCTTGTTCTTGAAATTGACCTCCATCATCTCCTCGGTAATTGTGGAGACGACTGCCTTCTCGCCTATGGCAACCATTTCGGGGTTGGGCATGTAGCGTGCCACTATGTCGCTTACGCCTTCTTCAACCGTGGCGGAGAAAAGGAGCACGAGCTTCTCCAGCGGGAGCGAATCCATTATCCGGGTGACGTCCCTCTGGAAGCCCATGTCCAGCATGAGGTCTGCCTCGTCCAGCACAATTGCGTCGAATTTGGAAAGGTCCACCTTCCTGCGGCCGCAGAGGTCCAAAAGCCTGCCGGGGGTTGCAACCAGCACCTCATAGCGCTTCTCAAGCTCCCTCATCTGCAATATGATGCTGTCGCCGCCGTATACCGCATATACCTTCAATTGGTTTGCCTGGCACATGGGGCGCAGCTCCCTGCACACCTGCACCGCGAGCTCGCGCGTGGGGGTCAGTATCAGCGCCTTGCTGGTTTTCCCTGCAGCTATGCGCTCCACCAGCCCTATGCCGAAGGCCGACGTTTTGCCGGTGCCGGTCTGGCTGCGCACTATGAGGTTCCTGCCCTCAAGCATGAGGGGGATTGCCTTCTGCTGCACTTCGGTGGGTTCCTTGTACCCATATTCCTCTTCAAGAGATTTCACTGTCCTGTGCGATATTTTCAAATCTGCGAATTTCATCTTTCTCACTCTTTTATTGCCTTGCTTGTTCTTTTGGGGTGGTAATATTGTAAACTTGGGCATTAATTAATCCTTGCCTTCGGCTAACCGGAAAGAAAAGAAGAAAAAACCAAGATTGTAGGATCTAAATCTTTTCAACCTGCTCTGCCTTCGGGCCCCTGTCGCCCTCGACAACCTCGAACTTTACCTTGTCGCCCTCGTTGAGGGAGGTGCCTTCCTTGAGGCCGCTCGCGTGCACGAAGTAGTCCTTGCCGTCCTCGCCGGTAATAAAGCCGAACTGCTTCTTCTCGTTGAAAAACTTTACTGTTCCTTCCATACTTACACCATTTGATGCGGTCATATCTCCTGAAGGTTATTAGAACCTTTGCCTTTTTTGGCCTAAGCCCCCCGGGGCCCGGCTCAGGTAAATTCCAGCCCATTAATCATCCCATAGACATATTGGAGCACCATGGGGTCGGAATAGTCATCCGAAGCCGGGCTGAATTCGTAGTAATACCGGCAGTCATCCGGATGGAGCACGGTGTATTTCCAGGGGCAGGTCACCGGGTTGCCTTCGGAATCGGAGCACATGGACCCCCTGCACTTTTGCACGGTCTTGCCGGGCAGGGTGGTTTCCGGCGCTATGCATCCCCTGCCCGAAAACGGGTCTCCCATTGCGCTGCAGAACCTTTTGTCTTTTGCCAGCCGCACGTTCACCCCGTATTTGCTGCCGGGCTTCCGGAAGAAAAGGTATCTGTAGCCGATATCCTCATACCTGTCCTCCTGGCGCTCCAGCTCGCCGGGAACGGTGAGGGCGGCCTTGAAGTCAGGGTATTCGTAGCGCCTGAACTCAGGGGTTGTATCAAGAAGGCCCCCGGAGGGCTCCCCGATTTCGGCCGGGAGGCCCCAGTCGCGGCTGAACTGCGCATAGAGCGCCTCCTCCATCGCTTCTTTTGGGTTTTCAGTTGTGACGTAATATGCGGCATTCACCGTTTCGCCGGTTTTCCAGTCAACGTATACGTCGCTGTGCCGCACAAGCGTTTCCGGCGGGCCGCCAGGCCCCAACTCCGCTATCTTCTCCTCCACGTCCAGCAGCACCACCCCGGGCGAAACTTCGCGGGGGTTGCGCACCTCCACGTCCCAGGAGCCCTCCTGCAGGGCGCCTTTGTCCGCAAGGAACTCTTCCCACGGGCTGCCGTCCGGGGCATTCGCATAGCGCACCGAAAGGAAATAGAGTGCTGCCGCTGCAACAACGAGCACAGCCGCGCCGATTGCAAGCCATTTCCTATCCAATCCCATCACATGCCGGGTCATTCGAATTGACCATGTCTTTCTTCGTGAGGAATGGGTCGCCGTAGAGCTGGTACTCCATTGCAACCTTCCGGTTCATCTTCCGGTTTTCGCTTCCCGTGAATATGGAGTGCAGCAGGTCTGAGAGCTGGCCGGTAAGGTCCGTGTATTCGTAATCGTAGGTGGCCTGCTTTGCGGCGGCAAGCGCCTCCCCCGCTGTTTTGCCGCTTTCAAATTCGCTGTGGAACTCATTGCGCAGCAGCTGCCCCCCCAGCGGCAGGGGCACCGAGGCGGTGGAATGGTATGAGATGCCGGTGGAGCCGATGAAGGCATTGGGGCGGTTGCCCCAGTGCGTTGTTTTTGAGTAAAGCCACGTTTCCGCTATTGAGCTTCCGGTGAGGAACCCTCCGTAGCAGGCGGTGGAGAAGGCAAGGAAGGGGTAGAGCTGGGATTCTGCGCGTATAACGGGGTTGCCCTGGTCGTCTGCCCAATATGTTCCCGGGGCGCCGTGGAAGGAGAAATACTGCATGGGATAGGCATGCCATTCCGGAAACCCTTCCACCTCAACATCCTGCATATGGGGCTGCACGTGCACGCCCTCCAAAACGGTGAAGTGGCCGCTTGATTCGGGCATTTCGTAAAGGTAGTAGAAATCAAGGTCGTAATAGGGGCATGGGCGGCCGTAGGCCTCGAGCATGCGGTCGCCGTTAAGGCCGGAGCTGCCGCGGCTGCGGCTGATGTGGTAATCGGCCATGGCATTCATGTAGCCTATCATGGGCGCGCCCCCGTGGGGCAGGCGTGAGACCGACGCCTCGGCCGGCCCGCCCCCCGATGTCCCGTAGCAGTCGTCTGAAAGGTACTCCTCATCGTCACCGAGCTCGTCATCGTATGTGCATGGGGGGACCACGGAGTAGCCGCCTATTATGATTACGTAGTTGCCGCTGCCCAGCCCCGGCGCGCTTTCGCGGAATTTCCGGCTTGCCTTTTCACCGGCTGGGCCGACGATGCCGAATACGTTGTCCACTGTTACGGAAGTGGTCCAGTAGTCCTGCAGGCCAAGGTCAACCACGCGCACGGTGCGGCCCTCCTGCTCAAGGGCATCCTTCAGCTTGTAGGTGCTTTCCCAGTACGGGCAGGCATCCTCGAAGACGCTTTCCGGGCAGATGAGGTTGCGGGAGGTTACAAGGTAGACTTCTGCGGCTTCGGGCCCTGGCTTCTCCGCAGTTTCATTTTCCGGGGAAAAAATTCCCGCTATGGAGCTGAGCAGCTCTTCTGGCAGTGGCGCCCCCCCTTCCTGTTCCTCAAATGGGTGTGAGGGCTGGAAGCCATGGCAGGAATAAGCGCAGCCCTCCATGTCGCCATCGTACCAGTTCTCCGAATTGCCGCATGTGTTTTCCAATGTTTCCGGGTAGCAGCCTATGCAATTGTCTTTTAGCTCCAGCAGCGCCTTATCAATTTTGATATCGGCTTCATGATTGCCGCAGAACTTATTTTCTTTTATCGTTCCGCCATTGCCTGAAACACGGAGCCCGATTCCGTTTTCATATGCAATATTCCCATATAGCTCGTCTCCATTCCCCCCTATCCTGAATCCTGCCACGGAATTGTTGTAAGCAGAGTTTCGCATAAAATGGCTGGTGCCGGAATCTGATGCATAGAACCCATGCTGGGAATTTCCGTACGCGATGTTTTCTGTAAGGGTGCCGCCGCCATATTCCATGATAAAGCCGTACTTGTTTCCGTAAGCAGTGTTCCGGCTCAGGTTGCAATAGGAATGAGATAGCGTGAAGCCACCTTCAGAATTCTCAAATGCCGTGTTGCCCTGCAGGAAAGCGGGGCCCAGCAAAAGGAAACCGTACTCATTTCCATATGCCGTATTGTTGTATGCTTTCGAATCCGCCCACAGCTCAAATCCCTTGGAATTGCCATATGCAAAGTTATTGGACAGCTGGGAGCCAACTGCATAAAACCCTATTTCATTGTCATTGGCAGCATTGCCCATTGCAAGGGACCCTGTGCCCTCCCCGAGAAGAAAGCCTGTTTTGCAATCGCTTGCAGTATTATTTGCGAATATTGTGCCGGAAATGTCATCCCCGGATGCAACGAACCCGGATTGAAAGTTGGAAACTCTGCAGTTTTGGACAATGTTTCCGGACCATTCTATTTTTCCTCCCCATTTGGCAGTGGTAAAAATTTCCCTCTGCAGGCCCAGCCTTATGCCCCAGGAACAATAGCCATGCTCGCAGGATATTTCATGCCCCTGGCAATCAAAAACTTTGTTCGAGAAGCCGGTCTCGTTCGGGTCGGTAGTGGCAAAATGGCGGTTGCCTATGCACACTTCTTCTTCTGTTGAAATGTCCCCGCTGAGGTACACGGCATCGTATTTCTCATTGAAGAGGGCGGCTGTGCAGTCCTCGCAGCTGTCGCAGTAATATGTGCTGCCGGAGGCCTTGGGCTGCTCCGGTTCGGGAAGCGCTTCGGCCTGCTCTGCCTCCGACCCGGGGGAAAGGAATTCCATGGAATCCGCAACCGCGTAATATTCCGTGAAGCCCATGCTGCCCCCTCCGATGGGGAATTTCACCAGGTAGCGGTAGCCCCCTTCGGGGTGGCTCACGAGGCAGCTGTAGACGTTCTGGCCTATGTCAGTCAGGCAGCAGGCATACTCCCCCGCAACCTTTGCCTGGTCCGCTTCCGGCCAGCTTGAGCAGTCAAAGGGCTCCTCCCCCTCCACTGCCTTGAAAAGGAAGCTCTCCCCGTCCCAGTGGCCGCCTTCCTTCGGGCTTTCCCATATGCTTACGCTGTCTTCGGAAGTTTCCGTTGCCCAATCGGGAGGGACATCTATTGAAACTCCATATTCGGGAAATTCGCGCACTTCGGCATGCGGGGAATGGATTGCGATGAGGGCAATTAGCAAAAGCAAGAGGATTCGCTTCCCCATGAGGGAATTAAGCCCTCCGAGGTTTAAAAGGCTTGGCGTGGAATCCGCTTGCATGGCGGAGCTGGAAACCGCGGCGTTTGGCGCGGGGTGCTTCTGGGGCGTGGAAGACGCCTTCATGGGGCTGAAAGGCGTGAAGGAGACTGCAGTTGGCTTCATGGGAGGGAATAAGGAGAACCCCACTTACGGGGAAGTGTGCGGCGGGGAGACCGGGCATGCGGAAACCGTGCAGGTGAAATTCGACCCCGAAGAAGTGAGCTACGAAGAGCTGCTGGACAAGTTCTGGCAAATGCATGACCCCACGCAGGTGGACATGCAGGGGCCGGACATCGGGAGCCAGTACCGCTCCGTAATATTCTATTATTCTGAAAGGCAGAAGAAGCTGGCGGAGGAGTCAAAGGAGGCGCTGGAGGCCTCGGGCAAGGCCGGCGGGAAGGTTGCCACGCAGATAGTGCCCGCGGGTAAGTTCTGGAAGGCGGAGGAACACCACCAGAAATACCTGCAGAAGCACGGCCGCTCCTCCTGCCATGTAGGCTAACATTTATAAACACTTACAGACACTATTATACACATGTACAACAGGCCAGTCCACACAAGGCATTCACCTGATGCTATTGAGAAAAAGAGGGTAATGAAGAAGAGCATGCCCGTCCCAAGGAGCGTGATGGAAGAGGCGCGCAGGGGCGCATCGAACAAAAAGAATTTGCCGGCGGCAATTGCGCTGGGCGCGCTTGCGCTCGCGGCGTGCACCGGCCCGAAAGTCGTAATCAAGAGGGACGGCGGGAAAATCAAGGCGCCGCTGGTTGTTGCGCTGGACGAGGAGAAGAATACCGGCACCACGAAGGAGATTTTGCTCAAGAGAATGCAGGAAGAGGGGGCGCCGGCAGGGGCAGTAATCATACTCAACAAAGGGAGTGATACTGAGGCAATTCTTGTGAAGATGAGCGATGAAGGCGGCTCGCATGTTGATTATGTCAGCATCACCGACATCAAGGAACTGAAAATTGAAGGGGAAACTGCCAGCGTACTCAGGGAAAGCGGAGAGGTTGTTTCCGGGACAGCGGTTTATGTTGACGGCAGGGACGAAGTGGAAATAAGCGGCGCGGATATTGTCCACGTGCAGAGCGAGGCAAAGGAAGTGCAGGTAGATGGGGTTGGCCCGAAGGATTTTGGGGCCTCATTGGCAGGCGTGACCATTATTGGGACGCTTGCGCTGCTTGGCACCCTGTTCGGGCTCCAAAAGCTGATGATGAAGGCGAAGGAATCAGACGAAAAACGGAAGAAAGAAAAGGAAAGGGACGGGGCCCAGTAGCCCCGCTTGTTTTGGGCGCTCACATCCTTGACAGCACGAGGAACGATAGGCCGCCGAACATCATGTCGATGCCGAACAGCAGCCCGATTACCCACGTGGAGTCAGAAGGCCATGCCGCAAGTATGAGCAGGCCGATGAGGATTGTGAGGAGGCCGTTGAACAGCAGCCACCCCCATGCGGGCGCCGGCTTGAGCTGGAACGAGAGCACTATCTTCAGTATCCCAGCCACGAGCAGGAACGCGCCCAGCAGCACCGTGAGCGTAATTATGCCCCCTATCGGGTAGAACAGGAACATCAGCCCTACCCCGCCGTACAGCAAGCCCGCAAGCAGGGTAATGAGGAACCCGCCCCATCCTCTCGCCGTGAAGGCGAACGCAATCTGCGAGAGCCCGGCAATGAGCAGTATGAGCCCAAAGAGGATCTCGAGCGCGAAGGTGCCCGCGACCGGGAATATGATGAATGCAAAGCCGAAAAACAGCATCATTATCCCCAGCGCAAGCATCCAGCCCGCGCCTTCCGTTGGAATTTTCTTTGCCTGTTTTGCCATTCTGGTCACCTCTGTGGCAGGGAACTGCTGGATAATTTTTAAATGTTGCCTTCGTTCCTGCGTGCGTGAAAGCGAAGGGCGCGGCAAAGGAGAGGAAGTGGCTTGCGCTTGCGATAATAGGGGCGATGCTGCTTTTCCTGCTCTATGCGGCGATGCCGCTGCTTGGCGGCATATTCGGCGCAGCCATTTTCTACGTATTGTTCAAGCCAATTTACCTTAGGGTGCTCAGGGGCACGAAGAACGAAATGCTGAGCGCAATGTTTGTCGTAGTCCTCTCGATAGCGCTAATCATGATACCGCTGGGGTACCTGATGTACGTTGCGGTGGAGGAGGCAGTGCACCTCCTGGGCGACCCGGACGGGCTGATAAGCCAGCTGCTGCCCCTGCTCCCGGACGAGGGGACGATGGTTGAATTCGTGGAGGGGCACATCCAGTCGGTTGCGGCATTCGTGCAGGGCGCGATGGAATTCCTGCTCAACAGCACGGTGAGCATAGCGCTCAACGTTGTTGTGCTCTACCTGCTGTTCTACTATGCGCTCACGAGGCACAGGGAGGCCGCGGAAACCGTGAAGGGGGTGCTGCCGTTCAGCAGCAAGAACTCCGAAGAGCTCATGAGGGAGTTCACGCATGTGATACGGACCACGGTGATAGGCAACGGCGCGGCATCGATAGCGCTCGGGCTGCTGCTTTCCGCCGGGCTTGTGGGGCTCGGCTCCCAGCATTTCTTCTTCTGGGCGCTCGTGGGCACGATAATGGCGTTCATCCCGATAGTGGGGATACAGTTGATCTGGATACCCATGGGGATTTACTATATTGCGCTTGGGGACTATTTCTCCGCCGCGGCGATACTGGTGTGGGGGGCGCTCCTCAGCTACGTGGTGGACGGGTACGTGAGGCAGGGCGTGCAGAGGAAGGTCGGGGAACTGCACCCGCTGTTCTCGCTCATCGGGCTGATTATCGGCATTACGTATTTCGGCATAATCGGCATTATCATAGGGCCGCTCATACTCGCAATTTTCGTATTGCTCGCAAGGATGTTCAGGGAAGAGTACCTGCCCGGCTGGTAGGGGCCAGGGGCTTCCTTCCCGCATATATCCCATAGCCCCAGAATTCAAGGTAGTTCTTGGGCAGCTTCAGCGCGGCGCGCACGAAGTTGCGGTAGGAGCGCTTTGTGATCAGCCCGTGCATGGTGCGCCACCATACCTTCAGGTACCCCAGCAGCTCAAAGCGCCTGAGCTGCTCCATGGACTCGCTGAGCATATTTATGCGGTAATTGCGCGCAACCACGTCCTCGAGGCCGGCTCTTTCCAGGAGGGAGGCCCATCCCCCGGAGCTTAGCAATTCTGCGCCCACGAAACTGCGCATCCCTTTCTCCAGTTCCGGGTCGGGCTCCCTTATCCAGCAGGCCTCGTTGAACCCCACCCAGCCGCCGGGCCTGGCAACGCGCACATACTCCTTTACTGCCTCCTGCTTTTGCGGGATGAATGCGTTCACCGATTCGCATATCACCGCATCGAAAGTGTTTGCCCTGAAGGGGAGGGCCTGTGCATCGGCAACCATGAACTCCGCCTTGCCTTCCGCATTTTCCTTTTCCGCCCTTTCCCTCGCCCTATTCACCATGCCTTCATTGATGTCTATCCCCACCGCCGTGCACCCGTATTTCTTCGCAAGGAGCACCGAGGTCATCCCGACGCCGCATCCCACCTCGAGCACACGGCTGCCTTCCTTTATGCGGCACATCTCCAGGAGTTCCTCGGTTGCGCGCAGGCCGCCGATATGCTTCGTGTGGCCTATCTCCGACTGGAATTCGAAATAGGAAATTGCTTCGTTTTCGCGGGGCGGCATTGGTTCACCCGGAACGGAGAGCTGCGAGGAGGAGCGCGGCGAGCACGAACCCGAACGGGCATAGCTTCTTCTCCGGCTCCGGTGCGGGGGGCGCGGGGGAGCTCAGCTCCGGAGTGGTTTCGCCGCCCACGGAAACCGTGCTGTGCTCGTCCCCGGCTTCGGGCGGGGAGCACGTGTGCGAAGCCACTTCGCCCTCCGGGCAGTCTACCGGAACGCAATTGTTTTCAGAGCAGTATTCGTCATCTGCGCAATCGTCGTCGGAAGAGCACTCCACGCATTCATGGACGTATGGGACGCCTTCTGAACAGTTGAGAGGGGCGCAGAAGCGCTCCGAGCATATTTCCCCGTCCGCGCACTCTGTGTCGTTCTCGCACTCGTACGGCACGCAGCGGTGGTCCACCGCAATTCCGTCATCGCATTCCAGTATGCACGTGTGGTTCAGGCAGTACTCGCCGGTGAGGCACTGCTCGTCCATGCAGCATTCATAGGGGACGCACTTGTGGCCCTCCACGTACTGGCACCAGTAGCATTCCACCTCAACGCACTGCTCGTATTTGCATTCCTCATCATCCGCGCAGTCCTCGTCCCCGCCGCATTCCGCCTCATCCAAATCAACGCTGGAGGCAAAGCATTCGGTTATTGCCTCGCCTTCGGTATTCGGGCTCCAGTAATTGAAGCAGGCGTCGAAAACCCATTCATCTTCAGCATCTTCAGGTATTTCCGCCTCGCAGGCGCGCATGTAGGTGGTGAGCTTGGTGATGTTGCGCTCAATCGTCTTCGTGCAGAGCACCTCGCCGCCCCCTTCCCGGAGCTCTATGTAATGGATGTATGACCAGCCCTCCACGGGGTCGACGTCATAAGAGGGGGTGAAGTCATGGCCCGGCAGGCAGCCGTAATCGCAGGATATCGCCCCCGAGGCTATCCCAAGGGGGAATGCGGTTGCCGCAAGCATGCAGAAAAGAATTGAAAGGCCGAAAAAAGGGCTCGCGCGCAATTGCAGCACCTCACTTCCGGAAGAAGGCGAATGCGAGCAGCGCCGCCAGAACGAAAGCGGTGGAGCAGACGCCGAAGCCCGGAGCCTGCATTTCAGCGGCATGGTCCATGCCCTCGGCGGCGGGCTGGGGGGAAATGCATACCCCTCCGCTGCAGGTTTCCTCTCCGAGGGCTACCGTGCGCGGGAAGCACGTGGTCACGTATTCTTCGCCCGTGCCCGCGCCCCGGTATTCCAGGCAGGCGCGGAAGCTCCATGTGCCGTCCGGGCTTTCGGGTATTTCCACCGCGCAGCCGGTGAGGTTCACCTTCTGCCCTGCGGAGACCTCAAGGCCGAAGCGCTGGCCGCAGAGGAACGCCCCGTTGGGGGTCTCGACCGCCATTGCGCGGATGAAAACCGGAGAGGCCGCAGTGGTTATCACCGCAATGGGCTTCGCGGTTTTCCCTTCGGCACACCCGTCGGGGCAGAGCACCGAGATGCTCGTGTTGAACGCAAACGCGCCTGATGCGAGCAGGCAGCAGAAAAGCACTCCAAGGAATACGTGTTTTGCCCTCATGCCGGGTAATTCATGGGCAAGTAATATAATCCTAACCGCTGGCCTCAGGGGTTGAGGGCGAAGAGGGAATAATTGAGCACGGCGGCGAAGGAAACCCACAGGATGTAGGGGATGAGGAGGAGCGCCGCAGGGCGGGAAACGCGCCACGAATAATAAATCGTTGCGATTATCGCGGCCCAGAGGAATGCGATGCACACGAGGCCGAGAAGGGGCGACTGCAGGCCGAAGAACAGGAAGGACCACAGGAAATTGAGGAAAAGCTGGAGGGAGAAGGCGGCAATTGCATGGTTCGCGCCGGCAGAGCCCTTCTTTTCCCATAGGATGTAGATGGAAGCGGCCATGAGGAGGTAGAGCAGGGTCCACACCGGAGCGAAAACCCAGTTCGGGGGGTTGAATTCCGGCTTTATGAGCTGGGAGTACCAGCTGCCCGCGCCGGTTTCGGTGAAAACGGAGCCGAGCACGCCTGCCGCCTCGCAGATGAGAACCGCGGCAATCAGCCGGGCAAAGTTGATTTTCATCAGTAGAAGGAAACAAAAAGAAAATTAAAAAAGGGAGGGGCTCATTCCGTGACGAGCCCTGTGCAGCGCCAGTTCACTTCCGCGCTCTCGTTGGCCTCATACACCACGCAGGCAGGGGAGCATCCCGGCCTCTGCGCGTGCAGGTCGAACCACCAGGTGTAGGTGTTGTTGTTGTAGGTCCCTTTGCCCGTTATGGGGCCGACCGCCATGCACTGGCTGTTGCGGGCGAGCTCAAGCGCCTGCTCCTCGTTCAGGTGGACCGCGCAGGGCTCCTCCCACTCGCGGAGGCACTTCTGCTTCGCCTCGCACCAGGTGTAGCCTGCGGAGCCGATGCAGCCATGCTCGTCCTTGTCGCCGCCGACAATCTCGGCAGTGCAGTTCTCCTCCCACGGGCGGATGCACTTCTGGAGCGGCTCGCACCACTCGTAGCCCGCGGACGGGATGCAGCCATGCTCATCGCGGTCGCTGCCCGGCATGGGCTCCTCAGGCTGCGCAGGCGCCTCAGGCTCGGCCGGCGCCTCGGGGGCTGCCGGCTCCTGCGGCGCTTCCTGCGCACATCCCGCAAAAAGCAGGAGCGCAACAAGGCCAAATGCAAACATCAATCCTTTCATAATATCACTTGAGAGGATAAAAACCGCCAATCTTTTAAAGGATGGTGGCGGGCGGCAAGAGTGTTTTTAAATGGTCTTGTGGAAATATACCAGTATGAAAGCTCCCAGAAATTGGGGGGCGGCGCGGGAAAGGCGCGGCAGCCTCAGCAAAAGGGAAACCATGGCAATGGCGGCCGTTGCTTTCAAGAACAGGTACGTGCTCATTCCGGACAAGGTGTACAACCTCTGCTCAAGGGGCAAGGAAAATGGCGAAGGCCCTGAATTCATTTCAATGGAATCCGTGAAGCGCCTGAAGGCAGGCAGGGAAGGGGGGCTGAAGGAAAGAATTTTCGGGCACGAGATGGGCCTTGACGCGGAGAGCTGCTCAAAGCTATACTCAAGGGCGGTGCATGCGTTTTATGAGATGGGGTACATCGTGGACCTGGCAGCGCTGGGCGAATGGGACTACGTAATCTCCGCGGTGTTCCAGTACCCCGACCCGGAGATTTCCGCAAGGGCGGCAACCATGATGCTCTCATTGCAGGGCGGGAAATTCACCATGCTGCTGGACGCGGCCAAGGAATACGGCCTGCACCTCAAGGATTACGGGCAGGGGAGGTTCCTCGGGCCCGAAGACTGCAGGCGCGCATGCGAGCGCTTCGGGAAAGCGCTCTATGACATAGGGCACGTGGAATCGCTTGCGATGCTCGGGGAAATAGAATTGCTGATAGGCGCGGCGTTCGGCCACAGCAGGGAAGGGGTGGCGGTTGCCGCGGCGGAGCTCATCCTGCATAAATGGGAGCACGACCAGGAGTGGGTCAACGCAATGGAATACCTTGAGAAGAACGCGCTTTTTGGCAAAGTGCAGGAAATTGCCGCGCTGAGGAACCTGCCCCGCCCCAGGGACTGGAAAGCCAGGGGCAGCCCGGGACAGGACGAATTTAAGCTCTGAAATGCGCTGCCCATTCTGCCCTGCGCAGGGCGCTGCGGCCGGGGTGCGGCTCAAAGGGGGTTTTTGCGCGGGATTTTCCTCTTCTCCCAGCCCTTCCTCCTGAAATGGAATATCACCAGGGGCATCGCGATTATCAAGGCGAGGCCGAGGACAAGGAAGCCGGCGTAGAATTCCCAGCCTACCCCGCGCTCCTCGGGCGGAGGCAGGTAGCCGAGCGCTATCCCCGCGAGCGATGCGAGCAGGCCGAGGCCCGCAACGAGCCACAGCCCGGCCTTCCCGCCGGGTATCCTGAACTTCGGCTTCACGCTGGGCTGGGAATAGCGGAGCTTTATCGCTGAGGCGAACATGAGCACGTACATCGTGAGGTAAATCTGTGCGGTGAGCGCCATCAGTATCCAGAAGGAGTCGCTCACGTTCGGCATCATCACGAAAAGGAAGCTGAGCACAGTCACTATTATCCCCTGCAGGTAGAGCACCGTTGTGGGGATGCCGTACTCGTTCATCCTGTGGAAAACGGGGGGCAGGCAGCCGTCCCATGCGGCGCGGAGCAGGCCCTTGCTGGGGCCGCCGATCCACGTGATGAGCTGCGCGAACGCGCCGCCCACTATGAAAAGCATCACGAGCGGCAGCAGCCACCTTATCCCGAATGCGCCCAGCACCTTGGTGAACGCCTCCATTATGCCCGCGACGAGGCTTATCTGGGGCTGGGGAACGAGCGCCGCGACCGCGAGCGTGCCGAATATGAACATTACAAGGGCGATTCCCGCGGCCCCGAATATTGCGCGGGGGTAATTCTCCTCCGGGTCCTTCACCTGCCGGATATGCACCGCGGTCATCTCTATGCCCGCGAAGAGCACCACCCCGCCCAGCATGAGCGCTATGCTGTCGAATTCCGCGAGGTCCGGGATGAGCGCGCCAAGGGAAAAGCTGGTTTCCGGGGCATTGCCCGCGTTGAGCCACAGGGCGGCCAGCACCATGAGCAGCACCCCGGGGATGAGCGTCCCGAGTATCACGCCCAGGGAGCTCGCCTCGCTGGAGAGCCTCATGCCCCTGAGGTTCAGGATGGTGGCGCTCCAGTATATTGCGAGTATGGAGATGAATACGAACAGGTCGTTTTCCGCAAGCGCGGGGTCGAACACGAACGCAAGGGAGGCGGCCGCAAATGAAAGTATTGTCATGTAGAGGGTGAGGGACTGGAACCACTGGAGCCAGATTGCGAGGAAGCCCCACCTCTTCCCGAAGGCCGCGGAAACCCAGGTGAATATGCCGCCGCTCGACCAGCCGGTGGCGAGCGTCGCGGAAATTAGGGCGCAGGGCACGAAGAATATCAGCGCGGGGATTGCATAGAAGAAAACCGAGGAGAAGCCATACTCCGCATTTGAGGTGAGGCCGCTGAGCGAGAAGAGCGCCGCCACGGTCATGAGCATGAGCGTTGCCGTGCCCAGCATCCTTGCGCCTGCCATGCGCTATCAAGAGGAGCAAAGTTTAAATTAGCTAGCCGGGCCGGGTTACCGGCCTATTTCGATTAGGTTCCTGCTCTTCATGAGGTTCTCGGTGCGCCTGGCATGGGGCAGCCAATTGTGCAGGCCTTCGCATGCGCCCGCATGGCCCGGGTCTTCTTCCAGTCCCCGTCGCACAGCGCTTTCCCCGGCTCAGCATTTTCCAGCGCATCTTCCCTGTAGCCGGCTTCGGGGCTGCCGCTGTCGAAATAGAAATCTTTGAGCGCATCGGCCCACTCCAGGTAAAGCTCCGGGCTTTCCCCTTCGCATTCGAGCCCGGAATAGATGGAGAATGCCTTTTCGAATTGCAGCAGAACGGGGTGGGCGATGGCAGGAGAATCGAATGCGTGACCATCCGGAACGCCTGGATAACGGATGGAAAGCTGCGCATGACGGGCATCAAGATAGTGGCGCCGAAAATCTGAAAGCTATTTCCTGTTTTTCCTGTTCCTTTCCTCTGCCGCCATGCTGTGCAGAAGATTAAGCGAGAAGAGCCCGAATGGAAGGGAGAAAAGTATGCCGAAAGTGAGCAGCGAGCGCAGGAGCGGGCCGCTGAACGGGCCGCCAATCAGGTGGTTCACCATGCACGCCGCTATTATTATGAGCAATACCACGGTAAATATGCCGGTGGGGAGCGCGGCGATGGGGCCGCCCAGTTCATAGATGGGGAATGTAATCACGAAGCCGAGCGCGGCGGTGCAGATGAGGTTGAAGAGAGCAAGGGGGGCGGGGCCGCCAACGCGCCCGGAGATTGCGAGCAGGCACCTCCCCACCGGGGAGCGGTGCGCCTGCGCAATCCTCTCCGTAAGCATCCTGTCAAAATCCAATCAACCGCCCTTCATGTATGCGCGGGTGATTGCCACGTCCTCGGCCGGCCAGTCCGCGTTCTGGCCGCGCTCCCCGGTGGGAACGGACTTTATCGCGTCGACCACTTCCATGCCGGAAACCACCCTGCCAAAAACCGCGTAGCCGGGGTTCCCCGGCGCATAGTCCAGCATCCCGCTGTTGTCAACGACATTTATGTAGAACTGGGAGGTTGCGCTGTCCGGCACGTAGGTGCGGGCCATTGCGATTGTCCCGCGCGTGTTGCTGAGGCCGTTCTGGGATTCAAGGGCGATTGGCTCGCGGGTTTCCTTCTGCTCCCCGCCAGGGGTGAAGCCGCCGCCCTGTATCATGAAGCCGTTGATTACGCGGTGGAAAACGGTGCCGTCATAGAAGCCCTCGTTCACGTAGCGCACGAAATTTTCAACGGTGACCGGCGCATTCTCGCGGTCCAATTCGACCTCTATCGTGCCCATCGTGGTTTCAAGGACGGCAATTTCTGGCACGTCATCCGCCCCCCCGCCCATTTCCGGCTCTTCGATTGCGGCAGGGGCCTCTGCCTCTTCCCCGGCGCCTTCGGCCCCGGGGGCCCCAGGCGCGCCTCCGGGCGATGCGGGCGCTTCCGGCTCCTGTGAAATCCCCTGGAATACGAGCATCACCGCGAGGGCCGCAATCACGCCCCCGGCGATGTATCCTGCCTTCTTGTAATCGTCCATGGCAGGGGAATTCGCTCACAGGGTTTTAAATGGTTCAGGAATAGGGGTCGCCGCGCAGGATTTTGGATATCAGCTTTTCCGTAATCTCGGCTATTGCGAGCTCCTTCTGCACGATGCCCGGGGCATCTCCGGCAGGGTTCTGCTCCTGCACGAGCCCGAGCACGTTGTTCTTAACGTGCTCCACTGTCTTCTGCCTGCCCTGGCCCAGGAGGTGCGCCCATGTGTCGAATTTGTCGATGGGGATGTCGAGGATTACCTTCCTGCCGAGCACGGCGCTGTTCACTTCTATCTCATGGACCGCATCCACCTCTATGCCGGAGTCCCTGCGCTTTGCGAGGAAATAGCCGAAGTGGGGCACGCCTTCAATGAGCACCTGCATCTCGCTCTCCCGCACGAGCTCCTCCCCGTAGACGTTGCCGCCTACGAAGGAGATGCGCTCGTCCCCGCGCAGGTCCGCAAGGGACTCTGCCTTCCGGCTGCTGAGTATGAGCGTTACGTCCTTGCCGAGCTTGTGCACGCGCGCCTTTACCCTGTAAATCTCGGCGTCCCCGGCAACTTCCATCCGGTGCACGGAGAGCGCGCGGGCGAACTGCGCAAACGGCTTCTTCTGCTTCGTGCGCGGGTGCACGAACTCCGCATCGCCGAGCGTCTCGAGGCTCACTTCCGGCCTGCGCTTGGTTTCCGGGGTGGGGAAAAGCTCCGCGGTTATTTCGCGGTCGTCGAAGGAAAGGGGCTCCGGAGGCTTCATGCTCTCAGGAAAATCTATCTCGAACTCGGAAGAGCCGGCCGGCGGGATTGAGGGCTTCTTCGGGGGAGGCGCTGAGGGGATTTCCTCTTCCCCATAGGAATATTTCACGCCGCCCTGCGGGGGAGGGCGGGATGCGCGCCTGATCTCCGCAATCTTGTAGAATTTCAGGGGCTCCCCGCGGGAGCCGAAGATAGTTATGCATGCGTGGCCCTTCCCAACCCCCCTGGCAACGGATACGTCATAGCCGTCATAGCCCTGCGGGTTTTCGGCAAACATGCGGAACGCCTCCTCCAGCCTGTGGCTTTCCGCCACGTAGATGTAATCGTCATATTCGCGCGAGCCCGGGCCGCCGTGCGGCACGCGCATGTAGTATGCCCTGCCCGCGCCGAAATTCACCATGCTGACGCTTCCGCCGTCTATCCCCTCCAGCACGAGGCTCGTGCCGGTCCACAGCATGAGCTTCTTTTCCGGGTGCATGCCCGCCGGGAATTTGTATTTGACGCTGTCCACCACGTAGCCAAAATACGGCTGCGTGCCGCGTGCGTCGACCCTCGGCTGAGTCCTTATGAGCTCGAGGTAGGCCTTGCCGCCCTCGGGGAATGAAACGTCAACAACCGCATTCGGGGCATCGGCATCAAGGAAAACTACGTTCCTGCCCCCTATCGGGCCGGCAACCGGCACGAAGCCGGCCTCGCTGCCCGCATAGAGCACTTTTGGGAGATGGCCAAAGCGGGTGCTGAGCAGGCGGTAGAGCTCGTCGCGCACACGGTCAATGGCACCGGTGAATGCGCTGGGCCTTGAGATGTCCCGCTTGTACACCGCGGAATATTCTCCGATTGTCCCGGGCTCGGGCCCCTGCTTGATGCCCGGTTTGCTTTTCGGGAGGGGGCCTTCCTTGGTGATGGGCCTGTCGCGAGCCATGTTGTAAATTTAGGCAGAAAGGGTTTATAAATAAGCACAGCTATTCCTGCAGGAGCTCCGCCAGCCAGGGGAATCCTTCGCGTAGCTCGGCAAGCGCCTCCGCCTGGAGCTGCCGCACCCTCTCGCGGGAAACCCTGAGCTCCGGGGCGCATTCCTCAAGCGTGCGCTCCCCCTTTATTCATGCATGCTGAGGTATAAAAACATTTCCTCACACTATATATCACTAATGTTCAAGGCAAAGGCGGCTTTGCAGCGGGAGATTGACGCAAGGAGGCAGAGCTCGGTTGGAGAAAGGATAAGGGAATTCAGGAAAGCCGATGAACGGCTGATTGCCGTTTATGACAAAGCGCTTGAGGCGGCCGGCAGGGGCATCAGCAAAGAAGAGAAGGCGATGATTGCGCAGGCAAACCGGCAGGAGAAGGAAAAGATAATGGCCGGCATTGAGAACGAGAAGGAAACGACAACGCTTCTTCTCACTGCGGAGCCAACGGAGCTGTGCGAAGCGCTCGGCGACCAGGGAGTGCACATCAGGAAGGCGGAAGAGCACTACTCCCTGATGATAATGGAATTCGAGACGATATGCGAGGCAGAGTCAACCGGCGCATTCAGCGGGGAGCTGCTCTGGGAATATTTTGAGGCTTACAGGGAGCATGCAAGGGAGAAGTCGTTCCTCGCGCGCGGCATGTTCCACGTGCTTGCGTGCAACATAATGCTTGGCGTGAACGGCCCGGAAGATGCGCTGGAATTCTTTGAGAGGACAAATCTCGAGCACCGCTGGGGCGGCATCCCGGGAGGGTATGAAGGGCTCACCGCGGGGCGCTTCATGCGCCTGGAGGAAATTGCAGTGCTTTTCATTGAGGAGGTTTATCCGGGCGAATCCGAAGGGATAATTGCAAACGTCGTGGGTGAGGCAAAATGAGCGTGAACCGGGAAGCGCTGAGGGAGATATTCAGGGTGAAAAGGCACAACGCGCTCGGGCCTAAGATTGCAGGCTGGGAGCGCGCCGGCAGGAAAGTTTCCTCGATATTAACAAGGGCTTTTGAGAGAAGGGACAAAATCCTCAAAGAGCAGGCTGAGGTCACCTCAATGCTCGTGCCCTGCAAGGAGCACATCGTGAGGGGAAGGGTGAAGGAGCGCATCCTTGGGATTGTGGAACGCAACGCAGGGATGAGGGATGCCATCCCCCTCAGGGATTTTGAAGGCGCAAAGGAGGATGTAATCGGCTGGCTGGGGAACGAAAACGACTTCTGCCGGCTCTTCCGCGACAGGGACGTGCACGTGAGGAAGGCGGACAGGGCGTACAAAAAGGCGAAGGGCTCGGTCGAGGAAATCCTCGCAGGGGAGAGGATAATACCGCTTGAGGAAGGGGAGATGAGGGAGCTCGTGAACGCGCTCCTGGCCCAGGCGGAGGAAGCCGCGGTGCTTTCCAGGGATTTGCTCCACGTGCTCATCTCCAGCATAATACTCGGGGTGGACGGGCCGGAGGACCTGCACTACTTCGGCCCCCTGCTCGAGAAGGAATGGATTGCGGTGGAGCCGGGGGAGAACGGGCTGGTCCGGCTGAACCCGGTCATAGAAAAGGAGGAGGTCGCGTGGCGGCTGCTGGAATTCCTCTACCCGGATGACTGCGGGGAGCTCATTTCGGAAGTGCTGCCGGGCGCAATTGCGTGAATTTTAGGATTTGAAGAATTTCCGCAGGTCTTTCAGCGCAAGGGTGTTCAGTATGTCTTTTTTAGTGCACCAGCCCTTGCGCGCCTGGGAAACCCCGAGCCCCATGAACTTCATCGAGCCCTTTTCATGGGCATCTGTGCCGAGCGTGAACTTCGCCTTCCCGCGGGCATTCTTTACGTTTGCATAGTCCAGGTCCAGGCGCTCGGGGTAGCAGTTGATTTCGAGCGCAGTGTGGCTCTTTTTGCAGGCATCTGCAACCGAGGGAAGGTCGTACTGGAAAGCCTTGCGCGAGCCGAGCAGGCGGCCGGTGGGGTGGCCGATTACGTCCACGTGCTCGTTCTCCGCCGCGGCAAGGATGCGCTTGGTCATTGCGCGCGGCGACATCTTGAACTTGGTGTGCACCGAGGCGATTACAATGTCCAAATCTTTGAGCACGGAATTGGGCAGGTCAATGGAACCGTCCTCAAGGATGTTGGTTTCCGTGCCCTTGAGCAGCTTTATCCCGCGCAGTTTCTTGTTCAGCTTGGTTATTGCGGCCATCTGCTTCCGGAGGCGCTTTTCATTCAGGGGATTTGCAATTTTAGGGAGCGTGCCGCCGTGGTCGGAAATGAGCATGTATTCGTAGCCGAGCGCCTTCCCCGCGGCGGCCATTTCCTCCAGGGTGTTCTTCCCTTCGCTCCACTCCGTGTGCGTATGCAGGTCCCCGCGTATTTGCTTTTCCTCCACTAATCTAGGGAGCTTCCCTTTCTGGGCTGCCTCGATTTCGCCCATGTTCTCGCGGAGCTCCGGGGGGACCCACTGCATCCCCAGCTTTTTGTACACCTCCTGCTCGGTCTTCCCCGCGAGGCGCTTTTCCCCGGAGAAGAGGCCGTATTCCGAGAGCTTCCACTTCTTTTTCATTGCGATTTTGCGCAGCGCGACATTGTGGTCCTTGGAGCCGGTGAAGTACATCATCGCGGCTCCGTAGGAGGGTTCATCGAACACGCGCAGGTCCACTTGCAGCCCCGAAGGGAGCTTTATCGAGGATTTGGAGGGGCCCTTTGCAAGCACCTTCGTGCCCTTTTCTATTTTCGCAAAGGCGCCCATCACTTCTTTCGGCTTGGAGGAGACAACCAAAATGTCGAGGTCGCCCACAGTGGGGAGGCGCCTGCGGAAGGAGCCCACGGTCTCGAGCTTCCTTACTCCGGCGACTTTGGAGAGCTTTCCCTCCAGCTCTGCAACTATCGGCATTGCCTTGGAAATCATGAGGCGGGAGGCGCTCTTTTTCGCCTCGCCGACTGAGGCGGCCATCTTCTCCTCGCTCTTCCTCCCGAAGCCCGGGAGGCCCTTCACCTTGCCGGCTTTAACCGCCTTTTCAAGGTCCTTGAGGTTCCTTACGCCGAGCTTCTTGTAGAGCGCCATCGCCTTCTTGGGGCCGAGGCCCTCCACGCGCGAGAGCGATTCCAAATCCACGGGAATTTCCTTCTTGAGCTTTTCATAATACTTCAGTTTGCCCGTGTCGAGGATTTCAATTATCTTCTTCTCAATGTGCTCGCCCACGCCCGGGATGCCGCGGAGCTCGCCGCGCTTCCGCACGGCCGCGATGTCCTCCGAGAGCTCCTCTATGGAGCGCGCTGCGCGGCGGTATGCGCGCGGCTTGAACTCAACGCCCTGCACCTCAAGGATGTCCGCAATCTCGTAGAAGATGCGGGCGATTTCAAGGTTCTTCATGCTCCCGGAAGTGCTCCTCCGGTGAGGTTTTTAAAGCATGCGAGCGAGAGTGTGGGCCATGAGAGGGAAGCTCAGGTGCAAGTGCGGCAACGAGATAACCGTGGGCGGCTCGGAGGACGAGGCAACCTATGAAATCAATGTGGAAGGCGGGAAGGTTGAAAAGGCCGGGAGCGAGCTCTTCATAATATGCGGCAAATGCGGGAAGCGGGCCGGCAAGCTCGGCTTCTTCAGGCAGGTTGAGGAGAAATAGATGCCAAGAAAGAAAAGGCCCGCAAAGGCGGGCGGGAAAGGCGCTTCACAGGCAGGCGGAAGCAATACGCCGGAAGCGGCAAAAAATGCTTCCCCTGGAGCCGGAAGCGGCGGGCCGGAAACCACCATGAAAGGCGGGCTGCTCCCCAAGGGCCCGAAAATAATCCCGGAGAAGGAAACCACCTTTGCAATAGTCGTATTCCTCATAGCGCTTGCGGTCTTCCTGTTCATATTCTCTGCGCAGGAGTCCCGGCTGAGCGATTACACTTTTGATTCGCACGCATACTACATGTATTTCCTGGACGGGGGGGAAGAGCAGGAGCTGTTCGCGCAAATGGACGAGGCAGGCGTGGGCAAGGCTGTGCTGCTCGGCAGCGAGGTGAAAAAGTGGTGGGCCGGCAACATAAAGGAGGCAACCGTGCACTACACCGACCCGTTTTCGCGTGAATATTACTTTGAAGATTCGGACGAATTGCTTGCGGAGCTCTACTGGGGCCTCCCGGAGGAAAAAAGGGCGCGCATATATCCGTTCGCAAGCGCATTCGAATCTGAGGGGCTGGATTCGGTCGTTTACCTTGAGGACACTTTCACGAAGAGGCCGTACTTCTGCGGAATAGGGGAAGTTGCGCTGGGCAATTACAGCGAGGCACGGCCGATTTTCTCATTCGCGGAAAAGTACCGGCTGCCCGTGCTGGTTGAATATGAAATAGGGGAAGGGGATGCACATGCGCTGGAGGAGGCGCTCGCCGCGCACCCGGACGTGCCCGTAATACTTGCAAATGCGGGGATGGGCGACGAGCCGGGGACTGCGCATGCGGAGGGGCTGCGGCTGCTGCTTGCGGGGCATGGCAATCTGTACCCTGCAATCTCCTGGAAGGTGCTTTCCTCCGGGATTTACAAGGGCGGGAAGGTGCAGGAGCAGTGGACATACCTGATTGAGGACTACCCGGACAGGTTCGTGGTGGGCAGCGGCGTGATTGCCGATTTCGGGGAATATGAAACGATAATGGGGCAGTACGATTTGCTCTGGAACTCGCTCGGGGACGAGACCGTGGAGAGGGTGAAGAGGCAGAACATGGGCCGCATCTTTTCCCGGGTGAAGGAATACTGCGCAAAGGAAGAATAGTTTTATTAATTTTGAATGAGCGGCTTTTGCATGGCGCAGAAGGGGAAGAAGGAGCCTGCGGAAATCTGGCAGAACATCGCAGGCACGGGGATTGACGTGCAGGTGCCCGCTGCAAAGCTCGGGGAATGGGCGGAGCAGGCAAGGAAGGAAGGCATCATCTCGATGGATTTGCATTCCAAGGTTGCGCAATACCTCGGGGAAACAACCGGCCTGCCCGATGAAAAGCTGGCCGAGGCGGCATTTGCCGTGGAATGGCGCATTGTTGAGATGGGCGGCAAGGGGGTTAAGGCGCCCAATGACGTCCCGGTCACCCTGCAGAGCGCGGTGTCCGTGGAAAAGGACAAGGTGACTGTTTACAGCGAAGAGCACTGGAAAACGATTGCTGTGCCGCTGGAGCTCTATTACCAGGCGCTCGATGCGATTGTTTCCGGGGACAGCGCGGCGCGGAAAAAGGCATGGGGCAACGCATGGAAATGGGCAAAGGCAGAGCTTAAGATGTCCAATGCAGAAGAGGCCGCGGAGGATTATGTGAACGCGCTCTTTGACCACCTTGAAGAGCAGGCAGGGAAAATTGCGGAGGCAGGGGGCAAGCTTGCTGCTGCAGGGGTAGAGGTGAAGATAGAGAAGAAGGGGAAGGTGTTCAAGAAGCCCGTGGCAGTCTTCTATTCGGATGGGGAGGCGGTCGCGTCTCTGGACATAGCGCTCTACCACAAGGCATACCAGCAGGTGCTCGGCAAGGGCAGCGTTTCCAAATATTTGAGGGACCAGGTGAGGGATTCGCTGAAGGAGGGCGGGATGGGTTCGCTCGAGGCAACGGACAAGGCAGACCTGATCGCGGCGTGGATGGAGGCGAAGGTGGCGAAGGATTCCGCGCTTGCGAGGGGCGGCGGGCCGGCGTTCGCGTCCAAATAGAAAGGTATTTAAACTTCTACCCACATATATACATTATGGCACACATGAGGGTTTCACGCTTCAGGAAAACCCCCCAGACCAATCTTGCAATAATGCACAGGGACATGCAGGCCGGCATGGGCAAACGGGGGACGTTCAGGGGCGGCTCCGGGAACCCTAACGTGAGGCACACCCGCAGGGTCCCGGAATCCGGGGGCGCAGCGCACCTCCGCAGGGCGGCGCCGCTCATTGCGGGCCTCGCGGTTGCGGGAGCGGCGGCATGCGCTGCGGAGAAAAGCCCGAAAGAGAAGAAAATCGAGCTCATAAAGAATTCAGGCAAGGCAATAGTCACCGGGCCTGACGGCTCGAAGAAGGTTCAGGAAGTGGAGCTGCCCGGGAAAGTGCGCGAGGAACTGATGTCCGGCTACATTGGCGCGGGGGCGTGCATTGTCGAGCTGGCGCTCCTCGTATCGATGATGGCTGTGGCAGTGAGGACCTGGAGAAAAATGGATGGCGAGCCGGGCAAGGGTATGAAATCCGCGCTCTAGTATTTCATCTTCTGCTTTTTGGAAGGCTCCATCGGGAGCTTCGCTATTTTCGTAATGTCGTGCGCGGGCGCTATCTGGCCGATTGTCTCTGCGAAAAGGTCCGCATGCGCGGGGTTGTCGGTCTTCATCGTAATTATGGTCCTGTCCCCGAACGTGGGCTCGTACGTGCCGGTGACGGTCACAATGTCCCCGGTTGCGGGGTCCTTTATGTCCATTGAGAATTCCCCTTTCTCCAAATCGAAATTCTCTTTCGCAAAAACCTTCTTCTTCTCGGGCGCGGTTGCCGCTATTTCATCCTGCTTCATGTGCATGTCGAGCATCGTCCCGACGTGCTTGTAGGCCTGCATTGCGCTTTCCTTGGTCAGCGCCTTTACGTCTATCTCTTCGATTATGTCAATGTTGGGGTCCTTGAGCACCTTCTTCTCGTTCACCGTGCCGTCCTTTTTCTTGGGGAGCTCGCCCTCATACCTTATGAGGAACATCATCCCGTATGCGGAAAATGTGCCAATCTTGAACTCCATGTCCGGCTTTGCCCCAGCTTCAAGCGGGCTGCCGGCAGTGACGTCTTCGAAGGGCTCCTCCTTGGACTGCTCGTTGAATTCCATGAACGTGACGTTGGGCATGTTGGCGATGTTGACGTCCGCCGTGTTCACTTTGGCCTCTATGGTGTATTCGCCTTTTTCCTCTGCCGGCTTGGGCGCCTTTGCCGGCACCGCTTTCTTCTTGTCGCCATTGCCCATAGTATTATTGCGGAGCAAAAGAATAAAAGAATGCATGAGATGGGTTTCCATGAGAGGGAAGCACATTCTCCTGGCGGCGGTTTTCTGCGTTGTTTTCAGCGGGCTCGCTTCTGCGGCGAGCATACCGAGGGCGACCACGTGCCACGTGAACGGGGAAACGTGCGAAATAACCATCACGATAAAGCTTGCGTTCATAGGCGCGGACGCGACATACCGGGCAAATGCGGAAAACGCGATAGAGAGCGAGTGGAACGGCGCAAGCGGCTCGCGCACCTACGGGGACTGCAAGTGCAAGGTGAAGTTCGACGTAATCACGAGCGAGCTGAAGCAGGGCAACTGCACCCCCCAGCCGCTGGACGAGCACTGCATAATAGTGACCCCTTTCGCGACCAAGCCGCCCGTATCAACGAACGGCACGAAGTACATGGGGTACATGAAAGGCGTTTCCAGCGGCCCCCCGATAGAGGGGTGGTGGAGCGACCAGATGGACAGGCCCGTGCAGGGGAGCGCCACCGGGGAGACATACCGGGACTTTGCGCACGAGGCAGGCCACATGATGGGGCTTGACGACTGCGACGGGGACCTGATGTGCGCCACCCATGGTAACTCCGGCCATGCGTCGCAGGCGAACGTGAACGCGGCCGTTGAGAACGTATGCGGCCAGAGCCCGTGCCCTGACAGGTGCTGCTGCGGGAACGGGAAAATAGAGGGGGGCAGGGGGGAGAAGTGCGACCCGGTGGCAAACCCGAACGGATGCGGGAGCGGCCAGTCGTGCTGCCCCTACTGCTGCAGCTGCTACGGGAAGCAGTGCGACCCGCAATACGGGGAATACGCAACAGAGGATGACTGCAGGAAGAGCTGCAAGGACCCGAAGGTTTGCGCATACAGCTACTGGGCAGGGTGCTGGAGCTGCCTGGAGAGCTGGGAAAAGGAGCTCTATCCGGAGTTCGACCCCTCCAGGGTAAGGGAGGCGGGAAAGTGCAACCACAGCGCGCAGGTGCAGCCCGCTGGAGGCGCCCAGGGTGCGAAGAACATCGCGCAGGGCCTCGCCGGCCCCGGCTCTGCGGTGGGAAGCTATTTCGAGAACGAGAGGGCGAACATTTACATTACTGATATCTACCCGGGGTGCGGATACGCGGAAGAGAATTACGCGATTATTGAGGGCGGGCAGGTGGTGGAATCCGGGGAAGGCGCGCTCCCGGGGCCCACGGTGAACATTTACGCTGATGCCGCGGCGGTGGACATGCTCATGGAAGGCGAGATAGGGATGCCAAGCGCGCTGAAGGGCGGCCTCGTGAGCTACGAGGGCGTGGGCTTCTTCGAAGGGCTGAAATACTGGCTGGCGGGATTCTACGTTGACAATCTCCTGCCGGCGGAGCCCCTGCCGGAGCAGATTCTCGAGAGGCACAGGCAGGCCGCGTCGCTTGCGGCAGAGGCGGAAACGGAGCTGGTGGAGCTGGAGCCGGGCGAATACGTCTACGTGGTGTACCCTGAGGGGGAGCCCAGCGAGCCGGTGCTGATTGCGCCGGAATACATGCAGGGGGAGGGCATCCCGGGAGGGCCGGTGGACCAATAGGTATATAAATGTGTGAATGTCTATAATAATGTGGTGTATTGATGGTAGGGCCAGTGGTGAACGTATCGGTGCGCTCCCCGGAGAAAGCAATAGCTGAAATTGTAAAGGGAGTGAGCACGGATGGCGAAATACTTATACTGAAGGGCGCGGGGCCAATGGGCGCTGACCTCAAGGGCGTGAAAGCGGAGGAGGCGCTTGCGCTGCGGCTGAACGGGCTCATTGCAGAGGCAAAGGCCTCGGGCTGGAATGCGTTCGAGGCCTATGAGAAGGCATTGGGCGAGCTTTCCGAGCAGATAATCAAGGAAGGCCATGGCCTGGGCATACGCGTGGAAGCTGCCCACGGGATTCTCGAGAGGGCCACCATAAAGGCGGTGGGCGGCAGCTTCAAGGAGATAATCAATTCCATTACAAAAGAAATGGGCGAGGAAATCAAAGCCATAAACGAGAACTGGATGAAGGGCATATATGCGGAAATGGCGGGCATAAAGGGCGCTTACTATGCTAAGGGAATAGTGGATGCGGAGAAGGCACTCGCGGAAGTGAATGCCCTGCTCAAGGACGAAAGGTGGGTAAAACTCACGAAGGAAAACCCGCGGGCGGCGCTCATGGAGCTCGCGACCGTGGTCACCACTGCAAGGTTCAAGGCGTGGGAGCTGGTAAGCAGGGGGATAGAGAAAATCCCTGGCATCAGCATGGCGGAGAAAGTGAAGATGACGCAGCTCGTGCTCGAGGACCTCGGGCTCAACCCCAAGGTGATGCCACTCACAACGTGGAGCAAGGACGTGCTGCCCAACATGGTGCCCTGGCTGAAGGAAATGAAGGCCGGCAAGCCGATAGAGGCAACGGTGAAGACCGAAAAGGGAGTGAAAAGCTGGGGCAAGCTCTGGGAAGCGCTCTTCGGCGGAAAGAAGGCAAAGGCCGCTGGTGCGGCAATGCTCGTGCTCGCCGCAGGCGGGCTTGCATACTGGGCTTACGAGGAATCAAAGGAGAAGAAAAAGAAGCTGGGCTCCGTGCCCGTGCTTACGAAGAAATAGGTGTTGATATGGTTGGGCCTGTCGGGAAAACGAAAACGCCGTATGTGCTGAGGGAAGAGGCAATGAAGGAAATGCTCAAGGACGTAAGCATCACCCCTGCGGGGAAACTAAAGTACGGGAAATATGCCGCAGGGCCGGCTTCGCTGGAGGCAGTTGCAAAGGACCTGCAGCTTAAGGTACTGAGCATCAATGGCGTGGACAAGCAGGACGCAATGAAGAGCTTCTTCGATAAGTTCGTGACCAAGATGGAGAAGGCGGGCCTCGGTGCAAAGGAGATATACCTCAAGGCCACGGAGATAGCGGCAAAGGCGGTGGGCGCAAGCTTCGAAAGCATAAAGGCGCTGCTCAAGGACAGCGTCAAGTATGACATTGAATACATGAACAAGCTCTGGGGCGCGGGGGTCTTCATGAAGCTGGATGCCGCAGGCAATCCGGTCATGGAGCCCAAGGACAGGCTCGTGAGCGAAGCGACCGAGAAGAAAGTGCTCGGCATGATCGATGACCTTTACAAGAACCCTGAATTCATAAAGGAAATGAAAACCAACCCCTACAAGGCGCTACAGCGCATCTCGGAAGTGGTTGCAAGGGCGAAGATGGCGGTTCTTAAGGATGTGGAAACTGTTCTCGCGAAGACTGCCGAGGCTGCTGCAGTGAAGGCATCCGCGGTGCTGAAGATGATGGAGTTCGGTGTCGGGTTCGAGAAGATACCGCCTACAAAAGAAGCGATGGTTAAGCTCAAGAGCGCATACAAGCTGGAGAGCATACTGCCGGACGAGTTCTTTGCCGAAGCGAAGAAATCGGACGCGCTGCTCAAAGAAGGGAAATTCGTCAGCGAGGCGGAGCAGGCGGCTGCAAAGGAGGCCGGCCATGCATGGCATGCTTATGCTGTGGGCGTGAAGGGGAGCGCGAAGATAAATTACGTGAAGAAGGCAATGGCCAACGCGACCAAGGAGCTCAAGAGCAGGAAGATGAAAGGCCTGGTTGGGCTGGCGCTTGTGGCCGCCGTGGGCGCAGGGCTCTACCTTTCAACAGCTGAAGAATAGAAAAATTAAAAGAAGGGGGCTTTGGAGCCCCTCTGCTTTTTCTGCCGCAGCATCTACGGGGCGACCCAGCTGGGCGCATTCGCCGGGCAGATTACGTTCTTGTCCGGGCATCCGGTGTCGCACGGCTTTACGCACGGGCAGTTGGTGCACGGGAACCTCTTCACCATGCCGCAGCAGCAGCTGTCGTACCCTGCAATGTTCGTGACCTTGTAGAACCACGAGTAGGTGCAGGTCGTGTAGCACATGGGCGCTTCGTAATATGCCTCTGCCGCCTTGCCGCAATCCGAAGAGCTGGCCAGCCCGTGCCCAAGCACGTCCGCGCCCGGGGTTGCGCTGCAGACCTCGTTGCAATTCAGGGACGGCGGGTATACGCAGGTGCAGCCCTGGCTGCACACCCCCCCGTCGCAGTCATAGTCGTACTCGCACTCTTCGCCGGGGTCAAGGATGCCGTCGCCGCAATAGGCAGGGACTTCGTAGCAGTAGCAGTCGATGCACCACATGCCTTCGCCGCAGTCCTGGTCATATTCGCACTGCTCCCATTCCTCCTGCACTATGCCGTCCCCGCAGTAGCCCTCGTCTCGCCCGCTTTCAACGCACTGGCAGCCGATGCAGTATTCGTCAGGGTAGAACGGGCAGTCCTGGTCGTATTCGCAGTCTTCCCACTGGTAGTCGATTATGCCGTCCCCGCAGTAGCCCTCGTCTCGCCCGCTTTCAACGCATTCGCAGTCGATGCAGTCGTATCCGACCGGGCAGTCGAGGTCGTGCTCGCATTCCTCGTCCCAGTCAATCTCGCCGTCGCCGCATTCGCTCACGCCTCCGCAGTCGCGGTCGCTGTAGCATTCATCGTAGCCCGGCGTCATCTTCTCGACGCACTCGGTGCCCTCGCACGCATAGTGCCTGCACTGCGCATTGAAATGGCAGGTGCTTTCCCCTGCGCCCTGAACAAGCTGGCAGTAGCCGCCAACGCACTCAAGGTGCTTTTCCCCGGGAAGGTCTTCCTCGGTCTGGCAGTGGCACAGGATGCACATCAGGGGAGGCGGGCAGGTGTCCGGCAGGAGCGGCACGCCGTTGTTCCCGCCAACGTCGCATTCCTCGGTCGCGCCATGGGGTGGGTCGGATATGTAGCCATCGCCGCATTCGGGCGGGATGATGCCCTGTATGCATTCGCATTCGCTGCAGCGCTCGCCCGTGCCGCAGGTGTCTTTCGCTGCGCCGTAGTATGAGCCGTCGGCTTTCATTCCGCCTCCGATGTCGCATTCCTCGCCGGAGTCTATTTCGCCGTTGCCGCAGTCGCTTTCCTCGAAGCAGTCCTCATCGGTCCTGCAGGAGTCCTCTCCGGGCGCCATCACTTCGGTGCACGCATCGCCCTCGCATTCGTAGTGCCTGCAGTCATCGTTGGAGATGCATTCGTTCTCCCCTTCGCCTTCACCGTGGGTGCACATTCCCTGGAAGCATTCGAAGTGGTAGCCTTCAGGGGGCTGGGGCCCGTCCTCGGGGGGCTGCTCGCCGTCCTCAGGCGGGATGTCGTCGCCCGGGATGCACTTGCAGTCGCGCAGCCTGCACGTTTCGCCCGGCGGGCACTTTATGCCGACTTCGCACTGCTCCCAAATTCCATCGTCATTCGGCCTCTGGATTGCCGCATCCCCGCACCAGGTGCGGTTGGGCGTGATTATCTCTTCGCAGAGGCAGTTGCGCACGTCGCACCATTCATTTGCTTTCGGGCACGCGATTCCTACTTCGCATTCCTCCATCTGCCCGAAGCTGTTCGGCGCCTGCAGCACCTTGTCGCCGCAGTAGGTGAAGTCGAATTCGTATTCCTCAATCAGCTTTATGAGCGGGGAGACGTCCGGGTTGCGGTCCTTGTAGGACCGGCCCGGGTCTATGGGCGCAACCGCGCTCCACCCGCCCTGGTACCTCGTATAGTATATGTCGCTCGGCGAGACCGAGGTGGTCCAGAACACGCCGAGGCCGATTTTGCGCTGGTCTATGAAGGTTATCGCGGGCCTGAAGTCGGAGCCCGTGCCGGGGACCGGAGAAACGCTGCCGGGCGCGGCGATTGCGCCGCTGGAAGCGAGGTCCCTCTTCTGGATTGCGAGCGCGTGCGCGACAGCGCCGGCGTCATACTCAACGTCCGGCATTTCGGTGTCGCCGAAGTTCACCGCCCTGCCCCAGGAGGTGCCGTCCCATGTGGAGGAGTAGAGGCCCCCTCCGCTCACGGCCCATACGATTGCCGCTTTGGCGGTCTTGTCCGAGGCCGCAAGCCCGATGCGCGCATCGGTGGGCACGCTGGTGTCCCATATTGCGTCCTTGGACTGGCCCGGGACTTCGGATGCCGGGGACCATGTGCCTCCCTTGTACACTGCCCACTTCACGCGCGGGCCGCCCTGGCCCATGCCCACCCAGGCGGCGAAATAGCCGCCGTTGGCCGGGCTGTATGCGAGCTCGGGCAGGGAAACGGAAATGATTGAATCATCGATGGGCGCGGAAACGCTCCACCTGGTGCCGTCCCAAGCGGAATAGTAGAGCGTATTGCTGCCGTCGGAATTCGTGTGCACCCAGATTGCGAGCGCGTCGCCGTTGCCGCTCATTGCGGATGCGGGGTCCGCATCCGCTCCGCTCACATGCGCAAGCGGGAGCGGAGGTGTCCATGAATTGGAATTGCCGTTGAACCATGAATAGTATATGTCGGAGTCGCCTGCGGGCGTGAGGTCGTCGCTCGAGCCCGAGGACTTGTGGCTCCACGAGGCAAGCGCGGTGTCTTTCCCGTCCGAATCAACGTACGGGTCGTGGTCGTCTCCGGCAGCTATCGCGAGGGCGTCGCTCTTTCCCCCTCCGGGCGTCCACCAGATTGCTGCACTGTCGTCCCAAAGGGAATACCAGATGTCCCAGCCATTGTCCCCTTCGCTCTGCCATACTGCGATCGCCCCGACCTGCCCTGCCTGGTAGGGGCAGCCGGCGAGAAAGAGGACTCCCAATGCAAGAAGCGCAATTGCCGCGTCCTTCATCATAGCACCGGGGAAACATCTTGAGGAACTAATAAAAAGCTTACATGCCGCTGCAGAACCCGAGCGACACCAAAAGTGTCGCGTTGGAGCTCTGCAAGAGCGACTGAAAAAGCAAAGGGGAAGGGCACTCCCTTCCCCCAAATGGCCAACAAGGTGACAACCCCCGTTGTCGCACGCACTGGACCCGGTCGGAGATTGATGAATGAAAGCGGGCACGAACCTAACCCACTCGCCTTCCAGCACCTCCCTCCATGCCACGGGGCTGCATAGCTTCCACGGGTTTCATGCGGAGAGACAAGGTCCAGTCACCGCATTATTGGCCGCTGGGAGCCAGAGGGCCCTGCAGCATACCCTTTTCAGGGGCACCCGAATTGCCCGCGTGCAACCGCATATATCAGGCGCAACAATTATGAAAGTATCTACAAATCAATTAGTATTATTCAACCATGGATTCCGCGAACGCGTAGGCGAGCAGCTCAAATGAGGGGTTGGAGTCCATGAGGTACTGCACGTAGAAGTGGGAGGCGAGGTTGCCCACAGTTTCTTCTTCTCCGGAAAGCACGAGGTCCACAACCGCCTTGTCAACCGAGTCGGGGTTGCCGACGTACGCCCATGCTATTTCGAAAAGCTCGCCCCTTTTCTTTTCGGGAATATCCCCTACCGACTTCACCTGCGTTTCCGCACCGGAATTGTACATCATGAGCACGAGCTCGCTGGCGATTTCGAATGCGAACTCCTCCTCTTCCCTGAGCTGCTCCACGTATTCGGGAGGGAGCTCCTTCTGGTTAATCTTTACATTTTTCAGGTAAATCTCATGGGTGAGGGAGAATGCTGCGATTGGGACGAGGGCCTCCGCGGCCTTTTCGAGCTTTGGCGGGGAGAGTATCTTCGCGGCCTGCTCGGCGGTTATTTTCGGGAGCTGCAAGGGCTTGCCGCCGAGGCATTTGTTGAGTATTTTCGCCGCCTTTTGGTAGTATGCCTTGGCGCCCACGGACTTGTCGAGCTTTGAGATTTCCTTGGAAGCGTTTGCGACCGCCTCCATTGCACCCTCTTCCGCAAGGACTTCCGCCTTGTAGCCCTTCGGGAGCCCCTTGAACAGGCGATTGGTGAGCGCGCTTTCCCTGAGCATCTGCACGAACTTCTTGCTCTTTGCGAGCTTCTCGAACAGCTTGGGCGTGAACTCGCCCGCGGACTTGAACACCCCTTCGGTCACCGCGATGGTGCGCATGAGGTTGAGGAACGCAAGCGCCTTGTCCCCGGTGGATGCAGTGGGGTCCGCCATAACCTGGTAGAATGAAATCATCTCCGGGATGTAAATCATGCCCGTGATCGCGGCTTTCCCGGCCATTTTTGTCGCGCCCCATACGCTCACTTTCGCAATCTGGCCCTTTGCGGCGGAGGCAGTGGTCTTCAGCGTTACCCATGCGCCCTCACGCGCGACTGAAATGGAGAGGGTTTTCAGGCCGCCGTATGCGGCTTTCGCCCCGCCCGCGAGGCCCTTTGTGCCGTAAACGAGTATGAACGACTCTACCATTGCGACCGGGAGGGTGAACGCAAATGCCTTTGCGTAATCCTCGGGCTTGGAGTACTCGAACTGGTCCGCAACATATACCGCGCCGGGGAAGAGCACGCTCATCACCGCGACCACAGGCGTATAAGTCTTTATGGTGGCCTCAGTGGCCTTCCAGTCCATTTTCTGCTCGTGCGCGCGCGACGCCCAGGATTTGCCCCATGGGGGCCAGCCCGCAACCATGCCGAAGCTGTGGCCGGTGTGCATGCGCGCCTGTATGCCCACGATTACCCCGGAATTCACGTACTGCATCGCATCCTCAAGGGGGACCCCCTTGGGCATGAGGGTTGAGCTGCCAAGCAGGTCCGTGTGATGCCAACCCACAATTGTCTTGAACATGCGGTCTTCCAGGTCTTTGATTTCCTTGCTGCTGAGGAGCATTGCGGTCTTGTGGTCGAACATCATGTTGAGGTATGCTGCCGCAATCACCTCCTTGCCCACGTGGCTCTTGGTGCAGCCCACGATTATCTTGGACATGTTGAAGAATGTCAGGCCCTTGCCGAGCACTTCCGAGAGGTCGTCATCATCGAAAAGGCTGGAGGTCTTTGTGTCCCTGCCCAGCGCCTCCGCATATGCGGGCTTCCGCATGCTTTCCGGCAGGCTGTTGTTTATGAGGTTGAGCGCGTTCCAGCCCTGGTTCCATGCAATGAGGTTGTACGGGATTTGGGAAAGCACGTCTGCAAGCAGGGACTTCTTCACTTTCTCAAAGCCTTCGTCTCCTTCCTTGAGCGTGACTGACTGGCCCTCCGGGCCGCCTATCTTCAATTCGTCTGCCTTGAGTATCCTCCAGTAGTCCTTCACGAGCGCATCCGCCTGCGCGCCGTATGTGTTCACGGACTTTGCAAGCGCATTGGCGTGCTTCTGCATCAGCTTGAGCAGTGCGGAGTGCTGCTTGTCCGTGGGGGCGTTCTTCTTCCCGAACTCCTCGTCTTCCGCCTTCCTGTAGGAAAACCCGTCGTTGATTACTGTGAGGAGGTGCGCATAGCCGAGCATTTCCTCGCCCTTGAGCATGGAGGTTTTCATGCCCCCCAGAAGTTCAACGGTTTCCCCGGCGCGGGACTTGTGCGCGAAGAAATAGCCCACGTTGCCTGAAAGAGTGTCAAAGGATTTCTGCACCTCTTCGCTGTAGTGCTCCTGCACCTTGTGCCAGAGGGCGACGTAGTCCCTGAGGAACTGGGCATATTCCGCGGGCTTGAGCTTGTCCATCCCGAACTCAAGCCGCTTTATTTCCTCCTTGGTCTCGGAAAGCCAGGTTTTCACTTTTTGGGACTCTTTCTGGGCCATATAGTATAATAAGGCGCTGAAAAGATTTAAATATGCGCGCCGGGAGAGCTCAGACGTGCTTGCGCACGTCGATTGCGCTTCCGCTCTTTGCCTTTTTGCTTTTGAGGAGCCCAATTACCTCCAATGCAACATCGTCCGGCACGTGCTCCGCGGGCCTGCGGCCTGCGAAGCTTTCCCACATGTGCGTCTGCGTGCTCGTCGGGCAGACCGCGTACGCCCGCACCCCGTATTCCGAAAGCTCGCCTGCAATGGATTCGGTGAAGCCGATTACCCCGAACTTGGTCGCGCAATAGACCGGCATGTCCGCAAAACCCTGCTTGCCCGCAATCGAGGCGATGTTGATGAGGATGCCCTTTGATTTCCTCAGGGCAGGGAGGGCAAGCGCCGAAAGGTGGATGGGCCCGCGGAGGTTGACGTCTATTGTCCGGTCTATCTCCTTTTCCTTCTTCTTTGCGAGCCCCCCTCCGAAAAGCACGCCCGCATTGTTTACCCAGATGTCTATGCGGCCGAATTCCTTCAGCACGGTTTTTACCAGGCGCTTGCGGTCCGCAGGCTTCGTGACGTCGGCAACCACCGCGAGCGAGTCGGTGCCTAAGGAGGAGAGCGCCTTCCCGGCCTTCTCCAGCTCGCCGCGGCTGCGGCCGCAGATTGCAACGTCCGC
>CAZKHX010000007.1:12972-53519 GCA_964552755.1 Microcaldota archaeon | reverse complement strand
AGGGATGCGGGCTCGGATTTGAAGCTCGCCAAAAAACTTCCCTTGGAAGAAGTCCGGGGATGGAGGTTGATGGAATGAAAAATATGAAGGAAATCTTAGGATATGAAGGAAAGGATGAGAATGGAGACGGGAGAATCTGGTATTTCTGGGGTGAAAAGGATGCAGAACTTTAAGAATTTGAGAGTCTACGAAGAGGCGTTTCGCCTGTCGAAGGACATCTATGAATTCATGGAGGACAAGCATATGAGCAGGAGGGCAAAGGAACAGCTGCTGGCTTCATGCTCCTCTATATGTGCCAACCTCGCGGAAATGGGGGCTTTTGAGTCGAAGGCGCAGATGAGGCAGAAGCTGATAACCTGCATAGGAGAAAGCAATGAAACCGAATTCTGGCTGGACTTGTGTCATTCTTTAAAGGTGGTTCCGCAAAGAGAACACCTTAAATTCATGAACTCTGTAGTGAGCATCAGGTCAATGCTCTGCAAGTTGAAGAGCTCTATAGAAAAGGGAGGTGATAGGAAAGCTTGAAGAAGGAAATAGAGGAAAAACTGAAGGCTGACAAAGGGTCGGCAACTGGAAACAGGGAGCCGAAAACTCTTGTTGGTCAGCACTACCCGCGTCTAGGTTTGCATGATGCGCCTAGCGGAGCGGGGATACAAAAATTGGAGGTGAAAAATACATGAAAAATGAAGAATTCGAAAATATCAGGGCCCGAAATATATGCAAAGCGAATTCAGGCAAAAGTAGTAGAAAAATCCCTAACCCTGAATCTAATTTTAGCGTCGTAAAAACAGGAAACCGAAAACTCGCAACAGGCAACCAAAATCATAAAACGGGCCCGGAGGGATTTGAACCCTCGACCTTCACCTTAGGAGAGTGCCGCGCTATCCAGGCTGCGCTTCCCGATGCCATCAAAGGCAATATACGGGCCCAACATGGACGAGTGTCGTTTGCATTTACGCCAATGTTTTTGGTTTGAGGGTTTTATCTCCCCGAACCATTTTTCAAGGTTTTCCCTTCCCTTCAGGCGGATGCTCCTGTAGCCGTAGAACACCGTGAAGCCATTTTGGCTCAGGCAGTTCCCTACCCAAGAAAGCAATTCGCTGTTTTTGGAAGTAATATCTATGGTTGGGTAAGGGTATTTATAGCTATTGCTCTTGTCGAAGTAGAAGCAGCCATCCGTGTCAAATATTCCCCGGATTACGTCTTTCTGGTATTCCCACCTGGCTGGAAGCCTGCTTGTGTTGAATCTGTCCTTTGGGCCAGCCGGGAAATCGAATTTCTCCCTGAAAAAGTCGAATATGACCGAGCTGTTCATCATAAGATAAAATACGTTTTCTCTGGGCCTGAATTTTAAGTGCGAGGAAACCCCGAACAGCCTCCGGATGAGGCCCCTGAGATGCCCCATATACTGCTTTTCGTCCCGGAGGTTGCCGCATATGTTGACTTGCTTCCGGCCCCCGTAAATGCCAATCCAGCCATCGCCCATCATGGCTCCAAGGAATTCGTAGAGTGCATGGCTGGCGGGAGGCAACTTCCCCCTCAGCTTTGCCAATCTGGCATCTATTGACTTCCTGCCCCCGTTGCGCTGCCTTCTCTTCAGCTCGGATTCGCCATACTTCGCCTTTATGGAGGCGATGGAGTGCTGGCCGCCAAGGGCGCGGCCCCAGGTGCGGGGCTTCTTTTCCAAGATAAAACTGCTGTATGCCGTAATGGATGGCTGAAGCCCCACGAGCCTGGAATAAACGCCTTCTGGGAGGAGGCGGCTTTCATCGAGCCACTTCTTGAATGTATTCCTCGGAATGCCAAGCTCCCTGCAAATTGCCGAGGCATTGCCTCCGCTGAGCGAAAAGAAATCCCTCAAAAATGCCCTCTGCTTCCCCTCCTGGAACCTCAAGCGGGAGCCCATTATTTTATTCGAAAAACCTGCTTTTTAAAGACGTGGAGGGCGCAGTTCCGGTGGGGTTAAAAAGGTTCATGGCGAAACCGCCATCGTGGGTGGACCGCTTGCTTGAGGAGATTCTCAAACGGCTAGACATTACAAATACAGGGGATTTACTGCACCACGAGGAAATCGTGCCGCGCAACTTCAAGCGGCTGAAGGAGGCGATGTTCAACCTCGGCTGCATGGTGGACCCAATAGTTATTGACAAAGAGCACAAGGTGGTGCTGGACGGAAACCACCGCCTCATGGTGCTCAGGGACATGGAGGTGCCCCACGCAGTGGTGCAGCCCATAGACTATTCCTCGGAAGAGATAACGGTGGGCACGTGGCTCCCGGCATCGGACGGCTTCACGCTCGAGCAGTTCACGAAGAACGGGATTGAGGCAGAGAAGGTGGACCGCGAGGAGGGCATGGTCGCGATTGCAGAGACGAAAGCCGCATTCATGTTCGGCTACAGGGAAAACGGCTCCGATGAGCATTACCTGCTTGCGCCGGGAAGCTACTCCCTTGACGGGCTTGTGGACGTGCAGAAGGAAGTGCTGAAGGCAGGCAACGTGAACGGGAATGGCGGGGTGCATTATATCTCCGACGACCTGAAAAGCACCGAGCTGGAGGACGGTAAGGTGATACTCTTCAGGAGGAGCTATACAAAGGAAGAGATAGTGAAGAGGGCGAAGGAGGGGAATCCGTTCCCCCCGAAATCAACAAGGCATCTCATCCCGAACAGGATAATCCGGCTCAACATGAAGCTCGGCTGGCTGTTCGAGAACAGGGATGACGGGCTGAAGCTGCTCGAGGGCATGCTTGCGAACCGCGCCTACGCGGGAAACGTGCGCAGGTACCCCGAGCCGGTAATAGTAATCTATTGAGGTATGCACATGACGATTCTGCTTAGCCCCGGGCCGGTATACGTCCCGGAGGACGTGCTGGAGGCGCAGGACAGGGAAATGATTACGCACCGGAGCAGGGAGTTCACCGAACTCTACACTGATTTGTGCACACGCACGAAAAACTACCTGAATGCGGAGGAAGCATATTTCCTCACCGGCTCAGGGACGCTGGGCATTGAGGCGTGCGTGCTCAACTGCTGCAGGCCTGAAGAAAAGGCGCTTTCCCTGAGCAACGGCGAATTCGGGGACCGGCTGGCTGAAACCGTTTCCATGTATACCAATCTGGAAAAGAGGGATTTGGAAGCCGGGAAGGGCTGGGACCTGGAGCGTGCAAGGGCGCACATCGATGAAACCGATGCGCAGGTTTTTGCAATGGTCTACAACGAAACCGGCTACGGGGTGCGCAACCATGCACGTGAGATTTACCAGCATGCAAAGAAGAAGGGGATGCTTACGATAATGGACTCTGTTTCCGCGTGGCCTTCGCTGCCGCTGGACATGAAGGAATTCGGGGTGGACTTCTTCATCACCGGGAGCCAGAAGGCGATTGGCGCGCCGCCCGGCTCGGCGGTAATCGGCCTCAGCGCGGAAGCGGTTGAACGGATTGAAGGCATGAAGAGGGTGCCCGCGGTCTACTGCGACCTGAGGAAGCACAGGAAGAGGTACGCAAAGAGCGGGCAGACCCCGAACACCCCTGCAGTAACCGTGTTCTGGGCAATACAGAAATGCTACGGCAAGATGGATGAAGTGGGCGGCGTGGCAGGCTGGGTGGAGAGGCACAGGGCAATCTCGGAAAAGGTGCGCGGCAGGATTTCCGGCATGGGCCTCGAGCTAATTCCCGAGCCCGGCTACGAGTCTTATTCGCTCACGGCGTTCAGGCACTCCAATGCCGCGGAAGTGAAGAAGCGCATGCTGGATGAGCACGATGTAAAGATAGTGGGCTGCAAGGGCGCGTTCAGGGAGAACGGCCTGCGCATCGCCCACATGGGATGCTTTTCCGAAGAGAATATCGAGAAGGGCCTGGAGGCCCTGGAGAAGGTGCTGGAATGAAGATACTGATAGCGGACAAGCTGCATGAAAGAGCAGTTGAGGCAATAAAAGCCGCGGGCGAAGTGGTTTACCAGCCTGCTGAGCTGGAGCCGGAGCTTGCGGAGGCGCAGGTGCTGGTGGTGCGCAGCGCAACGAAGGTCACCGCGGAACTTCTGGAGAAGGCACCGAAGCTCAAGCTCGTGATACGCGCAGGGGTGGGCCTGGACAACATAGACCAGGAGTCGTGCAATGCAAAGGGAATCCGGGTGATGAATACCCCGGGAGTTTCCACCAACGCGGTCGCGGAAATGACCATCGGGTGCATGGTCGCGGCCATGCGCGGCATTGCAACCGGGCATTGCAAGATGAAGGAGGGGGAATGGGCGAAGAAGCAGCTCATGGGCCATGAGCTCTCGGGCAAAACCCTCGGGGTAATCGGCTGCGGGAGAATCGGGCTGGCTGTTGCCGAAAGGGCATTCTATATGGGCATGAGGGTAATCGGGCACAATGTGCCCCCGAGGCGTGAGACATCCTACCTGTCCTATGTGGAGCTTGACGAGCTGTACAGGCAGGCAGACGTGATTACGCTGCACGTGCCCCTTGCCCCCGGAACGAAAAACATGATAAACGGGGAATCGATTGCGAAGATGAAGGATGGGGTTTACCTGCTGAACCTTGCGCGGGGAGGCATAGTTGATGAGGAAGCGCTCTACGAAGCGCTGAGGGAGGGGAAGGTTGCCGGGGCTGCGCTGGACTCCTTTGCTGAAGAGCCGTACCAGGGAAAGCTTCTCGGGCTGGACAACGTGGTGCTCACCCCGCACATAGGCGGCAGCACGGTTGAGGCGCAGGAGAAAATCGGAATCATGGTTGCGCAGATGCTGAAGGACCTCGGGCCCGAGCTCGGGCTGGAGTGAGAGCATGGAATTCCTCCGTGTGGGCTGGCAGGAAGCGGCTGACATGTGCATGGAGCTTGCGGGAAGGGTTGCGAAATCCGGCTATGCTCCAGACCTTATCGTCGGGATAAGCAGGGGAGGGCTGGTTCCCGCGCGCATACTTTCCGATGAATTGCATATCCGCGGCCTCTACACCATAAAGATAGAGTTCTACAAGGACATTGCGAAAACGGGTGATTTCCCTGAGGTGAAGCAGAGCCTCCCGGAAGGGGTGCTGGAAGGCAAGAAGGTGCTGCTTGTGGACGACGTTTCAGACACCGGCAGGAGCCTCGCAGTTGCAAAGGACCACGTGAAGCGGCTCGGCGCAGCGGACGTGCGCATCGCGGTGCTGCACGAGAAGCCCCAGACAATTACCAAGCCGGATTATGTGATCGGGAGCACGGAGGCGTGGGTAGTCTACCCGTGGGAAGTGCGCGAAACCGAGAAGAAGACCGGGAAAAAGGTTTCGGAGCTGTAGGGATGGAGACCGGATACAAGATATACATGGTTTTCATGGCGCTTTTCCTTGCGCCCATACTCCTTGCGCCCCAGATTACGATGGCAAGCGAATCGATGGGGCAGCTTGTGCAGGACGCTTACCGCCTCACCTGCCACCAGATTGATTCGCGCTCAATATGCTTCTTCCCCGCAACCGGGGAATACGGTGACTGCGCGGCGCAGGGGGAAATGGCAAACACCAGGAAGCCAATTGTAACCTATAATGGGATTGAAGGGTACAAGCTCCCGGTATGCTCGCGGGACATTGGCATCTATGTTTTTGCGCTGATAAGCGGAATGGCTATGTATTTCATGAAGAAGAGCAATGATTTGCAGACCCCGCACCCAATCTACTTCATAATTGCGCTCATCCCGGTTGCGCTGGACGGGGGCACGCAGCTGATAGGGCTCAGGGAAAGCACAAACCTGCTGAGGCTCATTACCGGTGGGATTGCGGGCTTCGCGTTCCCGTTCTTCCTGGTGCCCATAATGAACAAGCTTATGAAAAAATAGGTTCAGCGGAGGCGCAGCGCCTCAAGGTTCATCGGCGCACGGGCCTCCCTCTTTATTATCGAGGCGGTAGTGCGCGCAAGCTCTTCCGCCTTGTTCCAGTCTCCATGGCAGGTGAACACGCGCTCAGGGGTCGGGCGCAGGTTGCTCATGAACGCCATGAGCTGGTGCCTGTCGCTGTGGCCCGAGAAGCCCTCCACAGTTTCAATGCGCATCCTAACATTGAGCACCTTGGTCTTGCCATCCTCCCCGGTTGTGGGGACTTCCTTCATGCCCCTTTGTATCTTGTGCCCAAGCGAAAGGGGGCTCTGGTAGCCGACGAAGATGAGTGAGTTTTTCTCATCATCCGCAAGGCGGTTGAAGTAATCCAAGGAGGGCCCGCCGCTCATCATGCCCGAAGGCGCGAGTATCACGCACGGCTCCCCCTCCACGATTTCGTCCTTGTTCGTCCCTTTTGCAACTTTTATGAGCGGGGACTCGAACGGGCTGTTGTTGGAGAGGATGCGCCTCTCAAGAGATTCCCTGAGGTATTCAGGATAAGCGGTGTGGATTGCGGAGGTCTCCAGCACCATGCCGTCTATGTACATCGGAATGTTGAAGTCCGGGTTCCTCCTTGCATAATCCTCTATCACAAGCATTATCTCCTGGCTGCGGCCGACCGCGAACACCGGGATGAGCACTTTTCCGCCCTTTGCGGCAGTCTCATTTATGATTGTCATAAGCCGGGATTCCATGTCTCTCCTGTTGGGGGTGATGTCCTGCTTCCCCCCGTAAGTGCTTTCCACGAACAAGGTTTCGATGCGCGGGAAGTGGGTGTTCGCCGGCTCGAACAGCTTTGTGTAGCCGAACTTCATGTCGCCGGTATGCACGAGGTTGTGCAGGCCCTCGCCTATGTGCAGGTGCACCATCGCGCTGCCGATTATATGCCCCGCATTGTACAGCGTCATTTTCACTTCGGGGGTGATGTCCACCACCTCCCCGTACTCCACAGGGATTACCCTGCGTAGCTCCTTCTGGATGTGCTTCTTTGAATAGGGCGGCTCCACCCCAAAGGACTTCTTGCACAGGTTGATGTAGTCGTTCTGAAGCAGTCCCATGAGGTCCCGCGTGGGCGGGGTGCAGTACACCGGCCCGTCGAATCCGTATGCGTAAAGGTAGGGTATGAAGCCCATGTGGTCCATATGCCCATGGGTTACGATTACCGCATCTAGCTCCTCGAGCGGGAAGCCCATGAAATTGAGGTACGGATACGCCTTCTTCGCATCGGAAGTTGCGGGGTTGATTCCAACGTCTATGAGCACCTTGCTGTTTGGCGTCTGCACGAGCATGCAGGAGCGGCCCACTTCCCTGAACGCGCCCAGCATCACCACGCGCACCCAGTCGCTCACCGGTATGGGCTGGCAGATTTTCTTGCCCACCCCCGTAAGGAACTTCTTCCGGTCTTCCGGGTCGGCAATAAAGCCCTTGCGCACCCCTTTCAGCGTTGATGAGGGGATTGTAGGCGTCCTCAGCACTACCGGAGACCAGCCGGTCTTGAGTATAATCTCCTTGAGCACCGAGCCGCCCTTCCCGATTACGAGGCCGGGCTTGAGCGCCTCTATGTAAACCTCTGAAAAGGAGGGCGAGAACATTATGCTGCTTATTTTCGCCTCCTCGGAGATAGTAGCGGTGATTGTCTCTTTTGCGTTCTCCAGGTCCATGAGCGCGGCGGGGTCAACGCGCACGCTGACCTTCTTCCGCAGGGCGCCCGCCAGCTGCTTTATGAGCTGGTCATTCCTGTAGAATTCCTCTATGTTTTTCACATAGATTACTATGTTGAGCCCTTCGGGCTCGATTTTGGTTATGCCGCAGGCTGCGGGCATTATCTCATATACTGTCTTCTCTATATCTTTGTAGTGCAACTGACCACCTGTCTAGTAAGAGTGTAAATGCTTCAGGAGAGGAGCTTGTTCACGTCTTTTGGCCCAAGCCTCTTCACGGAGCCGGGGGTGATTATTACCATGTCTATCCCTTCCCCGCTTCCCGCGTCCCTCCTCATTGCGGACTGCACGGCACGTGCCGCCACGTTCATGTTCTCCTCCACCGGAGCGCCGTACTTGAACAGCTGCTCAAGGACTCCCATCGCGATGGGCGAGCCGCTGCCGGTGGCGTTTATGTCCTCTTCGGTTACGCCGCCGAGCATGTCAACGCTGAAAACCCTCGGCTTCCCGTCCACGCCGCCCACGAGGAGCTGCACGAAGAAGGGGAAGAACTTGTACTGGGAGAGGATGTTTGCGAGCAGGGTCGCCGCGCCCTCGACCGTCATCCTCTTGCCGGTCTTGAGCTCATATAGCCTTATCTCCGCCTTCATCCAGCGCACGAGGTTCTGCGCATCGCCCACGCCGCCGGCGAGGGTCATCGCAATCCTGTCCGCAATCATGTAAATCTTCTGGGTGTGCTTGTTCGCGATGTAGTATCCCATGGTCGCGCGCTTGTCCGCCGCCATGATGACGCCATCGCTGCACACTAGCCCAATTGTAGTTGTTCCTGTTTTCTTATACTGGTCTTTTGCCGGTTCTTCCATATAGCCTCACCAGGGAGAAATAGCTGAGCTAATACCTCCATAAATCTTTATAAAGGTTCTTCCCTCGGGAAAAGAAAAACAAAGCTATGCATATCTGCATATTATTATGTAAATCCCCCTTTTTAAACATATCTGAACACAAATATTAATGAATGGGCAGGCACAAGCAGCGCAGCAACAGGGGCCATCTCATGGTCACTGTCAACGGAAAAATCACCCTCAGGCGCCTCATGCAGAGGTACCGCATACATACCGACAGCCAGCCGGAGCTCATGCCCGAGGCCTACAAAATGGCAAGGGACTGCCACAGCGGAAAAACGCGCAAGGACCATAAGACGAAATACATAGTGCACCCGCTGCGGGTTGCAATCCGCGCTGCCGAGCTCGGCATGAACGAGAGCTCGATATGCGCCGCTCTGCTCCATGATGTGATGGAGGATGCAAACATGGGCCGCGCGGAGATAGAGGCCACGCTTAACAGGAACATTGCGCACACCGTGATGCTGCTCACCAAGCCGAAATGGAGCTCGGACGACCACGGCTGGGTGCATTCAAGCCACCCAAGGTTCACAGAGATACAGAACAGCTACAAGAAATCCATGTATGAATGGCGCAGCGACATTTACTACCGCCAGCTCCTGGAATCCGGGAACCAGAATGCCATGCTGATAAAGGTATTGGACAACCTTGACAACCTGCAGGACATGGAGCCGCTCACCGATGAGCAGAGGAAAAGGCAGCTGCTCACCATGGCAAAGCAGACCATGATACTCGCGCCGCGCATGTTCAGGAAGAGCGAGGTAAGGATGATTTCGGAAGAGTTCAGGAAGTGGAATGTGCTGCTGCCCGAGCCGGTTTTTGCCAGGGTGCCGAAGGAGCCGATAGTGCTGCTGCCCCCGCGCAAGATGATATGGGCGGGGAGCGTGGATATGCTCCCGGAGCCGGGCAGGTACATTTCAGTATATGCCGACCCGAAATGGCTCTTCCTCACCGGCTCGCTCGAGCTGGGCCTCCCATATCTCGGGGAAGAAGTGCACTATTCGCAGAAAATACAGTACTGGCTCGATGAGACTGAAAGCGGGCTGGGGGTCACGGTCGGAAGGAGCATGGTCCCCCCCGGGAGCAAGGCGCGCGAAAAGATTTACATAATAAGGGGCTTCCGCGGGGAAAACGAAGGGGCCCAGCTTGTCAAGGCAGAGGGGGACAACGCCGTTGTGGAGCTGCCGCAGGGCCGGATAACCATCCCAATGAGGGACATCGGCAACATGCGCTTCAGCGGGGAGAAGCTGGAGCAGGCGTTCAGGGACACTGTGGAGAAGTACAGGCTGTTCATAAAGCAGCTGAGGAACGATTTTTATGAAAACCACCTCAAGCCGGTTCTCGAGCAGTATTGAATTTTCCGGGCTGCGCATAGCTTCCGGGGGCTCTGTTTATCCTCCTGCGGAGGATTCATTTATGCTCGCGGAGCATTGCAAATGCCTGAAGGGCCGCATACTTGAAATCGGCACCGGCTCCGGAATTGCGGCGATTGCAAATGCGAAGGCGAACCCGGGGAATGAAATTATTGCGGTTGACCTGAACCCCGAAGCGCTGGAATGCGCAAAGGAAAATGCGGCGCGCAATGGGGTGAAGAACATTGCATTTGTGCAATCGGATTTATTTGGGAATGTTTCAGGGAAATTTGACGCCATCCTCTTCAACCCGCCCTACCTGCCCACTTCAGAAGAAGAAAGGCTGGATGGGGACGAAAACCGCGCATATGACGGTGGTGCGGAGGGAAGGGAAGCCACGGAAAAATTCCTTGCGCAGTTCGGGGGACATCTCAGGCAGGATGGGGCACTGCTGATTGTGCAGAGTTCCCTGAGCGGCGCGGAAGAAACAGGGCAGAAGCTGGAGGCGATGGGCTTCAAAGTGGAAGCAGTTGCAGAAGAATCTTTCTTTTTCGAAAGGCTGTCCCTCTTAAGGGCTCAGAGGACTATGTAGACCCTGCCCTTGTTGCTCACCGTGAGCGCGGTCTCGCTGGAAAAGTCGAACGTTTTCGCAAACCCTTTCTCCACTTTGAGGTGCATGCCCGGCTTGATGTGCGCGCCCCTCCCGTCAAAGAGGTAGAGCACCCCCTCATTTCCTTCGTTGTCCGCAACCACTATGCGGGTGAAGGTGTCCCTTTTCTTTTTGGTGCGCTGGTATTCCTTGTGCTCCACCCCCTTCACATTGAGGGGGAGTGTGTTGACGTTCCTCATCCCGCTCTCGAGCTCGGTAAGGTGGGTGATGTTCCTTGTCTTGTACTTGCTCTTTGCGATGTTGAATGCAAGCTTGATGTCCTGCTCGGCCTTGCGCATCATGCCCTTCATCGCGTCTTTGAGCACTTTTTCGTCGCCCTCGGAGGCCATCATAGTGTCAAAAGCGTATTTGAATACGGTCTGGGTGCCCTGCACTTCTGGCACTTCCGGCTCTGGCTCCCTGGGGTTCGCCTCCCCGAGCAGCTCTACGTCGCTGGCTTCCACCTCCTCCAGCTCGCGGTGTGCGCCCTTCATGTCAGGCTCCTTGGTGCCTATCTGCTCGAGCTCCTCGGCTATTGTCTCCTGCTTCGGTTTCCCTTCGGGCGCCTCGGCATCCCCCTCGTTCACTATGATTGCGTCCTCGACTATGATTTCGTCCGGGCCGCTAGCAACTCTGTCTAGGTATTTTGTGAGCATCGCCTGCACTTCCCTGCCCCGCTCCTCCCCTGAGCCGCCGTTCTTTTCCACGGCCTTCATGTAGATTTTCTCGAGGGTAGGCATCATCTTGCTCTTCACCATCTCGGCCTTCTCGCCCTTGCCAAGCTTCTTCTCGAAGAGTTCCTCTAGGGGCTTGAGCATCTTCTCCTTCTTGGTCTCCGGTATCTTCTTCTCCTTCTTCTCTTCCTTCTTTTCAGCGCCCGCTGAGAAAACGTCTGCGAATGAGAGCAGCTGGGGCTGGGACTTCTTCTTGGTCCCGAGTATGCCCCGCGCTATCCCGCTCACTTCCCCGTTCTTGTCGTAAGAGAGCTCAAGCAGCGCAAAGGTGGCGCTCGGGTCGTCATAGTGCGAAAGCTGCTGCGCAGCCTGCTTCCTGACTGCAGGGTCTTCGTCAAATGTGAGGGAGATAAGCTTGTTTAGGCCCATTTGCTTGGTCATGCTTTCCCACCGTGCAACTCCTCGGTCACCTTCCTTAGCAGATTCAGCATCGAGCGGCCCTCCTTCTGCGTCGGCTGCGCCCTTGCCAGAACCCTCCGGAACGCCACCTTTACGCGTTCCGGGTTGCGCATCTTATATCTGTCCGCCAAAGATTTAAACATATCATTCAGCGCATCCTTCTCCGTCTTTGGGAGGGGCTTTTCGCCTTCCCATTTCCCTGCTTTCCCCGCCTGCAGCGCATAGAGCACTACGGCTAGCGAATGCGAAATGTTCAGTATTGGGTATTTCTCATCGGTTTCAACGTGCGCGAGCAGGTCGCAGCGGTTGATTTCCTCCCGGCTGAGGCCTATGCCCTCCCTCCCGAACAGTATCGCGAGCTTTTTTCCTTCGTAGTACGGGAGGCGGCGCACCACCCCCTGCAGGGGGAGCGCATTGCGCACCGTGCCCCTGTGCCTCCGGAGCACCCCGGTGGTGCCGATTACCGTGTGGCAGCCTTTCACCGCGCCTTCGAGGGATTTGTATTTCTTCGCTTTCCGCAGGAGCCCTACCGCGTGCTTTGAATACATCACGGCGTCGAAATCAAGCGCGCACTTGGGGTTCACTATGCGCAAATCGGAAAGGCCAAAATTCTTCATCACGCGGGCGCACATGCCGACGTTCATGTCGTATTCGGGCTCCACCAAAACAACTGCCGGCTTCATGGGTTTCACATACCTTTTAATTACTTACTCTTATTAAATCTCTTCACGCACTTCTGCAGCTTGTGTGCTTTTGTGATTAACATGGAGCTAGAGGACGTCGAGGGCAAGATAAAAGCTCTGGAAGAGCAGAAATCCAAGCTAATCGATGAAATCAAAAAGAACTATGCGCGCATCAAGTACAAGAAGTACGAGGATAAGGCGCTCGAGCCGTTCCTCAAGAAAACCGAGCATGTGCGCACCGAGCCCATAAGGAGGAGGCTCAGGCAGCTTGAATTCAAGATAGCGACGCAGGCATATACCCCTGCGATTGAGAGGCAGCTTGTCAAGGAAGTGAAGAAGGTCGAGGCAGAGCTCAAGAAGATGCGCCAGATTGAGAGGGCGCGCAGGAAGAAGCGCCTCGTAGCGCAGGACATCGAGGATGCGGAGAAGCGCATCGGCGAAATCGAGGAGACGCTCAAGAAAATCCGCGCGGAGCTGAAGGACCTGTACGGGAAAGTCCGCACCGCGAAGAGCGGCAAGAAGCACGGGGTTGTGTTCGGGGAGAAGCACGACACCATGGTTTCCCTCGAGGACATCGTCGTAATCGAGGAAGAGAAGGAATAGGCCGCGCTCACAATTCCCTTATTATCCCCTTATGGTCGAACGCGAGTTCCGGGAGCCCGTCCAGGGGGAACCATTTTGCCTTTTTGGCGTCGCTTCCGCCGTTCAGCTTCCCCCCTTTTACTTCGCAAAGGTATGCCGCTGCAACCGTGCCGCGGGGGTCCCGCTCCGGGTCCGAGAAAATCCCTATGAGGCGCTTTACTTCTATTTCGAGGCCGGTCTCTTCCAGGGCCTCGCGGGCGCAGCACCGCTCCGCAGTTTCATTTTCATCTATGTAGCCGCCCGGGAGGGCCCATTTCCCCTTGAACGGCTCATTTTTCCTCTGTATAAGCAGGATGCTCCTCTCCTTCACGATTACCGCATCGCAGGCAAACGGCCTCATGCAGGGGTTTCTCCAATAGTAATTTAATTGGTTTATCTTGGTATCAACCACTAAGTCCATGAGATTACTCCTGGTACTTCTTCGCAAGGGACTTCTTTATTTTGGCCGCGAGCTTCTCGATGTCTTCATCGGTAGCAGTACTCTTCTTTGTAAGCTCATTGAGAAGCTCAAGCTGCTTGGCCTTTGCAAACCATGCCTGCCGTGCAACCTCAGACCAGTTTATTTCCGGGAATTTGTCTAACAGCTTCTTGAGGTCTTTGGAAACTGCAATTGTGACATTTACCATATTGACACCTGTGAATATATGTGTATTAAGGTTTTATAAATGTTTTTATAGTTGGCAGGCGAATGCTCTAGTGCCCGGCCATCAATAGGTGTTTTATCTGGCCGCGGCAGCTCAAAAACGATTAAATTTACTTCAGCTGCTTAAGCAATTTTGCTGCAGCATTCAATTGCTCCTGGGTCCCCCTGATAATCAATTCCCCGTCTTTTTGTTCAACCTTAATTCTTCCGGCGCGTCTGCGGGGGCTTCCACCGCCATCCCGAGACTGAAGGAAGGCCCGCCATCGAGGACGACGTAACGCCCGCTGTCGCAGACGTCGTCGACGCGGGCAACAGGGCCAACTCTTGAATCAACTCTCAACAGGTATCTGTCGAGTGAAGAACCCACTATTGGAATGCCATGCTTTTCATCAACCGGATACCAACCATCCGAAGCTGGGAAGTTTGCTACAAGATCCACCATTCCCAAATCATGGACCACCACTACGGAATTTTTTTCAGTTAAATTCTTGGGCAAAAGTATCCCATAGACATCCTGAACCCACTCTATCACATCACGCGTGCATTGTTTTGTAGTATAATCCGGATGCTCTACTACCTGAATCGCATTTCTTTCGTTGCGATATTCCTTATTTATCGGGAATAAAAGGCCGTCGAATAACCCGAAGTCGCCAAGCTTTTCTCCCGGCTCTTTGTAAGCAGTCATGGTTCCTGACCAGCAGGCAAACACATCTTTAATGCTTATCCATTCATAGCTTCCGACCAATGCCTTGTCCAGCCTTTTGCTTGAAGCGATAACCCTGTCCTCACCAGCTCTTGCCACCCCCTCTACAACAGGAACTCCGTTGGCTCTTTTTACGAGTATGGCCAATTGTGGACCCCTCATTCTTTTCTTGCCACCAGCACCGTTTCGCTGTGCATGCGCAGCTGCTGCTCCTGTCATATCTACAATTGTGCATGGAAACTATTAAAAATACATTTTCTAACACGAAACCACAACCATTTAAAAGCACGGCTGAGTGAATTCTCCCGTGGATTTGGGCAGGAGCCTCAGGCAGCTTGTTGCGAAAATCACGAGGGCGCCCGTAGTTGACGAGAAGACCCTCAAGTCCTTCATCAAGGAGCTGCAGAGGATACTGATTGCGTCGGACGTTTCGGTCAAGCTAGTGCTCGGGCTCTCGAAAAGCATTGAAGGCAAGGCGCTCGGCAGCGAGAGGCCCAAGGGGCTCACCATGCGAGAGCACCTGCTGAAGGTGGTGCACGACGAGCTGGTGCAGTTCATGGGAGAGAGCTACGAGCCCCGCGTGGACAGGCACAAGGTGCTCCTCATGGGGCTGTTCGGCTCCGGGAAGACCACCACCGCGGCGAAGCTCGCTTACTATTACAAGAAGAAGGGGCTGAAGGTGGGCGTGGTGGGCGCGGATGTGGAGCGCCCTGCGGCGCAGGAGCAACTCCAGCAGCTCGCGGAGCAGATAGGCGTGAACTTCTACACTGTAAAGGGCGAGAAGGCCGCGGGGAAAGTGGTTGAGGACGCCCTCGCGAAAAGCAAGGACGACGTGCTCATCGTGGACTCCGCGGGAAGGAGCGGCTTCGACGAGAGGCTCGTGCAGGAGCTCAACGGGATTGTAAGCGCGCTGAAGCCGGACGAGAGCTACCTGGTGATGAGCGCGGACATCGGCCAGGTCGCGGGCAAGCAGGCGCAGGAATTCGGCAAAGTTACCCCTGTCACGGGCGTAATAGTCACGAAGATGGACGGCAGCGGAAAGGGCGGGGGCGCCCTCAGCTCAGTGGCAGCCACGGATTCGAAAATCGCATTCATAGGCATGGGCGAGAAGATGGAGGACCTCCAGCTCTACGATTCGAAGAAGTTCGTGGGGCGGCTCCTCGGCATCCCGGACATTGAGGGGCTGATGGAGAAGGTGAAGGAGATTGCGGAACAGGAGCAGCTCGACATGCCCGAGGAGGGACCGCAGGAGCTCACAATAGACGTATTCTACCAGCAGCTCAAGGCCGCAAAGAAGATGGGCCCGCTGGATTCGGTGATGGGCATGATGGGGCTTTCCGACGTGCCCAAGGAAATGATGAACCAGGGGCAGGACAAGCTCAAGAAATACGAGTGCATAATCTCCTCCATGACCAAGAATGAGAGGAAAGATGCCTCGCTGGTGAAGAAGAGCAGGTCGCGCATGGAGAGGATTGCCACGGGGGCGGGATGTGCGCTTGAGGACGTGCGCAAGTTCATGTCCGAGTTCTCAAAGATGGAAACGATGTTCACGCGCTTCAGGAAGGACAGGGGGTTCAGGAGAAAGCTCGAGAAGATGATGAAGGGCGGCGGGATGAACCTGCCCCCCGGAATGGGCGGCTGAACGTTTTATTAGAGTTTGCAACCTATTTTTCGGCATGGCAATCAAAATCAACCATGACAGATGCATCCAGTGCGTGGGATGCGCTTCCGTGTGCCCCGTGATGGCTATAGAGCTGGACGGCCTGAGGATGAAGACCTACCCTGACAAGTGCATCAACTGCAAGGCGTGCATAAGGGCATGCCCGGCAAACTGCATCACCCTCATAGAAAAGGAGGGGGAGAAGGAGTGAGAGCATGGAGTGCGACGTAATAGTCATAGGCGCCGGGCCCGCGGGCTCGACGTTCTCGCGCGTTGCCGCGCAGGCGGGGCTCGACGTGCGCGTGTTCGACAAGAGGAAGGAGCTCGGCGAGCCGGTGCGCTGCGGCGAGGGGCTCGGGGAGCGCGAGGTGGTCGCGCAGGACATAGACATACCGAAGCAGTGCATCTCCGCGGACATCGAAGGCGCGAAGGTGATTGCGCCCAACGGGAAGTCCATCGTGTGGAAGGACGACAACACCCGCGGCTGGGTGCTCGAGAGGAAGATGTTCGACAAGTGGCTCGCGGAGAAGGCGGTGGAGAAGGGCGCGAAAATCAGGAGCTATACCCGCATTATAGATTTGGTTGAAGAGGACGGGAAGATTGCGGGCGTTAAGGTTTCGCACGGCGGGCGCGAGCCCTACGAAGTGCGCGCGCCGCTCGTTGTTTCCGCGGAGGGCATGGAGTCCATCGTTGCGCGCAAGGCGGGGCTCAAGGCGATTTCCACCCTCTATGATGTTGACACATGCTACCAGTATGAGATGAAGCCCTACGACCACGAGAGCCTGATTGAGCTTTATTTCGGGAACGGCATTGCTCCGCGGGGCTATGTGTGGATATTCCCAAAAGCGGACAGGAAGGCGAATGTGGGCATAGGGATAGGCGCGCACCTCACAAACGGGGAAAAGGGCAACGGCATTGAGGGCGCGGACCCGAAGGTTCTGCTGGACAAATTCATTGAGGGGCATGCACAGCTGAAGGAGGCGAGTTCCCTGGAAGATTTCGGGGGCGTGATTTCGGTGGGCGCGCCGATTGAATCCTTCGTGCGCGACAACTTCCTCGCGGTGGGCACTTCTGCAAGGCAGGTGGACCCGATACACGGGGGCGGGATAGCGCTCGCGATGGAGGCGGGCGTGATGGCCGCCAATGCCGCAATCGAGGCACACAGGAAGAAGGACTTCTCAAAGGAAATGCTGCAGCCCTACGAGGAAAAATGGAGGAGTGGGCCGGGCAAGAAGGTCGCGAAGAGGCTCCTCCTTAGGAAGGTGCTGGAGTCCGTGAATGACGACGACCTCAACCACATCTTCGACAACCTCACGCAGGGGGACCTTGACAACGTAATGAAGGGCTCTTTTGCGGGGCCGGTTGCGAAAGTGGTTGCCGGGAGGCCGCAGCTGCTTAAAATCCTGGGCGCGCTCACCAGGTAGGCGCCCGTTATCTTTTAGTATTTAATGCCCACTAATATATTAACGGCTATTAGTCAGTTGGTGTTCATATGGGAAAAATAAAATGCGCGATTGTCGGCGTAGGGAACTGCTTTGCAGGGCTTGTGCAGGGGATGGAATACTACCGCAGGGACCCCGGGAAGAAGGCAACGGGCATAATGCACGAGAAGATGGGCGGCTATGGGATAGAGGACCTCGAGTTCGTTGCCGCATTCGACGTGGGCAGGGACAAGGTTGGAAAGACGCTCACCGAGGCGGTTTATGCTCCCCCGAATATGGTGGGCTGGGTGCCGCAGGCTGAGATGCCCAAAAGCGGCGTAATCGTGAAGGAAAGCCCCGCGCTGGACGGGGTGGGCATCTGGGTGCAGAACAAGGTCGACCCGGTGCAGAGCGGCAAGAGCGAGGAGCAGCTCAGGAAAGAAGTGATGGATGAGCTGGAGAATGCCGGGGCTGAGGTAATTGTAAACTACCTGCCGGTTGGCTCGCAGAAGGCAGTTGAGTTCTGGGCGCAGGCGGCAATAGATTCCGGGTGCGGGTTCGTGAATTCCATGCCAGTATTCATTGCCAGCGAGCCGGCATGGGAGAAGAAATTCAGGGAGGCAAAGGCGCCCATTGTTGGAGATGATTTTAAATCGCAGGTTGGGGCGACCATAGTGCACAGGTCGCTCGCGAAGCTCTGCGACGACAGGGGCGCAAGCGTGGACAAGACCTACCAGATAAACGTGGGCGGGAATACCGATTTCCTGAACATGAAGGAGCAGGAGCGCCTATCCAGCAAAAGGATTTCCAAGACCGAAGCGGTGCAGTCCCAGCTCAGGCAGAGGCTGCCGGACGAGCAGATTTACGTAGGGCCTTCTGATTTCATACCCTTCCTGGGGAACACGAAGCTGATGTTCATGCGCATAGAGGGCAGGATGTGGGCGGACATACCGTACAACATGGAGGTGCGCCTGCAGGTTGATGACAAGGCCAATTCTGCAGGGGTTGCAATAGATGCAATCCGCGCGGCGAAAATCGCGATGGACCGGGGCATGGGGGGAGCGGTCACTTCCGCCTCCGCATACCTCATGAAGCACCCGCCGGAACAGATGCCGGACCCCGTTGCAAGGGCTGCATTCGATGAATTTATAAACGGAAAAGCAGAGCGGTAAGAGCATGCTGAAAAGCACGGGTGTGGGGGGCAGAGTTTCCAGGCTGCTTTACGGTATTTTTGGCTGGGTCCCCTTCAGCCCGAACCAGATTACGCTAATTGCAATGCTGGTCAGCCTTATCGGCATGGTGATTGCAAGGGTCGAAATAGGGCTTGCGTTCATGCTTTTCGGATTCGCATTCCTTCTTGATGCCGTGGACGGGGCAATCGCAAGGGGAAGGGGCGAGACCAGCAGCCTCGGCGCGTTCCTGGACGGTATTTCGGACCGGCTGGTGGAATTCCTCATGCTTGCGGCGATATTCACGCTTGAGCCCACAGCATTCATCATCTTCCCGCACCAGGTGTGGGTCGTGATAACCCTCTTCTTCGGCTCGGTGATGACCGCCTATGTGCGCTCATATGCAACGCACCAGGGCGTGCTCCCCAGGGCAGAGGCGGAAAAGATGCCCGGGATACTTGAGAGGGCGGAAAGGTGCCTTCTCCTCCTGCTTTTCCTCGGGGTCTATGCAATGGGGGAAGTGGAGCTCGCGGGCTATGTGCTTGTGGCCACGGGCATACTCTCCTTCGTGACATTCGTTGAAAGGTTCACGTATGTGCTGGTCTATGCTAATAAGACGTGAGGCGCGACTGCAGGAGGCCTTCCATGGTGCTCCACCTCTCACGGAGGTGCGGCCGCAGGGCCCGCAGGTTTTCCGGCTTCCTGAGGAAGGAGATCGTTTTCCGGTCTGAGGGGTAGCCGCTGCCGAAATCCCCGAAATTTTCATGCAACTCCCTTATGCGGGAATCCCTGCGGACTTTGGCGAGTATCGAGGCAGCGGAAACCGCGGGGTATCTGGAGTCCGCCTTGTGCTCGGCGACTATGTTTTCCCTCTTCCCCAGGTCGCGGAAGAAGGATTCCTTGCTCCGGGAAGGAAGGTCGATGTAGACCGTGCCCTTTTTCTCCCCAATCAGGCGGGCCATTGCCATCGCCTCTATCTTGTTGAGGGAATGGACGGGCATCAGGCGGTTCAGGTCTGAAGGGGCAACTTCCTCAATTTCATGCTCCCCGAGCTTTTCTATTTCCGGAGCGAGCTCTTCCCTGCGCTCAGGGGTGAGGTCCTTTGAGTCCTTTACCCCCAATTCGCGGAGCATGTATTCTTTATTCTGTTCAATATGGAAAATGGCAACTACTAAGGGGCCAACGAGGCTGCTTGCAGTTTGCTAATGCAAATCTCTGCCAGCCTCGTCTATGCCAGCCACGAAGCTATTCATAAACTTCAATCCTATCGTCAGTTGGGAGCTTATGCCAATAGTTCCCATTTTTTGAAATCAATCCCATTCGCTTCATCTCGCCTAAACGACGCGACGCCGATTTTTTTCCAATCTCCATAAGTTCTGCGACTTCGCATAATCTCTTTGGATCATCAAGGCATTCCAATATCGCTTTTTTACGTTTGGATACTGGGATTAGTTTAACATCTTTTTTAATCCAATAGTCCTTGCTCCTAACTCTGTAATTCATAATCTTGCCTTCTTTTTTTGAGCATAGACAATTTCTCCGACAAATGGGCCTTGCTTCTGCCAAAATGAAGGGCAAGTTCGGAACTTGTTTTTGGCCGCGTTAAGTGTTTCAGAACTTCGTTTCGGATATAATATTTTCCGTAGTGCCATTGCTTGAAAGATGAGTACATTTCCCAAAATTTCTTTTTCTTATCCGGATGCAAATCTGCAATTCGGATTTTTGCCAGAATTTCCCAGTTTTTTCTTCCAGTAATCACATAGCTGCGCTCACATTCAGAAAACCTTGATTGGATGCATAGGTGCGCCAGGATTCCATCAATAATCGAAGTTGGAGCTTTTTGAGAGATGCGGACAGCACGATGACGATGTGAGCCGGTCTTTAAGTTGCCTTCCCCTGCAAAGAACCCACGTAAAATCGCAGCATATAGGTGTTTGTCGGCACATGTCTCAATTACTATCCTCTTCCATTCTTCAACGAATTTGACATTTGCCAATCTTAGGATGAAATATGGTTTTCGGGCTCTTTGTCCACGTATTTCCTTATATTGATTTTAGGGAGATTTTCATGCAGCATATACTCTTTCTCAGGAAGATAGATGTAGAGCCGAAAATTCTCTGCATTGAAAATATGCTTTAAAACTCGATATGAACTCTGAATTAACAGAAAACAATTGTTCGTTATGGTTATTTCATTAGCACTCTTACTATCGCCTTCGGCCAGCCAAAGCCCAACTAATTCGGCAACGTCTGTAGACAAGTGCCTCTTGCGCATCCATTATTCTCAGAATTGGTATTTATAAATAAAAGAAGGGTACGTTTCCGGTGGTCCTGCATTCAGACACTGGGGCCGGAAGAGGAGCCAAGCGTCCTCTTCTCCACGATTATGAAGTCCCCTACGGCCAGGACAGCGTCATACGGGCACATTATGTAGCCCTCATCCCCGATGAGGGATTCTGCGGACTTGTTTTCGGGGTTTGGCTCAACAATAAGCTCCTCGATTTTGCCATTGAGTTCGTTTATGTTTACGTCGACAAGCCTGCCAAATTCCTCTCCTTCATTTGTGATGACTTTCTTTCCGGTCAATTGCCTTGCGAGGCTGAACTTAGCCATAGGACCACCGCAACACATTTGCGTTGAAGATTTATAATGTTATGGGTTAAGCCAGGAGATTTCGAAGTAGTCAAAGCGACTGTGTGGGAGTTTAATGCGCTTTATGAGATAATACGTGACGGAAGTTTCCCTGTCCGCAATTGCAAGCACAAGGTTGAGGCCGCGCGCGGCGCACTCCTCCAGCGCTGCGGAAAGCTCCACCCCCCCGAGGTATTCATCCTCTGAAAGGGCGAGCATGAGATAGCCCGGGTCGGAGTTTTTTGGGTTGAGCGCTTCCCCTCCCCTGCGGTGGTAGAGGGCAAAGTCGCATACGCCCTTGCCCGTGCCCCTGTTCTTCTTCCCCGGGATTGCGAGTATGAAGGTCTTGCGCACGGAATGGGCAACGCGGATTGCGCGCGCCCACTCGGAGGTGAGGAGCTTGCTCCTGCGCGGGAAAACGTGGAGCACGTGCTTTGAGTGCACCCAGCCGCCCTTGCCCGAGGGCGCGGCGCCGGGGAAGTATATGCGGAAATGCGTCCCGAACTTGAAGCCGGTTTTAACGACGAAGCCATTTTCCCTCCAGTCCTCATACACCGCATATATCTCAGGGAAATACTTGATGCGCGCCGAGGCCTCGGAAAGCACCTTCTTCCGCGCAGAGTTGAGGAGCTTCAGATTGCCCTTCCCCGAAAGGTAAATGGTTTCATAGGCGTCCAGCTTGGAGATGCTGCCTTTGTGTGCCGCCTTGTACTCCCCGAACTGGCCGAACCATCCCTTCTCATAAAGCTGCTTCCCGGCCTTTGCATCGTCTATTGTGGACATGAGGGATTCCGGGAAGAAGAGCGCTTCTGGCGCCGGGAGGCCAGAGACGGGGGCGGAGCCATCGTATTCCACTGCGGTTGCCTGCCCATAGTCACCGAGGAGCCCCTTCGCATCGGCAAGTATGAGGCCGCGCTCCCTCCACTCCTTGAACGCAAGGTAGCGGGCGAGCAGCTTCTTGCCCTTCATGAGGTTTGCCGCAAGGGCATTGAATGAAAGCGGCTTGCCCCTGCTGCCACTGCAGGCGGCTCCGCGCACGTCCATAAGGTAAAGCGCTTCCTCAGGGGAAAGCACAAGCTTCCCGCGGCGCATCTTCCCGAAAAAGCCGCGGCTGAGCACGCCCACTGTTGCCGGGTCGCTCGCAAATGCATTTTTCCCGTCAAAGGCAATCTCCATGGTGCTACTTCGGCTCAATTGCATTAAAAACCTTATTTGCCAATTCAGGGAGCATGGAATGCGAGATTTGCGGCAAGAGGGAGGCCAAATTCTTCGTGCAGGTGGAGGGCGCGAAGGTCCTTGCCTGCGGCGGCTGCGCAAGGCACGGGAAGATACTGCACGCGCTAGGGGAAGAGGAAGGCCCTGCGGAGGCGGGGCGCAAGGCAGATCCCGGGGTGCCCGCATCCCTCAGGATGGAAGAGGACGTGGTCGAAGGCTACGGGAAGAGGATAAGGGATGCGAGGCAGGCGAAGAAAATAAGGTATGAGGAAATTGACGAATACGGGAAGAATGTGAAGAAGGCACGCAGCATGACCATTGAGGAGCTCGCAAAAGAAGTGGGCGAAAAGGCATCCTACGTCGACAAGATAGAAAGGGAAAAAATGATGCCCACCATAGAGGTCGCGAAAAAGATAGGCAGGGCATTGGGCATAACGCTTACCGAGAAGGCGGAGCAGAAAATTGTGCAGGCAAAGGGCGGCGAGAAGAAGGAGCTCAGCCTGCTCGACATGATGGAGATGCAGAAGAAGAGGGAGGAATAGTGGGAGTTGACCTTGGCGACCTTGTTGTGAAGCATAGGATTGAGCTCGGCTCGCTTTCAGGGAAAGCGGTTGCGATAGACGCCCTCAATATGATATATCAATTCCTTTCTTCGATAAGGCAGGAGGACGGCACGCCCCTGATGGATTCGAAAAAGAGGGTCACGGGGCACCTTTCGGGCATCTATTACAGGAGCATACGGCTTGTGAAGGCCGGGGTGAAGCCGGTATATGTTTTTGACGGGGAGGCGCCTGCATTCAAGGAGAAGACACAGGAGGAAAGGCGCGAGATAAGGAGGGAAGCCACCAAGAAATGGAAAAAGGCGCTGAAGGAGGAGCGGCTGGAGGACGCGCGGAAGTACGCGCAGGCAAGCTCAAAGCTCACCCCGCAGATGGTTGAGGAAAGCAAGGAACTGCTCACGCACATGGGCATCCCGTGGGTGCAGGCGCCCAGCGAGGGCGAGGCGCAGGCAGCGCACATGGTCTCGGAGGGGGAATGCTTTGCCGCGGCATCGCAGGATTATGACTCGCTCCTGTTCGGCTCACCGCTGCTGGTGCGCAACCTATCCATAACCGGGAAGAGAAAGGTGCCGAGGCAGAACAGGTGGGTCGAGGTAGGCATAGAAAAAGTGGGGCTGGAGGAAACGCTCAGCGGCCTCGGGCTCGGGAGGGGGCAGCTCATCCTGGTAGGGATTCTGTGCGGGACGGACTACGACGAGGGGATACGGGGCGTCGGCCCGAAAACCGCCCTCAAGATAGTGAAGGAGCACAAGACCCTTTCCGCGGTTGAGAAATACGTGAAGGAGAAATACGATTATGAGTTTGAGGAGGATGTGGAGGGGATCTACAGGTTCTTCATGGAGCCGCCCGTGAAAAAAGCCGGGAAGCTGGAGTGGGGGGAGGTTGACCGCAACGGGCTTTTCGGGCTGCTTGTGGATGGGCATGATTTTTCCCCTGAGCGCGTCGAGAAGGCGCTTAGCGGCATGGAGAGCAAGGTGGAGGAGGAGAAAAGCCAGAGCAGGCTGGATTCCTGGCTCTAGCCGAAATGCCTTACCCATTTCCTCTTGAAGAACGAGGTCCTTTCTCCGACGATTTTCGTCCCTTTCTTCATTGCGCGCAGAAGGGCTTTCGGCTCAAGCTCATCGCACTCCACCTCGGTCCAGGTTTTCCCGAATTCGTAAAGGAAATGGGAGTCGCTCCCCGCGGCGCCGGGCTTGCCCAGCTTCTTTGCGAGCGCTTCTGCCTTCCGGTCGAACACCCCAAAGCTTCTGCCGTTGAACACCTCTATTATGTCCGCCCTGCGCGCAAGCCCTTCATCCCGCAGGCCGAACCTCAGCAGGTCGAACATGTGCGGCAGGTAGGAAAGGCCACCCTGCCCTTTTATCAGGTCGAGGGCTTCCGCGGCATCCGTGGACTTTGGGATGGGCTCCGTGAGGAAAAGGCCCGTGATGTCCGCGCGCCAGTTCTTCCATGAAACGCGGATTTCCTCCCCTGGGATGAATGGGGCTTTGAACTTCCTGAAGGCATCTGCGCCTTCCATGGTGTTGTGGTCGGTTATTGCCGGGACAATGCCCTTCTCTTTGCAGAGCTTCGCAAGGCCGCCCAGCCTGAGGCGGGAATCAGGAGAGAATTCGGTATGCAGGTGGAAGTCAATTTTCAACAAGGCACCCCCTCCCTTCAAGAAGCGCGAGCACTTCCTTCAGCAGGGCCTTTGCCTCTTCGGATTCCGCTTCCTTCACCACTATCTTGCCGCTGGAGTAGAGGGTAATCGGCTTCCCCTTGTATGCAAATGCAAGGAAAACTTCCGTGCGGCCGGTGATGTCATGGTCTTTTGAGAGTGATTCCTCCGCTTTTGCAAGGTCTATCTTCCCCCGCATCCTGAGCTCCCTGCTCTTCGCCGTGGTGCACGGGGAGAGGATTACATATTCCACTATATCACGCCTCTTACGTAAAGGTAGGAAAGCAATACCGCGAGCACTGAGGAGATCAGTATCACCCAGACCATCATCTGGATTTCAACCGTCTCTGCGACGCTGGGTATGCCGAAGAACGTGGCAACCGTGTTCGGCACGGAGATGATCAGGCTCACTATCGTGAGGATTGCCATGATTTTTGTGAGCAGCTCAATGCGCTTGTTCAGCTTCCTCGCCTCTATGAGCTCGCATTTGGTGCGCAGTATGTTTATCTCGCGCTTGAGGTTCCTTATCCTGTCCACGATGTGCCTTGTGCGCGCAACCAAGATGTCGAATTCATAGGGGATTACGTCGGGATTGAGGTACTTGAACTCCTCATCCTCTGCCTCAAGGACGAGCTGCAGCACGTCCTCCATCACATCGGAAACTATGCGGACCTGCTTGCCCACGATTTCCACTTCGTCTATGTCCGGGTAGTCGTGCAGCTGCTCTATCTTGCGGGCAATCTTCCTGTACTGCTCTCCATAGACTGCCACCACGCCCGCGAGCACTTCATATGCGAGCAGGGTGCTTTCCATGTACTTGCTATGCTTCAGCTTTGAGATTTTCACGCGAGTGGGAATCTTTGCGCCTTCAACATATGCATAATTGTACCTTGAGGAGAGGACGAGGATCTGGTTGGGCATCATGTTGAGCCCGGGGACGCTAAGTATCATGTGGTCCTTGTACGTTTCATAGAAGAGAATGTCGAGCGAGCGCAGGTTCTCAAGGTCGCTGGCAATGTGCTTGGCGCGCACGGCCTTTTCGAAAGCATCGAAATCGTTGAATTTCTTTATCATCGTAAAAAAAGGTGCGGTGAATGTTTATAAAGCTACCCGCACCCCACAATTGCATGCACGTGCTGTATTCCTCAAAGATAGAGGCGAGCAGGGGGCCTGCGGAGCGCCTGCGCGGGATGGGCTTCGGGGAGAAGGGGGAATGGAAAGGGCACATGCTGGTGGATACCGGGGCAGGGCACATCCTAGACGTTCCCACGGATTTTGAAACGGACTGGCTGCTTGTGCTTTCAACGCACAAGAGCGAAAGGGGCGGGCCTTCATTTACCGTGCACATCCCGGGCAACTGGGACTCAGCTGACATGGGCGGGGAGGCGCGCACCCTGAATACCGCTTATGCTAGCAGGATGAAGGACATACTCATTTCCATGAATGAAAATAATTCGCTTGGATGGAACGTGAACCAGGAGGTGGACCACCACGGCCCGACCTGCAAATTGCCGATAATATTCATAGAGATTGGCAGCGGGCCTGCAGAATGGGGAAACCCGAAGGCGCATGAAATCATTGCGGAAGCTGTCATGGATTCCATTGACAAAAAGGAATTGTACCCTTCATGGTTCGGGGCCGGAGGGGGGCACTATGCGCCTTATTTCACCAAGAAGGCGCTGGAAGGCGAAGATGCCTTCGGGCATATTTTGCCTAAGTACAAAGCTGCCACGGTTGGGATGGACACCGTGGAGCAGGCGGTGGAGAAGAATGTTGAGAAAATCGAGGGGCTGTGGTATGAGAAGAAAAGCTTCCGCGCGGAAGACAGGGACAAGCTGTTTGGGCTGGTTAGGGAATTGGGAATAGAAATAAGACAGCGCTAAAATAGGGGAGAGGTGAACCTAAGGGTTTTGGATACCCGTTTTGCCCGGTGTATTCCTGGGACAAAACGGGTAGCTTAGCCCCGGCCGGATTCGAACCGACGTCACGAGGGCCAGAACCTCGCATCCTTACCATTGCCCAGGGAATAGTCCGTTCTAATCCCTTCTAGACTACGGGGCTGAATTTTTCCAGTTTGTTTCCCTTGTAGGGGGTTACTGGAACCTATTTCTCTCCGATATCTTATTAAATCGCTCTTTCGGGTTACAAAAATATTGTTATAAGTCACTTTACTTGGATGAAAATTTAGGATAAACATGGCTTTTCGGTAATCCTCCAATAATTTTGGATTGAAATTTTTGAAACTTATTCGCCCTAGATTTGGATCTTTTTTGGAGAGTTGGTGGATACAACCATCTGTATCAACAAGGCCCCTGATACATGCTTGCAGGTATGATTTCTTAGAGAAAATCCATTGAGGGATACACGCCCTATTCCTAATCTTATTCCCGGAATGGATGCCCATTAGTTCCAACTCTCGGATGAAGCCTTTCGAATTGATACATACGTAGATGGCATTCTCATGTATTTTGAATGATGGTTCCAAACCAGTAAGCTTCCTCATTAACGGATAGATAAACTCCCTAGAATATGCTAGTTCTGTTCTTCTATTAGTTGCGATACGAACTTGGAGGACGCGCCCCCCAGCTTTCCTGAATGTATTTCCATCGCCTAACAGGATGCCAATCAGTTCAGCCAATTCTTCTGATTTCTCTAATTTCCTGCATGGCTTAGTGTTACTATATGAAAGAAATCCGCCTTTTGTTTGACCCCAAGTTTCCGGCAAGATTTCTAGAATATATCGTTCATATTTATCAGAACAACAAAGTCCCATGAAGAGATTGTATGGAATAAGAGAATGTTCGAGCCGCCACTCCTTCAATTGAATAGGCGTAACATCGAATTGCTGGGCTAATTCTCTCCATGTAACCTTTAATTTGTATTTAGCCTCATAGATTAGCTCTCTCTGTCTTCCACTCTCCAACCTTACTCTCACTATCTTCTCAATATTCTATGAAATATAAATTTTTAGTAAGTAAAGTTCCAGTGGAACTGTCATAAGTTGATTCCGTGAAATAGTGAGATATTTAGTGTACCGGGTTTTATTAAAAATGTTCTTATCCCCGCGGCCTTCCCTGATTCCGTGTCCCAGAAATTGTCCCCGGTGAAGAAAGTGGTTTCGCGGGCTTCCCCGAATTCCTCCATCAGGGAGAGGAGCATATCGGGATATGGCTTCGGCAGGAACTGGGAATCCCTGCCGCGGACTGCATCAACCGCAAGGTTCTCCTTCTGCGAGACCTGCCTCAGGGTTTCCTCCGTGTTGTTTGATGCGATTGCGGTCTTGTGGCCCATTTCCCTGAGCTTTTCAAGTGTCTCCTTCACCCCGGGGAAGATTTTGTACGCGCCCTTGTCTACGCATTCCTGCTCGTGCCTGCGGAAGATTGCATTCACCGCTTCCTTCCTTTCAGGGGTGTCCGAGACTTTGTTTGCGATGGTAACGAGATGCTTGGAGGTGTCGCCCGGGTCGGCGCCGGCTTTCTCCGCGTATTCGAGAACTTCCTCCTGCACCCTGCCCCAGTCAATGTCAAGGTCGATTAAAGTCCCGTCGAAGTCAAATATGAATAGCATGGTTCCACCCATATATATGTTCATCCTAGGGTTTGGATACCCGTTTTCAGTCGGCCTTTGGCCTCCAACTCGCCGGCATAGCCGGCGATGCCCTGGGATTTCCTCATGGTTTTGCGCGACCGACAACCCGGTTGTCGGGTTGGAGCGACACCGAAAGTGTCGCGTTGGAGCCAAAGGCGACTGAGCACCATGAGGTGCGACTGACTGCTTTTGCCCGTTGAAAACCGCAGGACAAAAGCGGTGGACAAAACGGGCAAGCGGGCTCGAAGGGATTTGAACCCTCGACCTACGGATTTCCTCGAACCCCTGCGGGTTGTTAAAAGTCCGCCGCTCTGGCCAAGCTGAGCTACGAGCCCTCATGATGGCTGGCCAGATATGTTGGCCAGACATCGTGACATAGGGATATCCTAAGAGCGCTATGTATTTTAATAATAGCGCAACAGTTAGAGGTGTAAGTTTAGAAGTATGCCTAAGGGTTTTTCCCAAGGGTTTTTGCCCGAAGGATGCCTTTGACAAAAAGGCTTTGCCAGGATGACAGAGGGGCTATGTGGCCGGCTGCAGCTCCGGGTCGGAAGCGTTGCTTCCGGTGAAGAAACCGGCATAGAGGGGTTCGACTCCCCTTCCTGGCTTGGTGGAATCCATGAGGGCACTTGTGGCCTTTGCGGCAGCCTTCCTGCTTTTGATGGCGGGCTGCCCGCAGGAGCTTGTAGAGGAGAGGGAAGATGGGGGAAACGGCCAGCAGGCGCCTTCCGCGCCGCCATACCAGCCGCCCAGCGGAGACGCAGACGGAAATGGCAACGGGAACGGGGATGGTGAAACCCCGCTTGAAGAGGAGGAGCAGCAGATAGAGGACTGCCTTGAGTATTCCAACTACGTGATAGGGAAGCTGCACGGAGTGCAGGGGACCTACTTCAACAAATGCGACGGCAGCAGCCTAGAATACTATTCCTGCAAATACGGCGAAGTGGAAAAGAAGACGCAGAGGTGCGGCTGGGGCTGCGGCGGAGGCGCGTGCGTGCACAACACTGACAATGCGCTATGCGTCTCTTCCAGCGAATCCAACGACCCGTACTCGCGCGGCATAAGCAAGATGGTCATCGGGACCACGGTGATGGAAGAGGTTGAGGACAGGTGCGCAAGCCCGGATGAGCTTTGGGAATACTCCTGCTACTACGGGGACATACGCAAGGAGGCTGTGAAGTGCGCCTGCAGGGAAGGCGAGTGCGTAGGCTGAGGGATGCTTGGGATGAAGGAGATTTTTCCGGGGGTCTACGGGAAGGAGGGAAAGCTCTACACGCGCAACCTCGTTCCCGGGAAAACCGTTTATGGGGAGGATTTGCTCAGGGTTGACCAGGGGGAATACCGCAGCTGGAACCCCTACAGGAGCAAGCTTGCCGCCGCGGTAAAGAAGGGGCTGAAGAACTTCCCTTTCGGGAAAAAATCCAAGGTGCTATACCTCGGGGCGGCCACCGGCACTACCATTTCGCACATCTCCGATGCCGTGGCGGAGGGGGAGATTTACGCTGTGGAGGTTTCCGCGCATTCCATGAAGAAATTAATCCAGCTGTGCGAACTGCGCGAGAACATAATACCCATCCTGGGGGATGCGGGGAAGCCCGAAGAATATTCCGATGTGGGGCAGGTGGATGTTGTCTACGAAGACGTGGCGCATCCGGACCAGGCGGAATACCTTCTGCGCAACGTGCGCAAGTTTCTGAAGAAGGGCGGCTGGGCAATGATTGCTGTGAAGTCGCAGTGCATCGACGTGACCGAGGAGCCGGAAAAGGTGTATGCGAAGGTTGAGGCGGAGCTGTCCAATGAGCTCGAATTGGTGGAGCGCATCCTGATCGGGCCCTATGAGAAGGACCACGTGTTCCTCGTGTTGCGAAAAAAGGAGTAGTGTGTATATTCGGTGCTCCGACGTGGATTTTGCGGCCCTCCGGCGAAAGCCTTAAAAAAGGGAGGCGCGCCAATATTTACGGAGATACATATGGCAGCAGGAAAACCCGCTATTTCACCGGCATTCGGCCCGGTAACCGCGAAGAAGAAGCCGAAGCTCAAGTACGAGGAGTCTCTCTCAGTCCAGCAGGCGAAGACGGTTGAGCCGCTCCTGCTGGCGATGGGCGTTGACACGGATTACCTTTACGGCAAGCTCTGGGAGGCGGACACCGGCAAGAGCATGGAAACCGGGAGATGGGATCCGCTCGCCGGCATAACGGAAATCAGCTCGACCCCAGAAAGCGGGGCCGAGAAGAAGGCGCAGATTGCATTCAATTATTTCTCCGGCGCGACCGCCCTCGTGTCCATGTGCAGGCACATGTTCGACGACTATGGCTACGTGATAAGCGACAAGACGTACAGGTTCCTCATGAAGATGGGGAAGAAGGACGAGCTTCCCGAGCTTGTGGAGGCGACGAAGTTCGCGCTCTGGATATCCCAGCAGGCTGACATAGGGGGCGCGGAAAAGGCGAAGCTGGCCCAGCTCGGCAGGACCATCTACGGGGATGAAACCTGGATATACGCATTCAATTACGCGCAGGGCATGACCGAGAGCAAGGGGGGCACCGAGTTCTACCTCCTTACAAAGGACGTGACAAAGGCGAAGAAGAAGATATATGCGGAGCTCGGGAACCTGCCCAAGGAGCCCAAGCCGGCGATGGCGGCGGTGCCAAAGAAGGTCGCTGCAAAGGCCGAGGCAAAGGAAAAAGGCACAGTCACCCTCACCGCATCAAAAGTGGTCGAGGACACAGTAAACGTCATGGCGGAGACTATCGTAAGCCCCGAGCTCAAGAAGAACGAGGCTCAGCTCAAGGCAGCGATGCAGGAGCTTATCGCAAACATAGTCAACGCAAGGATGGCTGGCAAAGACGTGATAGTCACCTTCTCCCCAGTGGAAGAGGGGGATATGCCGATGGTGTTCACCGAATACCACCCAAGCGGGAAGATCATCCTCACTGCGGTCGGCTTCAACCCGGAATACTTCGGGATTGCGGAAGCGGCGGACAAGATTGTTGACGTCCTCGTTGCGATGGGCATAAAGCCCGGCGCGGAGGGCATCAAGCTCACCGCCAAGCAGGAAAAGGAAGTCGGCAAGAAGGTTGCAATGGCTTAGGGGGCCGTTCAGCCCTTCTTTTTTGTTTTCCTCATGGACAGCGCGTAGTCCGTGAACCGCTTCAGCGAGGAGGCCGCATAGGCAGGGGAATCATAGGTGGGTATCCCGTGGCTGTCCAGCACCTTGCGGTTTTCTTCGGTATAGTCCCCACCTACGGCAACCACGAAAATCGGCTTCCTCCTCTCATCAGATGCGCCGAGCAGGACATTCAGCACGCGGGAATCCAGCGCGGGCGCCTGGAAAAGTATAATCACTATTATTGAGTCAACCCCTTCATCGTCCACGAGGGCGCGAACCGCCTTGTAGTAGTCTTCCGAAGTTGCGTCCGCGATGAGGTCTATGGGGTTGCCCGCGGTCCACCCCTTGGGGAGGGTGGAAACCACCGCGCGCTTTGTTTTTGCGGAAAGCTTTGCAAGCTCGAGGCCTGAAGCTTCGAGTGAATCCGCTGTGAGCACTCCGAGGCCGCCGCCGTTCGTGAGCACCGCAACTCTCTTTCCCTTTGGCATCGGCTGGGAAAACGCATTCACCACGTGGAAAAGCTCGGAAAGGCCCTCCACCTCTATCACCTTTGACTGGCGGAAGGCGGCCTGGTATGCGAGATAGGAGCCGGCGAGCTTCCCTGTATGGGACTTCGCGGCTTCGGAGGCACCTTCCGTGCGGCCGGCCTTGAGCACTATCACGGGCTTTTTGAGGTTCGCCCTCATCATCGCCTCCATGAGCTTCCGGCCGTCTCTCGTGCCTTCTATGTAGAGGAGAATCTGCTTCGTTTCCTTGTCCTCGGAAAGATATTCGATGAGGTCTGCCTCGTCTATGCTTGCGCCGTTCCCGTATGAGATGAACTTGGAGATGCCTATTCCGTAATGGGAGGCAAGGTCCGCAACGCACGTGCCTACCCCGCCGCTCTGGGTGACAAAGGAGATGTCGCCCGGGGGAGGGCGCTCGAACTTGTAGAACGGGAAGAATATGCTGTCCACTTTCTTCAGGGGGTTCATAACCCCGAGGCAGTTTGGGCCGATCATGGCGATGTTGTATTTTTGCACAGCTTTCTTCAGCTCTTCCTCAAGCTTCCTGTTGCCCACTTCGCCAAAGCCGGCGGAGAGCACCACCGCCCCGCGCACGCCTTTCCTCCCGCATTGCGCGGCTATTTTCGGGACTGCGTGCGCAGGGACTGCGAAAATCGCAAGGTCGACTTTCCCGGGGACCTTTGTTATTGAGGGGTAGCACTTGAGGCCGAGGAGGGATTCGTGCTTCGGGTTCACGGGGTAGATTTTGCCGGCGAATTTTCCGTCCACAAAATTCTTCAGGATCACGTTGCCCAGCTTGGTGGGCTTTTCCGAGGCGCCGATTACCGCAACAGAGCGGGGCCCGAAAACGTATTTGAGGTTCTTCAGGTCGCGCCTCATTTCGAAAACCTCACATCCACTATGTCATAGCCCTTTGCGTCAAAGACAACCGGGTTCAGGTCAAGCTCCTTCAGATTCTCCTTCACCATCATCCTGCATACCTTGGCCGTGAGGGTTTCCAGCTTTGCGATGCTTATGGGCTTCATGCCGCGCACGCCCGTGAGCAGGGGGTGGGAGCGGAGCTCCATCACCATCTCGTGCACGTCCTCTTTTTCTATGGGGCAGAGGCGGGCGCTTACGTCGCGGAATACCTCCACGTACACGCCGCCCATGCCAAGCACTATCATGTGGCCAAACTGCGGGTCGAGCTTGCCGCCTATTATGAGCTCAACGCCCTTGCGGGCCATCTTCTGCACAAGCACGCCCTTCACCTTCCTGCGCCGCACGTTCTCCATTATGTCTTCGTATGCGTGGCGGAGGCGCCTCTCGTCCTTTATGTCTATTTTCACTGCGCCGAAATCGGTCTTGTGCACTATCTGGGGGGAAACCACTTTAAGGGCGACCGGATAGCCAAGGCGCTTTGCGGCCTTTGCCGCGCCGTCCTCGGTCTTTGCGGTGGCATACGGGATGAGGCCTATTCCATATTTCTCCAGGAGGCTGAATTCCGGGATTTTGAAGGCCATGGGAGGCAATCTTGCTCAACTTTTATAAAGCGCACAGCGGTAAGGGGTGCGGTGTGAGAAAGTGAAAGTGAGGCTTCATTGCTTGGGCGCCGGGCAGGAGGTGGGAAGGAGTTGCTTCCTGCTGGAAACCGACGTGCGGATTCTGTTTGACTACGGGATAAAGATATTCTCGAAGGAAGGCGGGAAAAGGCAGCATTACCCCATGCCGTTCCAGGGGCAGATTGACGGTGCCATCATCTCGCATGCGCACCTTGACCACAGCGGGTTCGTGCCGCACCTGTATACCCGGCAGGAACTTCCGTGGTATGGGACGCCGCCCACCTTTGACATTGCTTCGGTGCTCTGGAGGGATTCCCTCAAAATCATGGGGAAGGAACTGCCCTACAGGCCATCCCACATGAAGAAGGCGCAGAAGGGCTGGGTGCCCATGCTCAACGGCAAGGGGCTGCACCTCGGGGAAACGAAATTCACGATGTGGGATGCAGGGCACATTTTAGGGGCGTCTTCGATACTTGCGGAATATAAGGGGGCGAAAATAGTATACTCGGGAGACTTCAAGGACACGGACACGCAGATGCACATCGGGAGCGCCGCACCGGAAGATGTGGACGTGCTCATACTGGAAACCACCTACAGCAATCGGGACCACCCGGACAGGTCCGGGCTGGAAAGGGAGCTTGGGCTGAAGATTGAGGCAACGCTCATGGAAGGGGGATGCGTGCTGATGCCGGCGTTCGCGGTGGGCAGGAGCCAGGAGCTGCTGATGACCCTGCGCTCCCTGCTCGGGAACGAGGTGCCCATCTATCTGGACGGGATGAGCAGGGAGGTCACCAGAATCTATTTGAAATACCCGGACTACGTGAAGAATTACGGCAAGTTCGAGGAGGTCGTCGAATCGGTCACGCTGGTCGGGCACCCCGGCGACAGGAGGGAGGCCGTTTCCACCCCGTCCGTGATAGTGAGCACCGCGGGGATGATGGAGGGCGGCCCTGCCCTGGGCTATCTGCTGAACCTCCCCCCCCATTCGAGGATGATATTCACCGGCTACAATGTGGAAGGGACGAATGGGTGGAGGATACTCAATGAAGGGAAGGTGCGCATCGATGAGAATATCCTGGATGTGGAGGTGCCTTCTGAGTACATGGACTTCTCCGCGCACGTTGGCAGGAAGGGGCTTTTTGATTACGTTGACAAGGCGAACCCCCAGAAGCTGGTGCTGAACCACGGAGACAGCTGCCCGGAGTTTGCCGAAGAGCTGCGCTCCAAGGGCTATGAGGTCTATGCCCCGAAAAACGGGGAGCTGATGGAATTCGAATTGTAGTCACACGCCGAAAAGAGTGCAGGTGGTCGGGCATTCCAGCCAGTATTCAGCCCATACGTCCGGGTCGCGCCACATCCACGTTTCGCTGAACGGCACCCTGTCCTCAAGGTCCGTATTCGGGTTTATCTTTATAGAACGGGCGGTGCCTGAAACGGTGACGTATATGATAACCACTTCCCCGGTGTCCGAGTGCAGGACTGCCCTTTGGATGGAAAGCGTCACGCTCGGGGTTCCTCCGGCAAAGGCGCCCACCCCGGTGGCATAAAAGCTTGAGACCGAATAATTGTCCTCAAGGGCTTCGGGGCTGACGCTTTCTATAGTAACGGCAAGGTCCTCTATTACGAAGCCGCCGTGCATGATGCCGCAGTCCGGGTCCTCCAGCGCGGTGATTGTGCCGGTTATCGAATGCTCCTCAAGGCCCGGGCTGCACCTGAGGCAGGCTTTCTGCGTTGGGGTTTCCCAGGCTATCCCGGGCAGGACTGTTTCCGAAGAGCCAACCTGGAAAATCCTCGCTTTCCCGGAGGCTATTTCATCTGAGCCGAATAGCGTTGCGGTGATTTCGCTTTCCAGCATTGCCGAGAGGAGAGCCTCCCCTCCGGGAGTTGAGATGCTGGCAGCGAGGCCCATGAAAAATGCCGGGAGAACCACCTTCACTTCGGTTGCGACAAGCCCGCCCTCGCCCAGAACGAGCGACGTGGCTTCGGAGCCGTCAACCATGAGCAACGGCGCGGGCAGGTCGATGAAAGCCAGTTCCACGGGCACCGTGCTGCCGTTTACGGGCAGGTTCCTCGCTGTTGAGTTCTGCCCCAACTGGTTCGCCTCTACCGGCGTGCTGTTTTCGGTGTCGCTGAGAGGCTCGCAGCCAATGTCTGGGCCTGCAGGGAAGCCCTCGCTGGCGTCCGAATCCGGTGAAAGGGATATCTTGGCCTGGGGAGCTACGGGGATTTCCCCTTCAGCGCCGAAGGCCGCGTGCGCGCCTGAAGCGCAAACCACTTCAGGGAGCCACATTATGCCGGTGCCTATTTCCGCGCTAATCTCGATATTTGCGGGTCCTGAAACAGAGCCGTCCGTGCCGCTGAATGTAGCGTCCCATTCGAGAGTTTCCTTCAGGGAATTATCTTCTACTCCGGGAAGGCCCTCGCCTGGCTCCGGGCATTCTGCTGTTGGCATCTCGGGACCGTCTTCACCATCAATCATGTCAGGCATGTCCGGGATTTCAGGAGCATCTGGCATGTCTTCCAATTCCGTGCCGTCCTCTACCTCCGCAGCAGCGTCGCTGTCGGTTGTGCTATCAGGGTCGCGGCCCGGGTTCTTCCCGGTGCACGCCCCTGCCGCCGCGATGAATGCAACCACGAGGGCTGCGGAAATGAGCCTTGCCACCGGGTGTGCCCTTTTTGCGGGAACCTGGCCTTCCGCGCAGTCCTTGAACTGCTCCAGCTCGGCCTTTTTGCGGATTTCCGGCTCTTTGCACTCTGGCTTTCCAGAAGCAGGTGATTTGAATCCTATGCCTGACATGATAAAATAGTGGTAAGAAAAGAATATAACTGTTTTTGAACAGCTCAGGAGACCCCGGTGACTATGCAGTCGCCCGGGCATTCAAGCCAGTATTCCGTCCACACGTCCGGGTCGCGAAAGACTTTCTCGAGGCTTATGACCTCCACGTCGTAATCACCGGTTTTCGGGTTTTTCTTGAGCGAAACTGCCTGGCCGGAGATCACGAAGTAAATGTCCACCCTCTCCCCGAGGTCGCCGCCGTGCGGGGTCCTCTGGATGGTGATTGTAATCGTGGGAACCCCGTTCTCAAGAGGGTCCAGCCCGGTGGCTGTGAAGCCAGTAATCTCGTAGTCATCCTCAAGCGCGGTAGGGGTGACACGGTCGATTTCAACGTTGAAGCCCTCTATTGCGAAGCCTCCATGCATTGCGCCGCAGTCCGGATCGATTGGAACGGAAATGGCCGCCTCCACGGACTGGGTTGCTTCCCCGGGGGTGCACCTGGAGCATATTTTCTGGATTGAGTCGTCCCACTCCATCACGGGGACCATCGATTCTCCTGCACCCATCTGCGCAATTTTCATCGTGCCTGAGCGCATCTCACCGCCTGCGAGCGCCGCTGTGATATCGCTCTCCAGCATGGCGGCCAAAATCTCTGCCCCTGCCGAGGAAGAGACGCTGGCTGCCAGTTTCTGGATTCCGGGCGGGAGTGCTATGGAGATGGATTTGGGCGATGATCCCGTGCCGTCGAGCAGAACGGTGCTTTCTGCAGAGGGCACGCCATCCACAAGTAGGATGGGTGAAAGCGAATCGGTGAACGCAAGCTCCACAGGTGCTTCGCTGCCGTTTACCTTGAGGCCCCAAACTGCCCAGTTTGAATATGCTTCATCAATGGAAATGGGTATGGTGCCTGTTTCCCTTTCGCAGGCATCTTCCGTGCCCGGGCCGGAGAGGCTGCCTTCGTCCGGGTCAGGGGTGAAATCCGCCCTTGCCTGGGGAACCACGGGTATGGAGTCGCCCTGCGCGCCTGCCGCAGCCCAGATGCCTCCCCCGCATTCGCCGAGGGGGACTACATCGAAGTCGGCACTGCCTATTTCCGCTCCTACGGTGAGCGTCATGGTTCCTTCGACCGAGCCTTCGGGACCGGCAAAGGAAACGTTTCCGGAAACGGAATTAGGGATGTCGGATACCCCCCCTTCGAGGGGTTCGCCGGGACCTGTGCACGGGCCGCTCTCCCCATCTGAATCGGTAATCGTGTCTGTGGGGGCGTCGCTGTCAGTATTGGTATCGGTTGGATGGCCGGTCTGGCCGTCACTGGTGCACGCCCCTGCTGCCGCGATGAATGCAACCACGAGGGCTGCGGAAATGAGCCTTGCCACCGGGTGTGCCCTTTTTGCGGGAACCTGGCCTTCCGCGCAGTCCTTGAACTGGTCAAGCTTCTCCCTCTTGGGGAGGGGGCGCTTTGCTGCTGTTTCCAAATTGAGCTTTATGGGCATGTCAACCATAAGTATATTGTGGTAAGAAAAGTATATAAATGTATGTTTGTGCCAGTAATCAGGTGCAAGCGTACACAAATCTACAACGGGAAGGCGGGGGGCTACCTGAGCTCCAGGTAGAAGTCCACCACGCCGCTCGAGCCCACGTAGGTGTCGAAGGTGCCCGGCACCCTTATCTCGTAATAGACGGAATCGGAGTACCTGCTCGCGTGGGTTCCTTCTATCGGCGTGGTGAAGATGACCGCCTCATTGTCGGTGGGGCCGAACTGGCCGTCCGTGTCGTTGGAGCTGTCCCACAGGATGCCGGTGACGAAGTCCGAGCTGTTGGTGGAGTTCGCAATGGGAACGTACTGGTGGGTGTAGTATTTGATCACCATGGTCTGGATTTCTTTGGGGTCGGAGCCGTCAGATGAGAAGGTGGCGTTCACGTTCTCGTTGCGGAAGGCGCCTATGCCGAGCATGGTGTCCAGCTCCTCAAAGTCATCGGTGGAGTTGAGGTTGCTCACGTTGCGGCCGAGGGCGAAGAGGGATGCCCAGTCCGGGTTGGCGTCCCCGTTGGCGGCGAGAACATTGGCCACGCCGCTGGTCCAGTCCCACTGCCTGAACACCTCGGTATCGTTGGTCGCGAGCAGGATATTGCCGGAGACGTTGCCGTAGAAGTAATGCCATACCTCGGAGCAGGACTTGAGGCAGCCTGCGTGGCCGCCCTCCTCCCACTGGTAGAAGCTGTCGCAGGTGTCCAGCTGGCCTGCGTTGGTGGCGTTATAGTTGTTCATGTCCAGCTGCACGTTGAAGCACACGTAGTTGTCGGTGAGGTCGTTCGTGCCGCTGTCCGCGGCGAACCTTATGCCATCGACCAGGTTGTAGGTCACGTTGTTTATGGTGAAGTTGTTCTCGAAGGAGGTCTCGCTGAGGTAGAAGCCGTAGCGGGTGTTGTTGTACACCGTGTTGTTCCTCACCGTGTTGTTGTAGGAGGCGTTGAGCCACAGCCCGTCCTGGGAGTTGTTGTATAGGCTGTTCTCCAGTATCGTATTATTGTAGGAGGGGTTGAGGTAGATGCCGAACCCATTCTCTGCTATGTCGTTTTCCAAGAGGCGGTTGAAGGTAGAGGTGCTCAGGTAGAAGCCGCGGGTGTTGTTGTAGGCGGAGTTGCCGGTGAGGTTATTGTAGTCACTCCCGAATAGATAGAACCCTTCCCCTGCGTTTTCATATGCGTCATTGTAATCCATAACGTAATTGTTGGTATTGAAGAAGAGGGAGAAGCCGTTGCCTGAGTTGTTGTAGGCCGAATTGTTGTAGAAGCGGTTGTTGCTGGAGGCGGCGAACCCGCCCGACGCATAGAAGCCGTCGTTGAGGTTGTCCCTTGCGACATTGTCGGTCAGGTTGGTGCTGCTGATTTCAGTGAGGGAATAGCCGTAGGAGCTGTTGTACGCAGTGTTGTTCTCCAGTACGTTATAGGTGCCGGAATTCAGGTAGAAGGCATAGAAAGTATTGTTGTATGCAGTATTGTTGCGGTAGGTGTTGCCCATTACCGGGAAGAATCCTGCGCTCTGTGAGAAAGAGGTCGGCTGGGAATGCGCCTCGTTCTCTATGAAAGTGTTGTAGCTGGCCGCGATGGAGAAGCCGTAAACGGAATTCCCATGCGCGGTGTTGTTCACGAAGCGGTTGTTGCCGCAGTTGGTGGATATGCCGAAGCCGCTGTTGGTGTTTTCGTACACCGTGTTGTTGGTGAAGTTGTTGTAGGAAGCATAATTCACGCCAACTGCGGCAAGGTCGAAGCCGTAGGTGTTGTTGTAGGCGCGGTTGTCCTCGAACACGTTCTGCTGGGAGTCGGCCCGCAGGTAGAAGCCATAGTCGGTGTGGTCGCGCACGGTGTTGTTCTCAAAGAGGTGGGTGGAGCTGCCTTCGAGGTAAATGCCGAACTGGCCGTTGCCGTATACTTCGCTGTGGGATATGTTGTCGTGCTCGGCGTTGCCGAAGAGGTATATGCCGTCCTGCGTGTTTTCGTATACGCTGCAGCCCTGTATGCGGTTGTAGTCTGAATCCACCGAGATGCCGTATTGCACGTTGCTGTGGGAGGTGCAGTTCCCGAGGTCGTTGTTGTTCGCGTCGTCTTCGAAGATGAAGCCCGTGCCGCCGGAGGAGTATGCGGTGTTGTTCTCCATGGTGTTGGAGGATGCATTATTAAGGCGGTAGCCATAGCTCCCGTCATTGTAGGCGGTGTTGTCCTCAAGGACGTTCTGGCCCGCGAGGTAGAGGTAGAAGCCCGCGCCCGTGCTGTTCTCCACCCAGTTGCCCCTCAGGGTGTTCAGGCCGCTGTAGTTGAACAGGTAGAAGCCGTTGGAGTTGTTCCACAGGGTGTTGTTCTCCCACAGGTTGCCCGTGCCAGGGGCGAAGCTGAGGTATTCAATGTGGGCGATGCCTCCGTAAAGCGCGGAGGCATGGTCGTAGACCGTGTTGTTTGCGAAAACGTTGTTATTGGAGAGCAGCACGGACGCGATTCCACCTGCGCCGGGGTTGTTGTGCACCCTGTTGTCGCGCACTGTGTTGGAGGAGGCAGTTATCAGCACTATGCCGCCCAGGGTGTTGCCGTAGGCGTCGTTGTTGCGCACGGTGGAGGAAATGACCGTGTTGATGGCAACCCCATAGTTGTTGCCGGTGAAGTTGTTGTCGATTATGCTGAGGTTTGTGCCGGGGTTGGCCAGCAGGCCCTCGTCCGTGTTGCTGTATGCCGTGTTGTTGAAGAAGCGGGTGTTGTCGCCCTCGCTGCGCATTCCCGCCTCGCCGCAGTCGTATACCGTGTTGTTGTCGATGAGGTTGTCGCCGCTCTCGAGGTACATGCCGTGCTCGGTTATGTTGTATACCGTGTTGTTCCTGATTGTTGCGTTGGGGGCGTTGCTCGCCAGCCTTATGCCATATGCGCCAACGTCCCAGGAAGAGTGGACTATGTTGTCGGAAATGTCGCAGTGGCTGGACGAGCTGGCATATATGCCGGTCAGGTCGTTGCTGTATAT
>CAZKHX010000007.1:0-12872 GCA_964552755.1 Microcaldota archaeon | reverse complement strand
GTGTTGGACACGGTATTGTTGTAGGATTCATAGGCATAATACCCGTAGGAATAGTTGTGTATCCTCGGGCAGTCGAGCACGGTCACGTTGTGTATTGCAGAGCCATTTAGCTCTATTCCGTAGGTGGTGGTGGCCGGCGCGGAGTCATCGGTTATGTTGTAGCCCGAGCAGCTGAAGACAACGTCGGAAACTGCAATCTTCACGCATACGAAGCCGAGGAGCGGGGCGGCGTCGTTGGGCGCGCCCACCGCATTGGAGGTGAGCTGGTATGTGCCCGGCACTGTGATTACCTGGCAGCCGCTCAGGTTGTTCTGGAAGATTCCGTAGTCGCTCGCGGGGTTGAAGCCGGAGTAGGCGAGGATGCGGCTGGTGGTGTCGGGAGTGTCGTTGAGCAGCGCCCAGCCGTCCGTGGAATTGTATTTCCAGAGCTCGAACTTGGTTTCATTGTAGAACCCGGTAACTTCGGCATCGGACCAGTGCCACCACACGGTGTCTATTGAGGGGTTGCCAGCCTGCGTGGAGATGTTCACGTACTTCTGCCTGAAGGAGAACGTCTGGTCCGGCGGGGCGGTGGAATTGGTCGTCCAGTTGATGGAATATGCCGCTCCGTTCTCCAGCGTGTCGTTGATGTCCAGCCATGTGTAGTTCTCTAAGGTGCCGTAGGGGTTGAGGATGGTGACGTTGGTTGCGTTGAAGCGGAAGGTCGGGGGCGCGGTCCTGCTCGCATAGAGGTCGTAGAGGTTGTTGTAGAGCAGGGTGTCTATGAGGAGGGTGTTGTCGGAATCTATCATGTAGACCCCGTATTGGGCATTTGAATACGCGGTGCTGTTGGTGAAGTTGTTGTCCGCGGCGGCTATGTGCAGGCCGTGGAAGGCGTTGCCGTGCATAATGTTGCTCTCGAAGCGGTTGTACTGGCCGTCTATGCCGAAGCCGCTCCACCCGTTGGAGTAAAGCTCGTTGGAAGTGAAGTTGTTGTTGGTTGAGTCCCCGTCAATGGAAACGCCGTGCCACATGTTGTCGTACATAGTGCAGCCATCTATGGCTGAAGAAGTTGCATTGTCAAGGCGGATTCCGTACTGGGTGTTGTTGTACGAGGAAACGTTCGTGAATTGGTTGAAGTGCGAGTTCTCCACCATCAGCCCGTGCTGGGTGTTGTTGTAAACCCTGATGTCGGTGAAGCGGTCGGCCCCGCTATTTTCCGTCAGGTATATGCCGTAGGTGCTGTTGTATGCCGTTATGTTGGTGAAGGCGGTCCAGTTGGAAGTGGCAACAACCAGGCCGTAAGTGCCGCTGTCGTATATGAGGTTGTTTGCGAACGTGCAGTTGAGCGCGGCCCCCGCAGCCATGCCCCCTACGACATTGCCATAGGCGACGTTATCCCTTATGGTGGAATTGCTGGTGAGGGTTATGGTTATTCCGTACTGGCTATTGTTGTAGGCGATATTGTCCGTCACGTTCAGGAACTCCGGGTTGGATATGTCCCCTCCGATTGCGATTCCCGAGCCGGCGGAGTCGCGGGCGGTGTTGTTCAGTATCTCGCTCATGTTGGCGGAGCGCACCCTTATGCCGTAGCTGTGGGTGCCGTAGGCGGTGTTGTTCCTTACCAGGAGCGCCATGCGGGATTTTGATTCGATTCCCCTCGTGGCGTTGGAAACGATGTTGTCCGTTATGTTGATGTAACTGGTCTGGCTCTCTATGAAGATGTCGTCGGTGTAATTCCTAACTTTGCACCCGAATATCGTGATGTTCTCTAGCTCCAGGTCGAGCGTGGCGATGCCGAAAGTGGTACCGGAGTCGTTGCCCGTCACGTTGTAGCCCGAGCAGTTGATGTCCACGTTGGAGACGTTGATGGTGATGCATATCTGGTCGGACTTGTTGCCCACGAGGTTGTCCTCCACTACGTATTCGGTATACGGCGTGCTCGCATAGAAGCATTCGGACAGCTTCTGCTTGAGCGCATAGCCGGAGAAGTTCAGCACGGTGAACCCTGCCCAGTTTCCGCTGCAGTAGGTGATGTTCTGCTCCGTGTACTGGAAGCCGGTGGTGAGGATTTCCGCCCTGCTTGAGGGGAAGCCGTATTTCTTCATTACCTTCGTCGGGCAGTCATCGGTGTAGGTCTTCACCGTGGCGGTGCGGTTGAATTCCGGCACGCTGGTGGTGTTTATGGAGACGAAGTCGTAGGCGACGTTGGTGTTCGCGGAGTTGGAGTCGTTCGTCATGAGGAAGGTGCCGCCCGTGAAGGTGACGTTGCTGGAGTCGTCGAGGCGGGCGAGGGTGAGGTTGTCAAGCCAGGTCTGGCCCGCAACATGGTTTATCCAGCGGTTGTTGTTGGAATAGAAGATGCTGTTCGTGATGTTGTTTGGGTTCGTGCTGGTTGCGGTATCGAGCTGGTATGCGTATGTAACCGGGTCGATGACTATGAGGTAGTCGAAGTAATTTTCGTAGGCATAATCGATTATGTGCAGGCCGTAATCGGTCTGGTTGGCGGTGTTGTTGATGAAATTGTTCCCGCGCGTGGGGCGGGAGTAGCCGCTGGTCGCATCAAAATAGAACGCAGCTCCATCGGGAGTGGGCCCGATGTAGTTATTGGTGAAGTTGTTGTACTGCACCCCGTTGCGGTTGAAGTAGGCCGTATAAAAGCCCACCCCTCCCCCGTAGAACTCGTTTCCGTCGATGCTGCTCTGGAGGAGGCCGAACAGCTCGAAGTGGCGCCCTCCGCTCACGGTGGTGCTGGTGAAGTTGTTGCCGGCTATGGTTGCGTACCTGAGGGTTGCGGTGTGCAGGCCGTAGGCGCCCCCGGTTCCGGGGTAGGCTACCGTGTTGTTCTCGAATACGGAATAATCATTGTAATAGTATGACCCGCCGCTCTCGTACCCGCCCAATTCTATGCCGTATACGCACCCGGCCATAGTGTTGTTCACCGCGTAAAGGCGGTCGGTGTAGGTTGCCCCGGAGTAATAAAGGCACCGGGAGTTCCCGCCCCCGGAATCAATGAGCCGGGAATCGGTAAATCTGGTATTGCCCCAGCCGCTGGAAGTGGCCTCGGCGGCGAACGTTGCGATGTCGTTCGGGCCTTCAAGGTATAGGTGCGTGAAGTTGTTGTTGTTGCCCACAGTTATAAAAGTGTAGGCGTACAGGGGCTCGTATTCCGTATCCCTGATGGTCATGTTGTGGAACACGTTGTTGTCGAAGTCGCGCGTCTGGATGTATATGCCGCGGGAATTTGCGGTGCCCCCAATGGGGCTGCCCCAGTGCAGGGTGCTCGTTATGTTCTCGAACCGGTTCCAGTCCGAGTCCATGGTGTTGGCATCGCCGCCCGCCCTGACCGTATTGTAGAGATACTGGAATTCCGAATGGCGCACCGTGTTGCGGTCGCTCTGGACCATCACTATCCCCGCGGAAGTGTTTGAGCTGGTCAGGTTCTCCACCAAAAGGTCGGTGGTGCGGACCAGCCCTACCATGCCGCAGAGGGAGTCCGCGCCTACGGGGGCGGCATTCGAGAAGACGCCGTCCCCTGTCTCGCTGTCAAGGAACCAGCAGATGCGCCTCGGCCCGTATTCCGTCTGCACCCAGTTGTCGGTGGTGATGTTCCAGTCCACCCCTGTGGTGAGGAACCGATCGTCCCCATAATATGGGAAGAAGGTGAAGCCGGAGCCGTTTACCGTGTTGTTCACCATCTTCAGGTTGCCTATGCGGGCGGATCCCGCATACAGGTATATCCCGTACATGCAGTTCGGGTTGTCCCAGGTATTGTTTTCCAGATAAAGGTTGTCGCCGTAGTCGTTTGCCGCCGGCTCGAAGCGGAATGCCGCAACGTTCGGGGTGGATAGGCAGTTGTCGTTGATTTCGCTGTTCGTTACGCTGAAGTCCCTGAAGTCATAGCGCACGTAGAATGCCTGCTGGTAATTGCCGGAAATGTTGCAGTTGTCGAATGTGTTGAAGCTGTTCGGGTTCCTGCCGTAGGTGTAGAACCCGTTGGAGTTGCCTATGATGCTGGAGTCCCTGAACGTATTGTACTGTATGTTGTTGCAGTTGGAGTTGCAGAAGGTTGCATCGGTGGAGGGAGTGTATACGCCAGTTGAAACCCCGTGCACCGACAGGTTGGTGAATAGGTTGTACTTCACGTCCTCCCCGAGAAGCACGCCCGCAGGCCCAGAGCCCGAAGAAGCGGTGAACTCGATGTTGGTGAAGTTGTTGCGGTATATCTGTCCCGCGGTGGATGTGCTGCCCAGAGCTATGCCTCGCTGGCATTCGGTCATGTTCATGTTGGTGAAGTTGTTGTCCCGGGCGTGATAGTCCGTGTGTATGCCGTAGTAGCCGGAATAGGAGCTGTTGCACATTATGGTCACGTTGTCCACGTAGCTGTAGCTCCGGCGGTTCACGTAGATGCCCCTGCCCCAGTTGGTGATGTCCGCGTCCTTCATGGTGAAGTTTATTGCGCTCTCGGCCGGGTCGTATATGCGCACCGCATATTGGGTGGTGTCGGCGCTGCCGTTTATGTTGTAGCCCTGCATGTCGAAGGTGACGTTCTCGCCGAGCACGTCGTGGATGCAGTGGCCGGTGTAGTTGGAGATGTTGTTCATCGCCTTTACGTATACGTTGTCAAGGTCCACCATCTGGTCGCACTGGTAGCAGGTATAGCATTCGAGGACCGTCCTCTCCAGGATTCCATAGTCGCTGGAGGGGTTGAAATTGGTCAGCGCAAGTATGTTTGAGCCGGTGTCCGGGGAATCGTTCATCAGGGCCCAGCCGTCCGTTGTGTTCCACTTCCAGAGCTCGAACATGTCCTCGTGGTATCCGCCGGCTGAAACTTCGGAGCCCAGCCAGTGCCACACGATGTGGTCTATGAGAGTGCCTCCGGCCTGGGAGATGTTCACGAATTTCTCTGCAAAGCTGATGTGGGTATCCGGTATGCCCGAGGAGTTGGTGGTCCAGTTTATGGAATAGAACGTGTTTGCGTTGACCGAGTCGTTTATGCTGAGGGTGCTGTAGTTTTCATAAGTTCCCGATGGATTGAGGAATGAGCAGTTGGTCATGTTCACCGTGGAGAGGAAAGCCGTTGACTGGGCGAAGAAGTCATAGCCGGAGTTATTGTGGAAGGAAGTGTCGTTTATCTCGACTTCGGAATACAGTATGCGGAGCCCTGTGTTGGAATTGCTGTGGGAGGAGCTCTCCGCGACCGAGACGCCGTTTGAAAGGTCGAAGTAGAATCCCCTGGCGTTGCCGCGGGCCTCGTCTCCCGCAAAGCGCGTGTTGTCGGAATCATAGACCTGGAAGCCGTCTGCCGCATTGCCGTAAGCAGTGTTCCAGTACAGGTCGTTGTTGTCGCTTTCGCCCCTTATGTAGAAGCCGTGCTGGGTGTTGTCGTGCGCCACGTTGTCGTAAAGGTCGTTGTTGGAGGAGCCGCCAAGCCCGTTCTCCGCTATGTAGAACCCGTTCTGGTTTTCATACGCGGTGTTGTTCGAAAGGGTGCACATGCCCGTGGCGGCAAGGTGGAAGCCGCGCACGTTCCTGTAGGCGGTGTTGTTGTCGAATACGTTGCTCCCGCTGTCGTACACGTAGAACCCGTCGGTGTTGTTGTATGCCGTGTTGTTGGTGAGGTTGTTGGAGTCAGAAAGGGTGTACAGGTAGAAGCCGTACTGGGTGTTGTTGTACGCGAAATTGTTCTGGAGGGTGTTGTAGGAGCTCGAGGGGAGGTGGAAGCCCATCATGGAATTGTTGTGCGCGGTGTTGTTGTGAAGGGTTATGTACGTGGTGGCGCCGAGCTGGAACCCGAAGGCGGTGCTGTTGTGCGCGGTCACGTTCCGCACCACATCGTAAGCGGAATCGTAGATATACACTCCATCTTCATACTGGGTAACGCTGGGGCAGTTGGAAATGGTCACGTTCGTGTAGTTGATTGCGGAGGAGCCGTTGACGGCGATGCCCGCCGCGTTCAGGGTGCCGTCGTTGGTTATGTTGTAGCCGCTGCAGTTGAAGTCAACGTTGCTCACGGCTATCAGGATGCACACCTTGGTTATTCCTGGCATGTTGGTGACGTCGTTGGGGGCGCCCTGCGCATTCTTGGTAAGCTCGTATTCGCCTGAAGAGTTGATTACCATGCACCCGGTCACGTTGGTGGTGTAGCCGGAGAATGTGGGCACGTCTGCGGTGTAAAATCCGCCTGCGCACTGCTTGTTCTCGCAGGTGGGCGAGTTGCAGATTGTGCCGTCAAGGTACGCCTCGGCTGCGCTCTGGGGCCAGCCGGTGTGGCGCCACAGGTCAATGCCGTAAAGGCCGCAGTTCACCCCTCCCAGGGAGATATTTGCGGGCTGGGCAAGCTCTGCGATGTAGGTTGTGTTGATGCTTGCGAGGTTGGTGGTCAGGAGGGTGTTCGTGCCGTTGATGCTGTCCGTGGTGGTGTCCAGGGTTATCGGCCCGGGCCAGCGTACGCTGGTGCCGGACTGGATGTTCTGGATTGTGAAGTTCTCGAACCTCATGATTGCAGGCTCGGTGTCTATGAGCACGAACTCGTCGTCCGGCTGGAGCACGATTGTATTGTTTACTATGGCAGTGGTCTGGTTGAACCTCAGCCCCACCGAGTTGTTGTACATGCGCATGCCCGAGAACAGGGTCGTGCCTGCATCCGCTACGGAATAAAGGCCCTCCTGGGTGTTGTTCTCCGCAGTGAGGTTCCCGAAGTAGCCGTTGTATGTCCACATGAAGTAGCCCTGGCCCGCATTCTCATTGGAGGAGATGTTCTGGAAATACTCCGGGCCATAGGAGCGGTAAACCACCACCCCGTAGGTGCTTGAGCGCAGCACCAGGTTATTCTGTATGTTGGTGTTGTTCGAGTACCAGAGGGCGACGCCCGCAAAGGTCGTGTTTTCCGAGCGGGTGTTCCTTATGTCGGAATCGTTGGAATAGTACAGGAAGAAGCCGTTGCCGCCCCCGGTCGCGTTGCTGTACCTGAATGAGGTTCTGGGGGCGTACAATGCCTGGAAGTTCCGGATCGTGTTGTTGTTCGCGATGCAGTACCTGAAATCGTTCGCCTCGGCGGCGGCAGCCGTCCCGTTAACGGTGAAGCCGTATGTGTTGTTGTACGCATACGAGTATTCGACCGTATTGTCGTCGCAGTCGCGCAGGATTATGCCGTAGGCCGCGTTGTCGCGCGCGGTGCAGTTGGTGATGCGGTTCCTGAATGCGTTGAGGTAGAGCGAGAAACCGGCATTGGAGTTATTGTATGCGGTTACGTTGGTGAAATTGCTGTATGTGCCCCTGACGAACACCCCAAGGGTGTAGTTCCTGAAGAAGCCGCTGGTTATGCGGTTGTAGCGGCCCACTGGCTTTCCACCGTACACCTGGTACACGGATAGGCCGTATGTGGTTCCGGACTCATTGCCGATTACGGTGTAGCCGGACATGTTGATGAGGGTGTTGTTCGCGACCACGGAAATGCATGCCTGGTCCGACTTGTTTCCGTAGAGGTCGGAGCCAAGGGTATAGGTTGCGTTGTGGACTGTTGCCCAGAAGCATGTGGTGATGAGGTTGTTTCTGGTAAGGGGCAGGTAGTCCGTGATGCCGGAGGTGCCCGGGACGGGGTAATCAAGGGTGTCCCCGATGCCGTCCCCGTCAACGTCCGCGCCCGGATAGTCGGAATAGAAATTCCCTCCCCTGCACCTGCCGTCTATTATGCTCGGGTAGACGCAGCCGTATGACTGATTCCAGTAGTTCGGGCCGGTCGCGCTGTAATCCCCAACCGGGGCCAGGGACCCTGTGCCTCCGGCAGTGAAGTTGTTGTTGGCAACCATCATGTCCCCGGTCAAGGACATCGAGAACTCATGCCCTGAACCCCCGTTGTCATAGAAATACGAATTGCGGATTGTGCAGTTGTCGGAGCTTGTAATCAAGCCCCCTGAGCCGCTGTTTTCGTAGGAGCTGCTATTGTAGATGCTGAAGTTGCTGGCTGACTGTATTTGGATGCCGTGCCCGCTGCCCCCGAGGAGCGCGCCGTTGTCGGATACGTTGCAGCCGAACATGTATGAGTTGTCAGAGCCGAGATTGTATATCCCATATCTGCCGTTGCCGCTTACGTTGCACCACCACAGGTCATGCAGGCCGGCAGACCCGTTGAGGAAGATGCCGTACCTTCCGTTGTCGTAGGATTTTGAGAAGCCATGGAAATCATTGTTGTACGTGCTGTCCTTGGTATGGTACCCGTCAAGCCTGTTGTCGTAGAACTCGGAATAGAAGCTTATCAGGTTGTTGTGCGCCTCCCCCGTGAATAGTATGCCGTTGGTGTTGTTGTAGCCGTAGGCATAGTAGTAGAAGCCGAATATGCCTGCCACATGGAAGCCCTCGTTGGTGTTGTTGCGGGAAGTGACATTATAGACGCCAAGTACTGTTGTGGAAAGGGACACGTATACTCCGTCATCGCCGTTGTCCCGGACAAGGGCGTGGAGCATCTGGTTATTGTCGCTGTCCTCGAACTGCACACCGTCATCTCCGCTGTACTGCACCAGCAGGTTGGAAAGGTAGCTGTTATGGCAGGTCTGGAGGAGTATGCCGTCACTCGTATGGTTGACCACGTCGGTCGTTTGGACCGTAAGGCCGTTCGAGCCGGAGCAGGCGATGCCGCCCAGATTGCGGTTGACTTCGCTGTCCACTATCGTGTTGTTCGGCGCGTCAATGACCACCACCCCGGCAAGGATGCTGTTGTAGACCAGGGTCCCGTTTACCGTGTTGAACTCGGGGCCGGTGTCTATGCGGATGCCATTCGACCTGGAGCTGACTATCGTGTTGTTGTAGGCATGGGTCCATGTGGAATTCTGCCTTATGTACATCCCATAGGAATTCAGGAACATCGTGCTGTTGTGTATGACGTTCCTGAATACTGTGGGGACTCCGGCCAAGGTTGAGCCTGAGAGGTATACCCCTGCCCCCCCGCCTCCGTGCTCCGTGGCATATAGGCGGTCCACGGTATTAAGCCAGCCATTGGTTATGCTGACGCCATAAGTATTGTCGTATGCGGTCAGGTTATACAAATCATTGTAAACGGACGGAGGGGGGCCGGATCCGAAATTCATGGTGGAAGTAATGTGGAAGCCCGAGGCGCTGTTGTTGTAGGAGGTCACGTTGCGCACGTCGTTATAGTGCGAAACGTCTATGTAGACCCCTGTGGTATAATTGGTTATCGTGCAGTCCTTGAGCGTATTGTTGAACACTGTGGTGAATGCGACGCCGAGCGTGGTATTGACATCGTGCTCCTTGGTTCCCGTTATGCTGTGGCCCGCGCAGTCCACGGTGACGTTGGATACGTTATATATCCAGATGCAGATGTCCCGGTATGATGGGGGCGAGGAGGGGTAGGTGAAATTGGTGCTCCCGTTGAGGTCGTTGATGAGAATATAGGTCATGTTGGACCAGGTGAGGTTGTAGCCGCACCGGTCGATGGTGGTGGAGCCGCGGTTGTTCGTGAGGGGAAGCAGGTCTATGTCGCCACCGCTGCCATACACGGGGTAGTCGAGGGTGTCGCCGATGCCGTCGCCGTCAACGTCGGCGCCGCCGTAGTCGGAATAGTAGTTGCCCCCCCTGCAGGTGCCCCCTATGATGTTGGGCAGTATGCAGCTGTAGATTGCGTTCCACGCATTGCCCCCGTTCTCATCCTGCGCGATTATGCCGCTGGAGCGGTTGAATATGTTGTTCCATACCGTGTTCCCGGAGGACGCGGAATCCACATATATTTCCGGGGCGGCGAAGGACTGGGCGTTGTTGTAGACGGTGTTGTGGGCGACTTCCGCATTGTCGCAGTTGTAAAGGGCGATTCCATCCATCCAGTTGCCGTATATCGTATTCCCGTTTGCCGAGCCGAAGTTTACCCCGTTTATCAACTCGAGCCCCCGGTTATGGTTGCTGCGCAGGGTGGTATTCCATACATGTGCACTGATGGCGGCGAGGGTGCCGTCTATGCGGATGCCGGATGCGCCGTTGTTCTCATAGACCCCGAAATCAACGTAGACTATGCCGGAGCTGGGGGTTGAGAGCAGGCCCCACAGGCCGCTCTTGCTGGCGTTGTTGGCATAGGAGTAGCCCCCTGTGACGTCGTAGAAGTATATGCCGTTCTTGGAGTTGTTGTTTATGAAATTGTAGGAAAGGTTCGCGTATGCGCAGTCGTCTACGTAAATGCCCGAGCCGATGTTGTACGTGGAGCGGGAGCTCTCAACCCGCACGTAGTCCGCCGAGTCGTTTATCAGGATGCCGTTCTGGGAGTTTGAGGTGGCGTTGCACCTGTAGACCTGGGCATCGTCGCTGTCGTCGCTCACGTGGAATCCGTGGCGGGAGTTGTAGTTTGCCCTGTTCTCGCGTATGCTGGTGTTGGGGGAGTCCGCCGCCCATATGCCGCTCCAGCCGTTCTCGTGGGCATAGCTGTAATACAAGCTATTGTATTCCGTGATGTAGTAGCGGAACCCGTCCCGGGTGTTGTTGTATGCCTCGTTCCAGCGGCCTGTGTTGTTGTTGGAATTTAGCACGAAGTAGAACCCGAAATAGCTGTTGTTGTATGCGGTGCTGTTCTCTATGGTGTTGCCCACCGAGTTCTGGTAGAAGTGGAAGCCGTAATAGCTGTTGTTGTATGCGGTCACCTCGTTGAACACGCTGTTGCTGGTGTTGCGCACCAGTATGCCTGCGGTGTAGTTGCTGAGCAGGCAGTTCATCACCGTTACGTTGGAGACGTTGAACATGCTGATGGCGTACGGGCCCACGATTCCCGTGCTCTCGTTGCCCGTGATTGAATAGCCGTTGCAGTTGATTACCACGTTCGAAACATTCACGTAGATGCAGGCGCCGGAGGAAAGGTTGCCGAAGAGGGAGCCGGTGACGTTGTACTCTCCGGAGACGTTCGCATTGAAGCATTCCGCCTCGTTCACGGTGTACCCGGAGAAGGAAGGCACGGAGAAGGTGCGCAGCCCGCCGCCGCAGGAATGCTGGACGCAGCCGGTGCAGTTCACGCCGTTGAGCAGTATCTGGGCCTTGGAGGACGGGAATCCGCCCAGCACGTAGATGTCCTCATCGCATCCATCGATAATGGAAACGTTCGCGGACCTGTTCGCCTGCGGGTTTGCCGTGGCGTCGAGCGAAATCCAGTCGGTGTTGAGGATGAGGTTGCTGCTTGTGAAATCAAGGTCGGTGACGTTGAGGAGCTTCCAGTTGATGAGGCCCATCGTTGCGGTGTTGCCCACGGTGAAGTTGGTGAGGTTGACCGTGGTCGCATCCGACTGGTTGATGTATATGTAGTCGGAAACGCCGTATATGAGTACGTTTGTGAAGGAGGCGCTGGAGTTCTCCTCGTCCGCCATGACTGCGTAATCATCACTGTCGTAGGCGATGGAGCCGGATATGCTTACGTTCACCTCCCCGAAGGAATATGCATAGCGGGAGGTGTTGTGCGCGGTGCTTCCGGAGACGCCGAAGTTCTCACCGTAGATGCGGATGCCATAGGAGGCGTTGTACGCCGTGACGTTTTCTATTGTTCCGTTTGCTGAGCCGGTTTCGGCCATCACGTCCATGAAATAGGTGTGGATGCTGCAGTCATGCATCGATATGTTCTGGGAGGTGGCGCTCACGACTATTCCGTAGGTCCATGTAGTTGCCATTACGGGGTTCCAGGACTGGTTGCCCTCGATATCATGGCCCCGGCAGTTGAGGCGGATGTTGGAGCCGTCTATGTAGAGGCAGGCAGCATTTGAGATGTTGCCTTCAAGGTCCGCGGTGACGTTGTATATCGTGTCCGAAGTGCCCAGCACTTTGCACTCGCCCACGTCCACAGTGTATGGCGAGGAGTTGGCCGCATAGCCGGAGAAGGAGGAGGGATGGAACTCAAACATCGCATGGGTTGTGGAGGTCTGGGTGCACTGGAAGTTGGTGCATTCGGGTGAGGTGCACTGGTAGCCGTTGTTGATGATGTCCTCCCTGCTCTGGGGCCAGCCGGTCTTCTTGTATGCCTTCACGTTCTGGCTGCAGTTGACCGAGGTATTGAGGAATATCTTTGCCCCGATGCCCCCGAACTCTGGCACCCCGCCAGAATCAGAGGTGTCCAAGCTGACCAGGTCTATGGTTACGATTGTATTCTCCGGGGTGGAGGAGTTGCCCAGCGCCAGCGGGCCGGGGAACTGGACCGAAGTGTTGTAATCCGGATGCTTGAGGGAGAGGTATGAGAAGCTGTTCAGGGCGCCGTTGTAGAACGCGGTGTAGTTCTTATCGTTTGCCGCGAGGGTCATGTTCTGGAAGGTATTGCCGGTCTCAAAGTCAATCCTGAGCTCAGGGATTCCCGAATTCCCGTTTTCCTCCAGCAGCAGGTCCTCAAAGTGGCAGCCGGTTATGGTTGCGGAGGTGCCGTCTATGTGGATTCCGTATTCGTTGTTTTGGTAGATGTAGGTGTTGGTGAGGTTGTTGTCGCCGACTCCGGTGAATTTTATCCCGGAGTGGTTATTGCCCCGCAGGATGCAGTCGTCTATTGTGGCGTTGTGGACCGAGTCCCTAACCAGTATCCCGGAGCGGTTGTTCTTGTAGGCATCAAAGCCGCTGATTGCCGGCCACTCCGTGGTGCCCTCAAGCGAAATGCCCTCCTCCCCGTTGAGGGTCGCAAGGGAATCCAGAATCTGTGGGCCGCTGAGGACGTCCTGAAGCCTGAAGCCGGCCTCGATGTTGGTATACGCGCCGCAGCCCGAGATTACTATGGCCTCGCCCTCGTTTATGTTGAAGCCGTGGCGCCCGTTTTCCATTGCGGTGCAGTTCCTTATGTAGTTCTGGCCCACTTGTGTTGTGCTCAGGCCGTGGTTGGTGTTGTTCCGGAAGGTGGAGTTTTCGACCGTGTTTTCCACGGTGCCGGAATAGGC
>CAZKHX010000006.1:17322-58487 GCA_964552755.1 Microcaldota archaeon | reverse complement strand
GCAAGTGAGGTGAAAGCCATGAAAAAATACGCAATACTGGCGCTGGCGCTCCTTGTGAGCATCAGCTTCGCAAGGCCGCCCATCGAGGACCCGTACATGTGGGCGAAATATGAATCCACCGGATGCTACGCGGAGTTTGCTGATGATCTCATAGCATACATCCAGAACCTCTACGACTACAATGACCCGCCCGCCCCGGATTCCCTCCAGGACATGAAGGACGGCCTCAGCGAGCAGATGGACCAGCTGGCAGATTATGGGATTGAAGGCAACCGCGCCGCATTCGACTCCCAGGTGCGCACCATTATGGCGCAGGCCAGCCTCATGAAGTCCACCTTCCGGACGGATGCGAGGGCAGCCGTGCTGGCCGAATGGACTGGAGTGTACTCCGACCCATACATACGGACCGACCTGCAGGACTTCTACGGAGATGCGAGGAAAAACCTCCAGAGCTGCCTCGAGGGCCCCGAGTAGTTTCCCCCTACTTTTTCTATTTTCCTTTTCCCCAGCGCAAGCCATATGGAAAGCTTTAAAAGGTTGGGGAAGATAGCCTGCCCATGAGATTCTTGCACGCGTTGTTTGCGCTGGTAGCCCTTGCGGGGCTGAGCTTCGCCGGCATAGGGATAACAGACCCGTACATGGCTGCGAAATACCAATCCGTCGAATGCTATGCGATGTTCGCCGATGACCTGATATCATATACCCAGGACCTCTACAATGCGAATGACCCTCCGGCCCCGGATTCCCTGGAGGAGATGAGGGACAACCTCTGGGCGGAAGGCGGCATGATGTACAACCTGTACATGTATGGCGTTGATGGCAACCGCGCATCATTCAATTCGCAGGTGCGCACCGTGATGGCGCAGGTAAACCTGATGAAGGCAACCTTCAGGGCCGATTCGAGGGCAGGCATACTCGCGGGCTGGTTCCCCGTTGCGCCTTACCCCAACCTGAGGGCGGAGCTCATGGATTTCTACGGCAACGAAAGGAGCGGCCTGCAGAGCTGCCTCGGGGGAGCCGAAATAGACCCGCCGCCCATACCGGACCCTAGATAGGCCTTTTCTTTTTAACCTTTCTTTTCCCTTGTTTTCACATGCCCACAAATGAGCAGATGGCCGCAGCCCTCCTTGCCGAAGGCGCGGCCACGCCCGAAATCGCGGAATGCATGCGCAGGTTCCCCCGCGAGCTATTCCTCCCCGAAAAATACAAAGGCGACGCATACCTGGACACCCCTCTCCCCACCGTTGCCGGCCAGACCACTTCCGCGCCCTCCATGATTGCGATAATGCTCCGTGAAGCCGGGCTGAAAAAGGGCCAGAGCGTGCTGGAGATAGGCACCGGCAGCGGCTGGCAGACCGCGCTCATCTCCTGCCTCGTGGGCCCAAAGGGCAAAGTAGTTACTGTGGAGCTCGTTGAGGGGCTCTCCAGGGCCGCCCAGGGCATTTTTTCGGAGCTCGGGGTAAAGAACACGTCCTTCCTTGTGAAGGACGGCACGGGCGGCGCCGCGCCCTCCGCGCCCTTTGACCGCATAATAGTAAGCGCTACCGCAAAAAAGGTGCCCAAAGCCCTTGAAATGCAATTAAAGGAGGCCGGCATCCTCATAATCCCCCTGCAGTCCGCGCCTTTCATGCAGCACCTGTACAAATTCAGGAAGAAGGGCGGCAGGCTCGAAGGCGGCCCCGTGCTTCCCGTAATGTTTGTCCCACTTGCCGAAAAGTGAGCCCTTATAAATCATTTTCTCCTAAATTCTATAACATGGCAAAGAACCAGCCGCACCTGGTGCATGCAGTACGCGGCAACGGGGAGCGCGACCCCACCCCTGTGGAATCCGCCCAGCGCACAATACGGAAGATAGCGCCAAACCTCTCGTTCGCAACCAGCCGGGCGAGGAGGAAGGCACGAAGCACCCTTGTTGAGATGCTGAAGGGCATGAAAGATGAACAGAGGTCAATGCACCTGCCGCTTGCCTCCGCAATCGTTGACGATTTCTCAAAAGTGCTGGACCTCACCCTGCTCAAGGAGTTCGCACCGGAATCATGGAAGGGCATAAAGCCGGATGCCCGCCAGTTCCTGCTTGCGGAAATGGCTCTGCAGACGATAAGTGAAATGGACAGGGGCGACCACGCGAAGATAGGGCTGGTTGACGATGCGTTCCATTTCTTTTTTACGCATAAATTCCATCCCGAGATTGTGCTGCTCAAGCAGGCGCTCTTCCGCTCCTTCGACCGCGCACAGCTCATGGAGATGCGCGCCGAACTGCTTAAGCCGTATGAGAAATACGTATGATATTTTACTGTAATGGCAAAGTGCATCTCAGGGTTTCTGCTCAGGGCATGACCAAGACAAAAAGGCTTTTTCAGGGGGCAGGATTCAGTCGCCCCTGTCGGGGCTCCAACTCGCCAGCGAAGCTGGCGATCGAACCTGCGTAGCAGCCCTCAGGGTTTTGCGCTGCTGCTTTTGCCCGCAGCAAGGATTAAGCCAAAAGCGGCATGCAGGGGGCAGGATTTGAACCTGCGTAGGCCCTAAAGCCACAGGGTTTCCTAGAGCCGAAAGGCCCTCCTAAGCCCTGCGCATTTGACCAGACTCTGCCACCCCTGCGTGTTTTCCTCTGATTGGTGGCAAGTTAGAGCACCATAAGGTGCGACTCACTGCCACCCCTGCGCAATTATGATTGCTTCACTCAAATTATTAAAACCTGTTGCAGAACTGCCCGCATGAAGCCGGTTTCTGACCTGAAGGAGCTGCTCAAGAACATGGGCCCCGAGCTACACGACGAGAGATACGTAATCTGCGCGCTCCCCGAAGGCGTCTTCATCCCAAAAGGCAGCCCGATAATGGCCTTCCCCGAAGACGAGGGCGTAACGCTTATCATGCTGGAGGGGGAGGCGGACAGGGACAAGCGGCTCAGGCGCTCGGAACCCAAGGCAATGATCACCCTCAGAGTATTCTCAGACCTGGACAAGGCGGTCGGCTTCCTTGCGAAAATCACTTCCGCGCTGGCCGCAAAAGGCATAAGCGTGAACGTCATTTCCGCCTACCACCACGACCACCTATTCGTGCCGTGGGGAAAGCGCGAAGAGGCGATGAAGGTGCTTAAGGGCCTCGCCACCGGAAAGCAGGTGTAAAAGCCTTTTAAAGCTCCTCCGAGATAGCGCGCGCATGAGGCAGGCCCACCTGATTTCCTTCTACTCAATAAAGGAGCCGACTCTTGCCTACTGGGAAAACGGCGAAGAAGTCCACGACGGGATGGAGGGCTTCTGGTGCATTGAGGACTCAGGGGAAAAGGCATGCATCGGCTACCGCGACGAAGAGGGGAGGAAGCCCTGCAGGATGCGCATGCGCGGCTCGGCGCAGTGCGGCTATTGCGCAACCCGGGACATCGCCCGCGTGCACACCCGCATGGACTTCGCTGGCTTTGAGCACCTGCAGGACGAAATCGTGAACCGCCCCTATTCGGTTTATTTAGTCTCCTTCGGCGAAAAGGTAAAATGCGGCGTCACCCGCACCGAGCGCGTGGAAAAGCGCGTGCGCGAGCAGGGCGCGGACTGCTGGGCAGAGGTAATGCGCTTCAGCAACTCCGAAGATGCCTATGAAATGGAAGGCTTCCTCCAGCGCGAAATGGGCTTCAAGAACGCGGTGCATGCCGCGACCAAGCTCAAGCAGCTCGGCAGGGACGACCCAAAACTACTTGAAGATGCAATTGAGGAAATGCAGGGGCGCGAGGTTTTCCGCATGTACCTTCGCGAAGGCGTGAAAGTAGTCCGCGAGGATTACAAACTTCCGAAAGCATGGGAGCTTTCAACCTGTGTGGAGGGAAAAATCCTCACCGCAAAAGGCCCCCTTCTTTTCTACGAAAACGGTGGAGGCGCAAAAGTGGTGAACATGAAAAAGCTCACGGGTAACCTCGTTGAATTCCCCTAGATGAACTCTTCCATGTCTTCCGTTATGTCGTTCCTGAAGCCCTGCTTCACGAGCGGCCCCTTCTTGAGCACCGGCAGCCCGTCTTCGTAAGTGGGCATATCCGCCTTGTAGTACACCCCTATCGGCACCTTCTCCCAATTAGTATCCCGCTCTTCCTTCACCTTCTCGAACGCCTTGTCCCAGTCCGAGGGGTCGTAGCCGCTGTCCTCCAGCTTGTAGACCCTCCCCTTCCAGTAGTCGTAGGTATTCACCTTGTTGAAGGTCACGCAGGGCTGGAGCACGTCCACGAAAGAAAAGCCCCTGTGCGCAAACGCCTGCTGGAACACGGACTGCATATGCGCAACGTCCCCTGCGAAGGCCCGCGCAACAAACGTCGCCCCTGAGCACAGCGCAAGCGCGCACGGGTGCACCGGCTCCTCAAGGTTGCCGAAGGGCGTGCTCTTGCTCTTGAACCCTTTTGCGCTTGTGGGAGAGGTTTGCCCGGTGGTGAGCCCGTAAATCTGGTTGTCGTGGATGATATAGGTAAGGTCGTAGTTCCTCCTCATCACGTGCATGAAGTGGCCCATGCCGATTCCCAGCCCGTCTCCGTCGCCGCCCACTGCAACCACGTTGAGCTCGTGGTTCGCAAGCTTCACGCCCGATGCGCAGGGCAGGGTCCTGCCGTGCAGGGTCTCAAACCCGTATGAGCGCACAAAATGCGGCGTTTTCCCCGAGCACCCTATGCCCGAAACCATTACGGTGTTGTGCGGCTCCCAGCCAGCGGCGGCCATCGCGTTCTTGAGCGCCATGTGAAGCGCGAAGTTCCCGCACCCTGGGCACCACTGGGGCATTTCTTTTACCGTGAAATCATTTGCATCTGCCATTTATTTCACCTCCTTGTAGATGTCGGTGTTGTAATAATCGAAGCTGACCTTCTCCCCTGCCTTCACGAGCTTTTCCCTGAAGCCGCCCTTCACCGCTTCCTCAACGGTTTCCGCAATCTGCGCCGGGAACCACTGCCGCCCATCGTACTTGAGCGCAAGCAGCGAGGGCACGAACCCGGTATGCTCCCTGAGCAGCCCAGCGAACTGCCCTGTTGAATTGTTCTCTATCAGCACGGTGTTCTTTGCCTTCCCGAATATCCCCAGCACCCGTTCCGCCGGAATAGGTAAAAGGTACTTGAAGTGGATTACCTGTGCCTTTACCCCCTTCCCTTTCAGCAGGGGAAGCGCGTCCACCGCAGGGAGCTTCTGCGAGCCCCAGCATATTACCGCAACGTCCGCATCCGCCTCCCCGTAAACCTCCGGGGACGGTATTTCCTCGATGAGCGCATCTATTTTCTTCGCGCGCTTGTCCACCTGCGCCTTCCGGTTGTGGAAGTCTTCCGAAGAGAAGGAATCCTCCCTGTGCTCATAGGAAGTCGCAACGTGCATGCCGTTGGGCGTCCCGGGCAGCGGCCTCGGCGAAACTCCGGAATCGGTGAACGCGTACCTCTTGAACCGTTCGTTGGGCGGGAGCTCCGGCAGTTCCCCGGCAATTTCCCCGCGCTCAATCTTTATTTTCGAAGAGTCAAATTTCGCGGTTGAGAAGTGGGATTCCGCATTGAACTTGTCGGTAAGCACAAGCACGGGAATCTGGTATTTCTCCGCAAGGTTGAACGCCTCGCCTGCGGAGAAGAAGCACTCCTGCATATCCCCCGGCGCCATCACCACGCGCAGGAATTCGCCCTGCGACGCGTGCAGGATGAAGCGCATGTCCGCCTGCTCGGTCCAGGTGGGCATCCCGGTGCTGGGCCCGGTCCTCTGCGCAACGTAAACCACAAGCGGCGTTTCCGAGAGCGCGTCGCAGCCGAGCGTTTCGGTCATGAGGGCGAAGCCGCCCCCGGAAGTGCCGACCATCGCGCGCACGCCCGCATAGGCCGCGCCCATCGCATACTGCACCGCCGCGATCTCGTCCTCGGTCTGCTTCACTACGAGCTCGTACCTCTGCTCCCTCGGGGCAAGGTAATGCAGGAGGTTGGACGCCGGCGTCATCGGGTATGCGGAATAGAACTTGAATCCCGCTGCGATTGCGCCCATGCCGAACGCCTCATTTCCGCCTATGACTATCTTTCCCCCCTCCTTCTTCAGGGGCCCGAACTTCTTTTCGAATTTCACGCCCGGATAGTTCTTTTTCACATGCTCCGCGCCCGCATGCACCGCCTCAATGTTCTTCTCCACTATTTCCCTGCCTTTCCTCGCGAACTCCTTGCCCAGGATGTCCTCGAGGTCGTCGGTCGGGTAATCGAGCAGCCCGAAAGTGGCGCCCATCATCACGGTATTCCTCATCCTCTTGTCCAATTTCTTCTTCTCAATTATGCCGAGGGTGGGCACCGCAATGACCTGTATCCCCGCAGGAACTTCCATTTCCTCTATTTTCACACTGTCAGCATCGTAGATGAGCACCCCGCCTTCCGGGAGCGTGTGCCTGTGGAATAATACTGCATCGCGGTTGAGCGCAACCACCACGTCGTTATGGCCCACCGGCGAATTGATTTCCTCGTCGCTCACCCTTATCTGGTAAACGTTGTGCCCCCCGCGCACCAGCGAAGGGTATTCCGGGTAGCCCACGACATTGTACCCGCCGCGCACGAAAGCCTTGGTCATAGTCCTTCCGGTGACCATTATGCCTGCCCCTGCCATTCCTCCTATCGTCCATGCAAATTCCATCGCCTCACCGATGCGGAAAATTCGCCTAAAAGGGATATAAACCTATGCGCACTGAATTCCGGAAATTGACGAAAAAACCGCCGGTTTCGCGTGCCCGCGGCCAAAGAGGCTACCGCACCGGCGCGTATTCCCCGTGCCCTTCCCCGCTGAAATGGAACCTGAGGAAGTTCGATGTGTGGAAATGCAGGTATCTCGCATACCCCCAGTCGCGCACCCTCCTCATGGAAACGTAGATGTGCGCATCCGGCACGTAAGCGACCTTGCCGTGCGGCACTACCCTCTTTATCAAGTCCGTGTCTTCCGCGGTGACGAGGTCCGTGTTGAACCCCCCTGCCTTGCGGAATATGTCGCTGCGCACCGCCATGTTGTCCGCGACCACGAAGTGGAACCCTAGGCGGGAGAGCCCGTGGCCCAGCGGCTTCAGCACCCCTGCGGAAAACAGCCTCTCGGCCCAGTTGCCGTCGCGCGGAAGCACCGGCCCCATCGAGGCGACGTGCGTCCCCCCGAGTATCGGCTCCACCAGCCGGTCCAGCCAGTGCGGCTCCATGTGCACGTCCGCCCCGGAGTTCACTATTATTCCCCCGAGCGCGGCCTCAGCGCCCTTCTGCCTGCCCGCGGATATGGTCCTCTTCGGCTCATAGACCGCCCTCGCCCCGTACCTCTCCCCTATTTTCACGGTGCGGTCCTTTGAGCGGCCGTCCCCCAGTATGATCTCATATGAAAGCGAGGTTTTCTGCGAGGTGAGCGCGTTCAGCGCATCCTCTATGTATTTCTCCTCGTCAAGGGTGGGTATTATTATGGAAACATCGGGCCTCCTGGCCATGTAATTATCCCTTCTTCGCCCTATTTAAATATTCCAGTGCGGCGTCCGGGCCCTCAAGCAGCCGCTCGAAAAGCTCGTCCGGGTCGAACAGCGAAATCCTCCCCGAGAGCTTCTCTCTCAGCCGCTTGCCCGCAAGCTCGCGCACCGAAAGCCGCTCCTCCCGCAGTTTCCGTATCTCGCCTATTTCGCTCTTGAGGAAGCGCTCATTGAGCTTGTTGTCCACGAATGTGAGGTGCCCGGAGGGAAGCGCGAGGTCGCTGGGCTTCAGCCCCTTTGCCAGCGTCCCCGTAAGCTTAAGCCGCAGGATTGCCTCCGGCCTGCCTTCTTTCAGTTCCGCAATTTTCGCGCCCGCCGCCTTCCTCACCCCCTCCAGCGGTGCATCCCTGAATTCCATCTCCTCGAATAGGAATTCCCTGCAGGGGATGGGCACGAACTCGTGCTCCCGCGCCCTGGTATCGTAGAGCACGTACCCCCGCGGCGCAGTTTCCTCCTTTGTGAGCTGCGTAATAACCGTGCTCCCAGGCACGATGAATCTGCCTCCGAGCGCCTCCTTGCGCGAATGGATGTGCCCGTTCAATACCAAGTCAAATGGCAGCCCGTCCACGTCATCCAATTTGAGCAGGTCCTCGCCGAAGACGAATTCCTTGAACGACTGGTGGAGCATCAGCGCCGAGAAAATGCCCTCCGGCACCTCCACGCCCTCCATGAACTTCGTGAGCGCAACTTTCCCCAGGTCATCCGGCACATTCCCCAGCCCGGCAAGGAAAATCTTCTCCCCGGCCGCTTCCACGGTTTTCCCCGGGCCGCCGTGCAGGTAGTTCACGAGCCCCGCCCTTTCCATGAATTCGACCGGGTTGAGCGCGCCCCTGCTTCTCCTCTCGTGGTTCCCGTGTATTGCGTATACCGGCCTGCCGAGCTTCCTGAACATGCCTGCCGCGCGCCCCAGCACCGAGAGGTTCGGGATGCGCGTGTCAAACAGGTCCCCCAGGAAAAGGATGATGTCTGCCTTCGAATCCGCGTCCAGGAACGCCGCTTCCGCCTGCGCAAAGCTGTCCTCCGCGAACCGCGGGTAGCCGAGGTGCGTGTCGCCGATGGCCGCTATCTTCAGGGGAACACCGATGCGCATTCGCTGCCAAAGCTAAAAAAGCCAGCGCAGGGGCGATGCAAATGCTTAAAAATGCGCTTCCCTTATCTGCGAGTCCTATGAGGCCAGCAGGGAAGCCCCGCCTGCAGGGTGTGCCCAGCGAAAGGGGCGGGCGCTACGCCCGCTTCAGCAGCACCAGGCAGGGCCGCACAAGGGTGTTTGAGGCGCAGCGCGCCCTTTTCGGGCAGGACAGCGGCGGCAGCCACAGGATGGCGAGGCACTTCCTCGAAAGCACTGAAGAAGAAAGCAGGGTTGATGCATTCCTCGCGCTGCTCGCGCACCCGGAGGAAGGCACGCGCAAGTGGGTTGTGGCCCAGCTCAGGAAAAGCCGGGAGCTGCTTGACCTGGGCAAGGTAGGGTTTGTGGTTTCCCATCTCCGGAGGCCGGAGCCGGAGCTCCGCGTGACCGCGGCGGAGGCGCTTTCGGTTTCCGCTTCCCCGGAGGACGCAGGCAGGATACTCCTCGAGTTTGTGAAAGCCGAGGAAAGGCCCCAGGTGGTTAGCAGGGCGATAGAGCTGCTCGGGGAGCTCCGCAGGGCAAAATTCGTAAAGCCTGCGCTGGAGCGCATGAGGAGGGACCCGAAATACAGGCTCCACTGGGAGCTGCTTGACATAGTGCTGGACAGGACCCTCACCGGAATCCCGCTGCCCCCCGAGGAAATATACCTTCGGACGCTCAGGGAGGCGCTTGAGCGGGCGAAGAGGAAGGAAGCAGGGCGGAAAGCACAGGGAGAAGGGGGCTCCGGGGAGGGCAATTCGGAGGGCCAAGCCCGCATGGTGCTCAAATGCCCGAGTGGGGCATGCTCCGCAACTGAAGAATATAAAAAACGTATCAGGCAACAATAGCCGCATGGGTTCTGCGCCTAAAACAAGGCCCAAATTCCTTGATGTGCTGGCTGCCGCATTCAGCCCCGCGGCGCGCGCAGAGGCGAGGAGGAGGCGGGAAGAGGAGAAGCAGAAGCGCGCGGCAGCAAATTTCAACAGCTACAAGAAGATGCTTTTCGGCCCCGACATGAAAGGCCGCGAAAAGGCAATGAAGTTCCTGGATGGCTTTGGGGACCCGCGCAAGGTCCGGCTCTTCATAAACATGCTGCTCGTGGACGATGACGCGCTCCGCGAATGGGCGGTCGCGCAGATAGGCAAGAACCGCGAGCTCTTCGACGACGGCTTCCATCCGGACTTCGAGCGCATGGGCGGGATGATGCTTGCGCACAGCATCCCCGAATCCTCGGAAGACCCGTTTTCCAGGCGCCTCCTTTCCTTGATTGACGCGATGTACGCGGCCGGCCGGCCTCTGGAGGCCATTCCCTACCTGTGCTCGCTGATGCAGAGGCCCAAGATAGAGTGGAACGAGCCGGTGGTTTACAGGGTGCTCGACATCCTCGGGGAATGCATGGCCGCCGGCGGCTCCGAGCAGCGGGCCGCGGGGCACCTGCTGAAATACATGCTCAAGGTGCCCAGGTTCACTCCCTACAGGGAAGACATACGGGACAAGCTGGGCGTAACCATCGCATAACTGCCACATTCCTCCGTAATCCATACCTTTATATAGTAGTTATGACGTAATAATATACGGAAAGAAAATGAACAGCCAGATTAATTTATCTAACAGCCTGTTGCAGGACCTCGCTACGGACAGGCGCACCGCCAGGCTGAAGCGCTGGTGGGAAGCGCTCAAGGGAAATGATGACTCCCAGTGGCCCACCGCGATGAGGAAGCTGGAGAAGATGGAGGACCCCCGCCTGATAAACGTGTTCGCGGACCTCCTGGACCACAAGGCCCCGGAAGTGCAGCAGTGGGCTCTGAAGAACATTGCGCGCATGAAGAGAATGGAGCTGTCAAAGAAGACCTTCTCAAGCATGGTGAAGCTCACGAGGTCCAAGGACCTCCATACCCGGGAGCTGGGGCTGAAGGCGCTCGTTGCGCTGGACATGCCCGCGCTCACCGCGCCCCATATAGAAAAAGTGCTCCTGAACGTGAAGAACGCCGACCCCGAGCAGGAGAAACTGCTCATCGCCGGCATCAGCGCGCTCGCGGAAAGCGGCGACCCCACCGGGGAGAAAATCCTCCGCAAGATGGCCGCGGGTTCCCGCTTTGCGGCGGTCAGGCGGGAGATACAGGAAGGGCTCCGCGCCTTCAACTAATCTTTTTAAACCTGCCCAGTGATGTGTTTTGCATGGTAGAGGAGATAATCTTCTTCACGATAATAATCGCGATTGTGGTAATCCTTACCTACCTCCTCACCAAGTGACGCAATTCCGGAACCATTTAATATTCATATTCCCCAATATGCCTCTCAAAGGTGGGGAGCATGAACAAACCTCCGGTCTTTGGGGAGAGAAGAAGATTTGAAAGGTCCAATCCTTTTGCGCTCAGGAAGCCGAATTCCGCTGGGCCGTGTGAGGCGGGGGGCTGCCTCGCGTGCAGGCCCAAAATCGCCGGGCTGCGGCTCTCAGAAGCGGAAGAGCGCGTCGTGGGCGTGCTGAGTTCCTTCGATTGGAATGAGGACGCCGCCAGGAAGCTGATACTGTTGAAGCGCGCGGTTTTCATGACGGGCGACAGCGCAGTCACCGAAAAAATGGACTGCGCCACGGAGTGGACTGTCCTGAAGGAGAAAAAGTCCGGGCTCGAGGTTTCGGTTTCCGTTTCCGAAGGCAGCATACGCCTCTCTGCATCCCACTACGCCCCGGAAAACGGCGGCAATTATTTCTACCATTCGCTCTGCGAAGGAGTGTTCTCGGTTTTCAGCAATGCCAGCATATCTATCAAAAAGAAGGAAGACCGCGAAACCCCCGGGATGTGCACCAGAAGCCTCGAGGCTTTGCTGATTGCCCGCCCCGTGCGCAGCGAATTCGTGGGCTGCTGAGCGCAAATCATTTAAAAGCATTTAGCACATACAGTTCTTTCGCGCAGCACATTCTGTGCCGGGCCCGTAGCTCAGTCTGGTGGAGCGTTCGACTGATAGAGCCTTTTGGCGTTGGCCCTTCAAGCCATGCCGCGGCTCTGGAAATCGAAAGGTCCAGAGTTCAAATCTCTGCGGGCCCAACCAGGAGGGGGAGGGTTCCCCCTCCTAGTTGAACCTACCCCCTCGTTAGTGGAGGATTCTAGAGCTTAATTATCGTTTTTTGTATTTCCAGTAATCCATTTTTCAGAACATTTAAAAGAAAAATGGTGCAATAGGGATATGATTGTGGTGGGTTTTCATGAAAAATGAAATGCGCAGAATCCAGAAGGATGGGATTGCAGGCAAGCCCAAAGGCATCGGCCCGTGCAGGGCAGGCGGCTCCGCAGTGCTTACTGAAGCGCGCAGGGGCATGGAGGCCCGCCTTGCGAAGGGCACCGCGAACATGGTGAAGCTCGCGGGCATTACCGAAAAGGACCGTGCAATAATAATAACCGACGGCCCCAACATTGAGCTGTGCGAGAAAATCGAGGCGGCGGCGAAGGGAAGGGGCGCAAGCGTTGAGCTCCTTTTCGTTGAGGAATTCGGCGAGAGGCCGCTCACCGGGCTCCCCCCTGATTTCGCGATTGAGGTGGAGCCCCTCGAGCCCACGGTCAGCTTCCTCGCGACCAGTAATGTGTTCGATGGCGAGCTGCCGTTCAGGACAGCGCTTGTGAAGCTCCTCATTGGGAAGAAGGAAGACGGCGGCTTCCATGCGAGGCACGTGCACATGCCCATCCTCACCGAAGAGGTGGCGGCGGGCGAGGCGATGACCGCGGACTATGATGAAGTGGCCCGCCTCACGCACAAGGTGCACGAAATAGTCAAGGGTGCGAGGATAATCTCGGTCGTTTCCCGCAACGGAACGAACATCACCGCGGAGTTCGACAGTTCCCTCATCTGGGTCCCATCCGACGGCCGGATGCTCGAGCAGGGAACAATGCACAACCTGCCGGACGGCGAGGCGTTCACCACGCCCGCGACAGTGAACGGCATTTTCGTGACCAACCTCCTTGGCGACTATTTCAGCGGCAAGTATGGCGTGCTGGACGACCCGGTAAGGATATGCATCGAGGGAGGCCGCGCGGTGGATGTCGAGAGCGCAAACGCAGAGCTGGCGGAGGAAGTGCTTAGGTACCTCCTGAAGGGCGAGAACACCCACCGCGTGGGCGAGTTCGCAATCGGCACCAACACCGGGGTCACGAAGCTCATCGGCAACATGCTCGCGGATGAAAAGGCCGCGGGCGTGCACATCGCATTCGGCGACCCGCTCGGCCACCATACGGGCGCAAGCTGGAAGGCGGACCAGCACTGCGACATGGTTGCCCAGGGCACAACGATAATCGTGGACGGCAATACTGTAATAATGAGGGACGGGGAATTCCTTATCTGATTTTCCCCTCTTTTTCAAATAATGCCTTCCACCAGCGCGTGGCACACGCCGCACGAGCCCCTTTCCAAAAATATTTCTATTGCTTCCCTTTCATTCCCTTCCAGCGCGGCCAGCCCGATCGGGCCGTTCGTGACGAACTCCATCGCCCGTTCGCTCCACGCGAGGTCCTCCGCGATTTCAAACGTGTCCTGCCGGGTGAGGTCGCCGAAGACGAATCCGCCCAGGTCGCACAGGTGGAGCCCTCCGCTTTCGGTTATTGCCATTATGTGCCGGGCCATCGACCTTTTGTCCGCAATCACATGCTCCCCGCTAACAACATACCTCACCCGCGCGGCATCGCATGAGGTCTTCCACCTTACGTCCCCTTCCAGCCGGAATCCCCTGCCTATGCCGGCTATCTCGTAATCGTCCCTCCGCTCTATGGTTTCAATCCCGATTTTTTCGTATTCAGGCATACGGGCCGGTTTCGGATGGAACTGGTCATGGGAATAAAAAAGCATTATCCTGTCGTTCAGGGGCCTGAGGCTCCTCAGTATGAAATCATTGCAGATTGTGCCGTTTGTCACTACCACTGCCTTGGGCGCTTCCGCGCCCATTCCCCAAAACGTGCCGTTTGCCATTGAGACGACTTCCGCAACAAATTTCGGGTTGAGCATCGGTTCCCCACCGTTTATCCCCAGGAACCCGACCTTTCCTTTTTCCGCGAGCGGCTTCAGGTTCTTCAGCACCAGCGCCGCAGTCTCCGGCCGGGCAACCAAAGTTTTGCTGGGGCCGGAATCCGTATAGCAATGCCTGCAACTGAGATTGCAGTTCCTCCCCGAGCGCAGCAGGAACCCGGACTTCCTCTCCCCGCGCAGGGCCCTTATCACGCCTGCCTCCCGGGGCCCCATCCTTTCACGCCTCACGAAACGCATGCTATTATTTATGCCCCCGGGCGTTTATAAAGTTATTCTGAATGTTCTTTTGAGGGGAATATGGGATGGTTAATAAACGTTTCCCGTTATAGTTTTCAGCAGGGTGGAATTTTTATGAAACCGCAACTTTCAAAGGAACAGAAGCACCGCCAGAAGCAGTTCAGGGCGCGCGCAGTGAAGCTCGCAAAGCACCTTCTCCCCTCCGACAGGGAGCTCCACGGGCTTGCGCGCAGCAATGCGAACTGCGCAAAGCAGATGGCGGCCGCGTTCAGCGGGCGCAGCATGCTCCTCCCAGCAACGAGGAAGTTCTTCGAAGGCTTCAACGGTGAAGGCCCCCTTCCGCACTCTATGCGCCAGCGCGAGATTGCGGAGTTTATAACTTCCTTGGACGACCCGGGCAAGATGATTGCGGCGCTTGATGCGTTTGTGCCGGCCATAATAACCACCGGCAGCGACGCAATTGTGATGGAGCTGATGGAGAAGATGCAGCACAGGCAGGTAAAGCTGGCAATGGACCACCTGAAGCGCGCCCCCGAAGAGACAGGGGCAGGGGTGTTTGCCGCAATCCTGGACCTTGCGCGCACTGAAGTGGATTTGCGCTCATTTGGCCGCGTGCTCAAGGAAACGAACCGGAAAGTGGTTGTGCCCCTGAGCCAACAGCCCGCTTTCCCCCATGATGTGGAAGTGAAAGTCAGGGAGAAGATGCACGACCTCCGCATATCCGAAATAGAGCGCCTGCAGAGGCATGCTGAGAGGCAGGCTTTCCTGATAAGGAAGGTTTCCTAGAAAAAAATGCAGGGCGGGTTGTGCCCGCCTGCTTCACTGCCGAGAGACAAAAGCGCTAATTCTTCTTTCCGTTCGAGAGCAGTGCGAGCGCCCTGTCGTCCATGAACGCTTCCGGCCCGCCCATTTCTCCCTTGCTGAACTTCTGGCGGACGCTTTCGGGTATCTGCACTATCGGCTTGCGGCCCTGGCCGAATCCGCCCTCTTCCCTGCGCCGGGGAGGCCTGAGAATTCTATCTGTATTTCCCGCGCGCGGCCTCTGCTGCGCGTTTCCGTTTGCAGCGGCCACACCCCTGAAGACAGTCATGGCATTATCTGCGCTGTTTCTGCAAATAAAACTAGTGTTCCTGTTGAAACACAAATTTAACTAATCTGTTTAAAATAAAACAAAGTCATTGCCACCCGCGGAGGATGCGCGAATAGGCATCTGCAAGCCGGAACAGCCCCTTCCTGCTCACCCATTCTTCCCCCATGTGCGGGTTCCCTCCCACCGGGCCGAGGGAAACCACAGGCGCCTCTGAAGCGAGCACGCACTCGTCCGCGACCGAAAGCCCGCTCGCGAAGTTCTGCGAGGGATAGACGGGAAATACCAGTTCGGAAACTCTCTTCACCGCGGGGTGGGTGCTCGGCACAGCATAAGGCTCGAGGTAAGGAGTTTCCCGCGGCCTCAGCCGCACCTCCGCGCTCGCCCTCAGCCCCAGCGAGCCAATGTATCCCTCGAGCGAGCGCAGCGCCGATTCCGCGGTCTCGTCCCCCACGAGGTGCCTGTCCAGCACTATGGTGCATTCTTCGGGATAGGAGAGCGAGCGCTCCCCTCCGCTTATCTCCCTCACGTACTGCGTCGCCCTTCCGTGGAATATGTCGCGCGGCATCTCCATTTCCGAAAGCGCCGCAACCAGCCGCGCTGCCTCGTCAATTGCATTGATTCCCCCGCCGTGCGCTGCGTGGCAGGAAGCGCCGCGCACCCTTATGTCGAATACGCAGCGCCCCCGCCTGCCGAGAAGCATCGTGCCTTCCCTCTGCACGGTGGAGTCGTTTATCTCCGGGACAAGTATCGCATCGCAGCCGCGGAAGAAGCCGGATTCGCGCAGCGCGTGCGCGCCCCGGGAATCGCATTCCTCGTCCACGCCGAACGCGATGCGCACGCGAGCATTGCATTCCTTTTCCGCGGCCCTGAGGATTGCCCATATCCCGCCCTTCATGTCGTACGCCCCGAGGCCGATGAGGCGGTCGCCCTCCTGCCTCAGCCTGAGAGGGTCCGCTTTCCATTCGCCCAGCGCGGGCACGGTGTCCATGTGGCCATAGAACCCAAGCACTCCTCCAGCGCGCCCATCATTTCCTGCCCCGGCGCACTCCGCACCGTTCATCCCGGTGCCGCCCCCCGCGCCGCCGCTTCCTTCGCGCTCCGCAAGCACGTTGTGACGCCCCCCGGCAACCTCCTGCATGCGCACGCGGAAGCCCCTCTCTTCCAGCAGGCCCGCGAGCAGCTCGCCCATGCTCTCCTCGTTCGGAAATTCCGAGCTGGTCCCCACAAGCCTTGCAAGCAGTTCCATCTACATCACCGGGTCGTAAAGAACGTGCAGGTTCTCGTGCCTGCCCTCCTGGCCGAACGCCCTCCTGTCGCCTTCTATCGTGCAGTGCTGCATCAGCGTCCCTCCGTAATGCATTCCCGCCCTGAGCGAGGAGCGGTAGGAGCCGGGCTCCTCCGCGCGGTTCTCCGCGTAGATTGCCGCATCGGGCCATACCTCCCGCGTCGCGCCGATTGCCGCCCGCTGCAGCATCGTCATCAGCCCCCTGCCGCGGAACTCCGGCTCGGTTGCGAACTCACTGAGCTCGCAGAGCCGGAGCCGCACGTGCTCCACGTCCACCGCCGCGCGCTCCGCAACGAGGGAAGAAACGATGCGGCCGCCCGCCCTTGCCACGAAGCACAGGTTCGCGTCGTCCGAAAGCACGTCCCTCACCGTATCGAATTCAATCGGGAAGATGTAGCTGGTGAATGCCTGCCTCCAGAGCGAAACCAGCGCGCGCACGTCCTCCCTGCTGTCCGGGGAGGGCGCGTCTATGGAGAACCCTTCCGCCGCGGAACCGCCTGAACCCCGATGCGATTCGATTGCAGCGCGCAGGTCCTCCCTCTCCGCGGCCAGCACTCCGGGGGCTGGTGCCCTCTGCCCGGTGTTCCTCCCCAGATATACTATTGCGTATTCGCGGTGCGGGATTGCCGCCTCCGCTTCGAATCCTTCCGCCGCGGCGGAGTCCATCGTCCGCCTCAGCCCCGCAGCCGGCGCAAGCACCCGCAGCGTCCCGCGCCCCGCACCGTGCGCCTCCATCATCCTGCGCACGCCCTGCAGGAGGCGGCACATTCCCTCAGGCTCCGCAATCCTGTTGTGGAATCCCTTTATGCGGCCGTTCCTCCCGTCATAGCGCGGCGCGCCCGCGCCTATGGAGCCCGAGGGCCCCTGCTGCCTGCCTTGGATCATTCCCGCTGGAAGCCTCATAATGCTGTTTTGTTTTGTCCATGCAAATATAGCTAGCGTTTGAGGGAAAACTGAAAAATGAACAATAGATATAAAAACTTAACAATATGTAATATATGTATGGTCACAATAGCAAACGTTGTAGAGAAGATGGTGAAGGAAAACCCCTCGCTTGAAATCGCCCTCGCGAAGGGGCTCATCAGCTATTCCAAGCTCGCGCGCTACCTCAAGAAGGAGGTGGAGAAGGAGACCGGGAAGAAGGTGAACGACCCCGCGATAATAGTTGCCCTGAAGCGCATGAGCGAAAAGGCGGAAAAGATGTACGAAGGGAAGCAGGAGTTCTCCGCCGAGGAAATAAGCACAAGCTCTGACATCATGGAAATCACCGTTGTGCGCTCCGCGAAGATACCCAAGATAATCGGCGCCCTCAACGAGCTGGAGGAGGTGGGGAAGGGCGCGGTGCTCAACGTGATACAGGGCAATCGCCAGACCACGTTCATCTTCAGCAGGAAGATTGAGGATAAGGTGCGCGCGGAGCTTTCAGGCGAGAAAATAGTTGCGGAACTCTCCGGCCTTGCGCAGATCTCCATCTCCTTCGGGAAGAAGATGTTCGAGACGCCCGGCTTCATCGTCTACATACTGAAGGAAATCTCGTGGAACAGCATCAACATAATCGAAATCATCTCCACGTACACCGAACTGGCCCTGATAGTGAAAGAAGACGACGTGATGAAGGCGTACAGGATACTGAGGAAAATACTGTTCTAGGGCTTCCGCGCGCTCTCCTCGAGAATCCTGCGTATCCACGATTCATGCAGCTTGTCGAACTCTTCGCCGAGCATGTCCATGATGACGAGGTCGTATTCCGCCCTGCCCACGACGCGCGCCTTTCGTATCCTTCCGGCCTCCTTGAACCCGATTTTCTTGTAGGCCTTCACCGCGCGGTCATTGATTTCGTTTACGCTCAGCCGGACGTTGTTCAGGTTGATTACGTTGAACGCATAATCCAAAAGTAGCACCATTGCCTCCCGGCCGTAGCCCTGGTTCCAGAACTTCGGGTTGCCGATGAATATGCGCGCCTCCCCGATTTCGTTCCTCTTGTCTATGCCCACCAGCGAGCACGCACCCAGCAGCTTGCCCGTCTCCATGCTCACGATTGCGAAGTCAATCTGAGTGTCGTCGTGTATGCTCTCGTCGTACCACTCCAGCACGTTCTCGTCCGCAAGCATCTGGTCGAATTCGCGCATGAACAGGCTGAGCCGCGGGTCGTTCAACCATCTCTTGAAATATGGAAGGTCCTCCTTCTCGAGGACCGCAAGCCCAATCCTTTCCCCCCTCATCTTGAGCGCTCTCTTCTCAACCATGCTCCACACCTCAGGAAAGGAAAAATGCACGCAACCCTTTAAAATCTAGCCATATTCGGTGCAGTTCCCCCCGCATTCTATCTTTATCGCCGGCTCTTCCGGCTCCGCCGAGCAGTACCCATTGTTGCAGTGCATGCCCGGAGGGCAGTCCCCGTCTTCGGAGCACTCCTCTTCCGCCCCGGCTTCCACGGGAAGGCACAACCCGTCCACGCAGGGCATCCCCGCGCAGTTGCTGTCCTCCGTGCACTCGTACCCCTTTGCCTCCCCTTCCCACGGGGTGCAGTATCCGTTCAGGCAGTATTCCCTGAAGCCGCACTCATTGTCCGTTATGCAGTCCCCTCCCGCCGGCTCGGTGGGGAAGGGCGTACAATACCCCTCTTCGCAGTAAGTGGAGTTGCCGGCGCAGTCTTCGTCCAGGCGGCATTCAGGCCCGAACGGCCTCCCCTGCCACTGTATGCACCTCCCGTGCAGGCAGAACTCGCCCCCCATGCATTCTTCGTCAGAGGCGCATCCGCCCCCGGCGCCGACCCCGACGCATTTCCATTCAAAGCAGTATTTCCCTTCAGGGCACTCCGGGCTGCTCATGCATTCCGCGTCCGCAGGCGGCTGCACAGGGATATGTCCATCCCCGTCTTCCGCACCAGCTCCCGCACCTTCCTCAGCCCCCGCAGTTCCCCCCGCAGCTTTGGTGCCGTTCATTCCCGGCCCTGCAGCATCCGTTCCCCCCGCCCCAGGCGCCTGCGCGCCTTCCGGCTGCGCGGTGCAGCCCATGAGCAGGAATGCCAATGCAAGTGCAAAAACAGCCCTTCCGAACATGGCCCAAAGTTGCAGATTAAAACTTATAAACCTATTCGGAGCAGTGGAATAATGAGGATAGTGGTCGGCCTCGGGGGGAACGCAATCCTGCGCAAGGGCGAGCGGGGGAGCGCCCTCGAGCAGCGCAAGAACATCGCGCGCACTGCTTCCGAAATATGCAAAATCCTCCAGCTCGGCCACGAGGTAGTGGTTACGCACGGCAACGGCCCGCAGGTGGGCAACCTCCTCACCCAGCAGTACGAGGCGAAGGGAAAGGTGCAGGCGATGCCCATGGACGTGTGCGGCGCAATGACGCAGGGACAGCTTGGTTACATGATACAGCAGGAGCTCGAGAACTCCTGCGGCATACGCGCTGCGACCGTAATCACGCGCTGCCGCGTGGACCCTGCAGACCCCGCGTTTTCGCACCCCTCAAAGCCCGTCGGCCCCTTCTACAGGAAGAAACGCGCGGGCATGGTGCTCGATTCCGGCAGGGGCTACCGCAAGGTCGTGCCGTCCCCCAAGCCGGTGGAGATACTGGAGATGGAGGAGATACGCACCCTCGCGGATTCCGGCTTCACCGTAATCGCCTCAGGGGGCGGGGGCGTCCCCGTAGTGCAGAAGGGCAAAAAGCTCATCGGAGTCGATGCCGTAATAGACAAAGACCGGGCCGCACAGGCGCTCGCAACCGCGCTGAATGCCGACACTCTCCTGCTTGCAACCTCAATAGATTCCGTGCGCCTGCACTTCGGCAAGAGGGGCGAGCGCAAAATCCGGCGCATGGGCGTCCCCGAAGCTGAAAAATACTTGGAGCGCGGCGAATTTGCAGAAGGGAGCATGAGGCCCAAGGTGGAGGCCTCGGCCGCATTCGTAAAAGGCGGAGGGAAGTCTGCCATTATTTGTGATACAAAGGATATGCTCAAGGCGCTCCGAGGCAAGGCCGGCACGACCATTAGGTAGCTTTATTAAACACTTCTTATCACTACTATTGTGCATGGACTACAAGCAATTTGAGCCCTACCAGATACTCGGGGTAAATCCCGATGCATCTGAGAATGAAATCGCCAGGGCATTCAAGAAGCTGATCATGGTCTGCCACCCGGACGTCCATCGCGGCGAAGAATCCCAGGCAAACCACTGGACGAGGGTACTGATTGAAGCAAGGGACGAGATGCTCCGCAGGTGCAGGGCAGGCTACCCAAATGCAGGCGCAAGGCAGGCTCAGCCCGGCAGCGGCCCAGAGGGAGGGGGGTTTCCCGCATGGATTGCTGAATTCATTGAAAGGATGTGCGACTATTATTTCTCTCCGAGTTTGCGGAATATGGAGCTGAGGGAATATACGGAACTTCTTGAAACCGGATACATGCCCGCGGTTTCCACGAATGAACTTATGGGCCAGATCGAAGAAATGGCTTCTCCAATATACAAGTATATGCCTGACAACTTGCTGAAATTGAAGCTGAGCTATGAAGGGATACGGGTACATGAAGGGGGCGGCGCGCTGTATGAGGCGCATTTGAAGGCATACATGAAAATCGGGGAAAAGCTTTCGGATGCGATTAAAAGGGCCGTGCGGCTGGCTGCCGAGAGGGACCTGGAGGATATAGAACTGCTCTTCTTGGACAACCTTGGCGACCTGCTCCGCTGGTCCACTGTGCAGGGAAACCGTTTCATGAAAAGCGAACTTGAGGAAAAATTAGGTGGACAGTTGTTCAAAAGCGGAGATTCCACTGCGTTCTGCAAAATCCTGCTCGAAGAGATGGAGGCATACCATCTCCTGGGGAATCCCAGGGAAAGGCAGCTGGACTGGGGCTTCCAATTTGGCTGCAGCCTCCCGGGTGTGGGGATCTACGATGATTTCCGCGATCTGGTGCAGGAGAAAATGCGCTGCAGGAAAGGGCCGTTCAAGAAGCTAAGGAGAAAATGGCATATGCGGCGGTTCGAGCGCAAGCACCCTGAGCTCGCAAAGGTAAAGTTGTAAATCCTTCCCTTCTTTCTATCCTCATGCTAATAGTTGCCCACTACGGCGAAATAGCCATAAAGGGGAAGAACAAGCGCAGATTCGAGGAGCTGCTCCTGAGAAACATCCGCCGCGCATGCAGCTGCACCGCAAAGATAAAGGAATCCCGCATCCTCATTGATGCGCACGGGAAGAACGCGCTGGATGCAGTGGGCACGGTATTCGGCATTGAAACCTATGCAGAAGCGGTAGAGGCAAGGCCTGATTTGGAGGCAATCTGGAGCACGGTAAGCAAAATGGGCGGCCTCCTGCGCAGGAAGCGCATCCGGGTGGACACAAAGCGCGCGGACAAGCAGTTCCCCATCAAGTCGCCTCAAGTGAATGCGGAAATAGGGAAGCGCATAGTGGAGGGCTTCGGCTGCGGCGTGGACCTCGAAAACCCCGACGTTACGGTGCACATAGAGATAGGGAGGAATAAGGCCTACGTTTACACGGACAGGAGGAAGGGCCTTGGCGGCCTCCCGGTGGGCTCCTCCGGGAAAGTGCTCTGCCTCTTCTCCGGGGGAATAGACTCCCCGGCAGCCGCATGGATGATGATGAAGCGCGGCTGCGAAGTGGATTTCCTGCACGTGCACCCCTTCGAAAAAAGCTCCAAAGTGAAAGGCACGAAAATAGAAAAGCTCATACATTCCCTCAACAGGTTCCAGGGCCCCTCGGAGCTGCTGCTCGCCCCCTATTCCGAATTCTACAGCCGTTCTTTTGGGGTGGGCAGGGGCTACGAGCTCGTCGTTTTCCGCCGCTTCCTCTACCTCCTCGCGGAAAAGATTGCAAAGGAAAAGAAATACCTCGGGATCGTGAGCGGCGATTCCCTCGGGCAGGTCGCAAGCCAGACGCTCCACAACATAGCCGCAACCCAGTGCGGCCTTTCCGTGCCGATTTTCCGCCCGCTCATTGGCCTGGACAAGAATGAGATAATCGCAGTTTCGAAAAAGGCCTGCCTTCTGGAGCTTTCCCTTGGGAAATACAAGGACTGCTGCTCCCTCGTTGCGGTGCAGCACCCCGCAACTCGGGCAAAAAGGGACAAGGTCGAGAAGATGCTCGAAGAGATGGAAGGCGGAAAAGCAATTGAGGAAACTATAAAGAAGCTGAAGATTTTGAAAGTAAACTAGATTTTCCAGCCCTCGTAAACCGCCTGGCCCCCAGTAACCCCCTTTGCCTCGAGCACTTCCTTTACCGCATCCACCATCGCTACCGGCCCGCACGCCATGTACCTGTATCCTGAAAGGTCGTGCAGCACCTCTAAGTAATCCTTCTCGGCAAACCTGCCCGCGCGCCCGCGCCAGTTCTTCGGCACCTCACGCGTCAATGTGGGGATGACCTTGATGTGCAGGTTCCTCCCCTCAATGTCGAATATCTCCTGGTGGTAGGGCATTTCCTCGAGGCTGCGCGCGCAATAGAACACCACGAGCTTCTCCGAAGCCTTCCCGTCCGCAAACCTCATTGCGCTCATTGCCGGCGTAATCCCGACCCCGCCGCATATGAATGCAGTCGGCTTGTTTTCATCGTACTGGAAAGGGCCGAACGGCCCGTCCACGCTGAACTCCTGCCCGGGCTCCAGCCCCGGGAGCCTTGAGGTGAACTGCCCGCCGATGTTCTTTATGCAGAACTCCAGCTCCGCATTCTCGGGCGAGGACGCAATTGAGTAAGGCCTCTTTGCCACGCATTCGCCGCCCTCCATTATCCCGAGGTTCACGAACTGCCCGGGCTTGAACGTGAGCTGGTGCTCATCCACGGGGCCCATAACCAGCTTTGCCATGTCCGGCCCTATGGGCTCGTTTGAAATAAGCGTGTACCTCCTGCTTCCCATGTTCATCCCCACTGCTCAAACGACATGTTCTTTTCCGGGATTTTGAGCTCGGAAAGCATTGCCTTCACCCTGTTCACGAACGGGATTGGCCCTGCGATGTAGTATTGCGCGGACTTTGAGCCCTTCACCGCCGCGATGTCCCGTGCGGCAAGCTCGCCCAGCTTCCCGTCCCAGTTCAGGGGCTTCTCGGCGAGCAGCGCCATGCCCACCTTCACCCCTTTCTGCTTTGCGAGCTTCCTGAGCCCCTCCTCGTCCGGGATGCTTGCGCGGTTCGCGCTTTCGCTGAGTATGATGATTTTCGGCCGTGTGCGCGAAGCCATCAGTTCGGAAACCATCGCATGCACCGGCACCAGCCCGAGCCTTTTCGCCACGAATACTGCGGTGCCGCTCTTCTTCCTGATTTTGAATTTCCCGTGCGGGCCGTCCACGAATATTTTTGAGCCCTTCTTCTTTGCCGCGAGCTCGGCCTTCACCTTGGTTGCGGTGTCGAGCACGAACCTTAGCTCCTTGTCTTTCGGCCCGGAATAGAAATACAGCACCGCGAATTCCCTGGAATTCCTTGCGGGGAGCACTTTTGCGACCTGCCCCCCCGAAAACTTGAGCTTCCCCCTTTCCGGCTTTGCGGTGAGCACGTAGAATGCACCCTTCCGTTCCACGCCCAATACCTTGCATGCGCGCAATGCCATGCCCCGCCTTCGGCGAAGAGGGTTAAAAAGTTTTCCCCTACTCGGCTTCCTTCTTTTTCAGGTTGCAGCTTTCCGCATCGCTCGTTTCGAACGTTTCCGAAACCACGAACACGTCGTGGCAGTTGCCGTTTGCGTCGAGCGCGCAAAGCTTGTCAGCGCCGTGCTTCTTCACGGTGCCCTTGCCCGCCTTGCAGATTTTCGCGCATCCGCCGCCCTCATCGGAAACGCACATCTCCACGCTCTTCACGCCGCCGTCCATTGAGCCGCACGCAGCAGCAATCACGATTGCGCCTGCAACGAGGCACCTGTTGGCGAAATCCCTTGCCGGCCCCCTCCGCCTGGCAGCCTCCCCCGCATCCCGGCTGACGGTTCCCCTCTTCATGAAGATATTATTACCACAAAAATCTATTTAAATACACCGAATTACTCGCCCATCTCCGCCAGGTCGCGCGCAATCATCTTCGCCTGCTCCCACGAGATGGAATAGCTCCCCTTTGCCTCCCTGAAAACCGAGAGCGGAACGAAGAGCCAGCGCTCCCTTTTCCTCTTCCACGCGACGTAAGTGGTAATCCCCGCCTCCTTTTCCCAGCCCTTCAGGTTGTCGAACTGGTCCCTGTCCAGGCTGAGCCGCTCGGAATCCCGCGCCTTTGCCTCAATTGCGTATTGCAGCCCATGCCTGAACGCAAGAATGTCCGGGGAAAGCGAGTTCACGCCGCTTCCCGCGGCGCGCATTACGAGAAACCCCCTGTCCGAGAACTGCTTAATCAGGTCCCTTTCGGCACGTGCGCCCTTCACGTAGCCCTTCACCATTTCACAACGCCCCGCGTGCCGTCCACTTCAACCTTCATGCCGTTCTCAAGGAAATCGTAAGGGTCCTTTTCCAGCTTGTCCACCAATGGTATGCCCGCAATTATCGCGCCCACCGCAATGATTGTTTCCGCCTCGAGGTTGATTATCGCTGCGGGCGCAGCCCCGTTCTTCTTCAATTGCAAAATCATGTATGAGCCCACGGTGGAGCCCTTCCCCCGCGGGAAAACAAGCACCTTCCCCGCGATGTTCTGCCTCTCAAGCTCGTGGTTCTTCTCCACCACCTGCCCGGTCTTCGGGTCTATGCTCCCGAGGAACGAGATGGGGTCGCCCGTGATGAGCACCTCTCCCGAGGCCCTGCCCTTTGAAATGCCCCTCCCCTTCACTTCCATATCAGGTCCTCCAGCTTCCCGTACGCAACTTTCTGCCTGCACATGCTCGGCAGGTAGCGTGCGGCCTTTGCCGAATCCGCGCCCGTGCTCCTGTAGCCCATCTTCTCAAGCGGGCTCACCACCATGCAGGTATCCGCAACAAGCTGCCCGCCCGCCTTTTCAATTATTTCCGCAAGCCCCTCCACTTTCGCCTTCTTCTTGATTTCGCGCGAGCAGCACACCCAGAGCGCGCGCTTCAGCTTCTTCCCCTTCACGATGCGCGCAATCTCCCTTATCTCGTCCATGGATGCGTGCGGGCACCCGAGCGTGACTATGTCGCTCTGGCCGTTTGCCTCGTCCACCTTCCCCCTGAACTGCTCCAGGTCTTCCTTCGTAACCACGAGCTCCTCCGCATCCGGGCCCACGCTCCATTCCGGGGTAATCCCCTGCGCCATGAACATCGGGCTCCCGCCCCACGAGGCGAGCGCCGCCCCCAGGTACTTGAGCTCATCTTCGCCCCCTGCAAGCGCCCTGAACGCGGGGATTTTCTTCCCCTTTGCCTTCACCGCAACTACCCCTCCCAGCGCGCCGTAATCAAACCTGGAGGACAGTTTCGCCTCAACCTTCACCACGAGGTCCGCAACCCTGTTCTCTTCCAAATGCAGGCCGTACTCCGGAGTGACGCCGGCAATTGCCGCGCACAGCGCGGAAGGCCCGCCTTCCCTGTTGGTCCTCGCGCCCAGCACGGAATTTGCAAATATCACCGCAGAGCTTTCCGCCCATGCGATGTGCTCGCCTGCTTTCGGCCGTATCCCTATCAGGTATGGCGCGCACGTGCAGGTGGAGGAAATCCCCATTGAAGTGTAAGCATGCATTATGTCAATCTGCTTCCCTGCGAATTCCTGCGGCACCCTCTGCTTCTTCCAGCCGAACCTGTCCATGCCCATCGGGTTGAGGAATGCGGGCACCTCGGCGCTTGCGCCCTTCAGCTTTGCAAACCCCTGCAGGAACTCCAGCCCCGCGTCCCCGATGGTCTTGTAGGAAACCCCCGCAACCTGGACCGAGGAAACGGGCACCATCCTCTCTGCGCCGTAGATTTTCGCAAGCGCCGAAAGTATCTCCATCGCCTTCTGCTTGCCTTCGCCCATCTCGCCGTCAAGCATCTTCTGCTCTTTTTCAGTGAGCTCCAACCTCACACCTCTATGTACTTTTCGGGCTTCTCAATCCTCAGGTATTGCCCCTTCTCAAAGTCCTTCTCCCGGTTGAGGGGCTTCGTCGCGTCCATCCCTGCCTTGGAGGTCATCCTGCTTTCCGGGTCCGCGGACGGGTCCAGCGAGGAGCCCTTCGCCTCCCAGCTGTAGAAATCGCCCTTTGCCTGGAACCTTGTCGCGAGCGCCCACTCGACCTCCAGCGGGTCGTAAATGTTTATGTCGTCGTCCACCACTATTACGCGCTTCAGGGACTTGTGCCCTTCGAATGCCGCCCCAATCGCCTTTTTCCCGTCCGCTTCGCTCTGCTTCTTTATCGCAACCACCGCATGCAGCCACGAGCACCCTCCAGGGGTAATGTTTACGCCCGTGCAGTTCACTTCCTTATTTACTGCGTTGAGTATTGTGGGCTCCCTCGGCATGCCCATGAGCAGCTTGTGCTCCATCGCACCCGGGAGCAATACGTGGAACAATGCATCTGCCCTGTGGTGCACCTGCTTCACCTTCATCACCCTCTGCTTCCGCACGATGTCGTATGTCTCGGTGAGGTCAAGGAACGGCCCCTCGTCCGCCATTTCACCCGTAATCGTGGCGTCCATCACGAATTCCGCGTCCGCGGGCACCTCAATTCCGTTGGGAAGCCTCAGCACCTTCAGCGGCGCGAGCGAGTTCGCGATTTCCAATTCGTTCAGCCCCTTCTGCGAGGAAACCGCGGAGGCGAGCATCACGTTCACCGGAGCGCCAACCACAACCGCAACGTCCAGCTCGCCCCCCGCGCGCCCAATGAACTCGTCCAGGTGCCTGGGCAGTATGCGCACCGAAAACGAATTGCTGTTCAGCTGCATCATGCGGTGGAACGAGCAGTTCTGCCCCAGCTCCGCGTCGCGCGCCATTATTATCCCCGAGCAAATGTACGGCCCGCCGTCCCTCTTCAGGTGCACGGGAATCGGCATCCCATCCACGTCATCCTGCTTCTTCTCGAGGAAGCCCGCTTCCTCCACAAGCTCCGGCTTCGTGGGGTTCCGCACCGCCTCCGCCATCCTGTGCAGCAGCTTTTCCTTCGGCACCCCGAGGAACTCCGCAACCAGCTCCCTCGTTGGGAAGAGGTTGCCCACTGCGCCGAATTTGCAGTTCTCTATTTTCTCCGCAATGATTGGCGAGTCCTCATAGTGCTTGAATATGCCCGCAAGCTCGAATTCCGGAGAAACCTCTTTCATAACCTTCAGCAGCTTCCCTTCTTTTTCCAATCTGCCCATGTATTCCCTGAGGCTGGCCATAGATACCACCAAACTCGGGCGCGGCTCACTCCGCGCACTTCTGCAGCGCGCGCACCACCGCGCCGCGCACTTTCTCATTTGTGCTGAGCACCTTCTCAAGCTGGCCCTGGTTTGCCTTGACTACGCCTGCGATTATCTGCTGCAGCTCAAGCGCGCCCTTGCTCTTCTTCGCGGCCTTCAGCTCGTCCCCCAGGTGGTTCGAAAGCATGTCCGGCTCGTCCAGCGTGCGCACCCACTCGGCGTCCTCCGCCATCTTGTCGCGCACTGCAGCCCATGCCTTCTGCTCCTCTTCGCTGAGCTGCTTGTTCTCCGACATCCGCTGTATGGATTCCATGAGCATTAGTATTGGCTCGTCCATCACTTCGCCTGCCTCCTCCTGCGTTTCCATGGATGCCGCGCTCTGCGCATGGGAATTCCATTCGAATTCCTCCATGTAGCCCTTGCTTATGACGTAATCATGGATTTTCATTATGTCGTTTTCGTCCATGATGAATTTCACGCCTGCAGCGTCGCCATTTGCAACAGTCGCATCCAGCGCCTTTGAAGTGAGATAGACGTCCTCCAACTGCTTTATCCCCTCTGCGGACACGCCCTTCTTGCTCAGCTCCGCGCCCAGTTTTGCGAGTGCTTCCTTATCCTTTGCCTCGAGAACGTCAAGCATGTACTGGGTTGCCGCTTCGCTGTCGCCCAAATCAACGGCCAGCTGGTCGTGGGCCTGCTGCGCCTGGCCGGTGGACAATATGAACACGGCCCTCTGCGCCTGCAGGTTGCCGGCATCTGCCTTTTCCACAATCGCTGCGCCGGCATCGCCGTGAGTGCTTTCCACCGTAGCCGCAGCGCCCTCGCCCATCTTTTCGTACATGGGCGCATAATTGACTTCTGCCTTCATTTTTTTGAGATTATCCTCTGACTCTGTTTTATTATATTCCAGAATAGCGCTCAAAGCCGCATCCGCCCCTTCGTACCTGGAATTAAAAGCAGATGTAAATTCTTCAATTTTAAGTTTTCCATTCTTATTTAAGAATTTATTTGGATCAAAACCGAGCTTGTCCAGTATCCCAGTTAATTCTTTTTTTTGTGAACTAGCACTCTCCTTTGGCTTGCCTGCTTTCTCCAACGCCATGCATATTCCCTCACTCTATCTTGTAATAACTTATCACGGAATTATCAGGATTTTTCATGTCCATAGTCACGACAAGGCATTTTACATCCTTGCCAGTAACTTCAATCTTGTCGCCATCCTGCTTGACTTTATCTTTTGGGAATATCACAAAATTCCAGTTGCCATCCGAGCCCTGGTAGGTGCCAATAGTCACGTCCTTGAAATTAAACTCTGGGTAATAGGCTACTATTCGGTTATATCCAGGTTCGTCAATACCCGTCCCGTGTTTTTTATCATAGTAGTGGATATCGAAGGAATTATTGCTTGCGACCACAACTAGTGGCCCCTTCACTCTTCCAGTTCCTTCTACAGGAATTTCGAGTACTTGCGCTTTCGTTACGTCTCCACTTAGTGAAACTGATGCCAGGAATTCACCCTTCTGGCTCTCTAAGTCAGTAGTTATCACATACCCATGCCCGCCTTCGAAGCTCAGAACGTGCTCCTTAAGATTAACCTTGAGCGGTTTCCCGAAGCCGCCCGCGCCGCCCATCTTCTCTTTGAATTCCTCAAAAGAGGGCAGTTCAAACTTGTACTGTTCGGCATCCGCAAGCATCTCCACTACGTCGCTCTTCTGCCCAACCGCAAAATCATCGTCAGCCGGGAGCTGCTCCTTGTCAGAAATGGAGGTCCTTTCCTTCTCGGCCTTCTTTTTGGTGCCCGCCATGGCAAGGCGCGCGCCGGAAACCGCAATTAGGCCGCCAAGCGCCGCGGCGCCTGCGAGCTGGAGGAACCTCCTCCTGTTCATGAGCTCGTGGCCGTTGCCCAAATCCTTATTCTTGCTCCCGATTTTGGGCTTCTCATCGGAGGCATCATCATTTTTCTTTTGAACGCGCTTCGGGGACATCGGGACACCGAGGGGTATATCTCGGGCATGCTTTTATACCTTTTCTTTCGCGTTCGGCAAAATCAGGATTTCCAGCGCCGGAAGAGCTGGTGTTCCACGCCGAGCTGGTCGAGCGCCTTGCCCACGACAAAGTCAACGAGGTCCCCCACTTTCTCGGCTTTTGAATAGAAGCCCGGGCACGCGGGGAGCATGATGCCGCCCGCAAGCGTAACTTTGCGCATGTTCTCAATCGCAATCAGGGAAAGGGGTGTTTCGCGCACAACAAGGATCAATTTGCGCCTTTCCTTGAGCATCACTTCGGCCGCGCGCGTGGGCAAAGTGGAGCCTATCCCGTTTGCTATTTCGCCCAATGAGCGCAGGGAGCACGGCGCAACAACCATCGCATCGAAGGGGTGCGAGCCGGAAGCAGGGGGCGCAGCCAAATCCTTTTCTGGGAAGTCCGCTTCCGGGAGCTCCGCTCCCTCGTGCTTCGCAACCTCCACGGCGCCCTCGCTGTGCACGGTGTAAACCTCATGGCCTTTGGCCCTGAGCTCTTCAATGAGCCGGATTCCGTACACAATCCCGGAGGCGCCGGTGACTGCCACAAGCACTTTCATGATATCATTCAACCGAAGAAGGGGATTAAATCCTTTTCTCAGGGACGAATTCGAAGACCCTGCACATGTCTGCCGGGCCCTTTAGCATAAGCACCGCCTCGTCCGCAAGGGGGTTGCACATCTTCATGAGGAGCATCAGCCCCTTCGAATATTCTTCAAGTTCTTCCCTGCCCCCGGTGGAGGAGCCCCTGGTGAGGGAACCCCTGGTGAGGGAATACATCGCAGGGACGGCGTTGTCCCCTATTTTGCGGAGGGTGCCGAAAGCCCCATGGTCGCCTTCGAGAAGCGCCTTTTCAAAGAGCAGTACAATTGCCTTCCTTTCCGCAGACTCCAGCCTCTGGCCCATCCGCAGTATTTTCCTTTCAAAAGAATCCTTCCGTCTCTCAAACTCCCTGTAATCCGGGCCCTGGGTTTTGAAGCGGATTCTCCTCATAGGCATAGTTATAATTTATGTAAAAAGGAGCTTATAAACTTATCTGTCCGGCTTCCTGCGCACAGTAGGGACGTCGTCCTCGAAAGTGACAGTGGCAAACTCGTAGAGCACCTTCCGGTCCCTGAACGAAGTCTTGTAAATCCTCTTCCTCTTCTCAACCAGTTCCCCTGCGAGGGAATCGCTCGGGTACTTCGGCACCGGCTCGGCGAGCATGCGCGCCCTGAACCTCCTTGCGGCCGCGGCCATCACGCCCCTGCCGAGGTCCCTCGTATCCTTTTTGGTGTTCTTCATTTCTTGAGCACCTCCCCCTTTACCTTGGTGGATTTCACGACCTTGCCGTCCCTGCCGAGCTCCTTCACTTCTATGGAAACCTCAAGCGGCGCATCCTTCACCGTTTCCCTGCCGAGCCAATCCGCAACGGAGTTCGCCTTTTCCACGCCCCACCCTGCGTCAACGGCGCTGGGCGGGCCCTTCCAAAGCAGGGGCTTCTCGTCTTTCTTCTGAGCCGCGAAGGCGGGCCTGTGCTGCTGGACTGAGCCGCTTATCATGTCGATTACATTGAGGGTCTGCCGGGGGGTAAGCTTCACGGTTTTTGCCGCCGGGGAAACGCCGAAGCTGCCGCGCACCCTCTCCCCGAGCCTGAGGAGGGCGTTGGGCGCAGTCTGCCTGCCGGGGCTTACGCGTACCCTGCTTTCCGGCATTACGGGCGTTATGGTCCTTTTTCTGGCTGGCATGTGATTATACTACTCACCCGAAGTATTTAAATGTATCTATTAGTGGAAAACTGTGGAAAAAGGAACTGATAAATACCCCTTATGAGAGGTGTTACCATGCAAATTCTGAAGCTTGGTGGCTCCGTGATTACTAGGAAGGGGGGCTACATGGAGGAGAACCAGCGCGCAATCGCTGAGCTCACCGAAATGCTCGCAAGGGCATGGCACGGGAAAGTAAGGGACATACTGCTCATACACGGCGCAGGCTCGTTCGGCCACGCGCCGGTGCTCCGCCACGGCATCAGGAGCAAGGTGAAGACGCCCGAGGAAAAGAAGGGCATGGCGGACACCCACGCTTCAGTGAGCGAGCTGTCGCTCATACTCACGAGCAATCTCATCGCCAAGGGCGTGCCCGCGGTAACCCTGCCCCCGGCGGCGCTCGGCAGGCAGTCAGGCGGCCGCATCTCGGAATTCAACCGCAAGCTCGTGCTCGAGTACCTCAAGGCGGGCTACATGCCGGTGCTCCACGGAGACATGCTGCTTGACAAGAAGAACGGCGCGACGGTCTGCTCCGGGGACCAGATGGTCTCCTATTTCGCAAAGGACGCGAAGCGCATAATAATCGGCACCGATGTGGACGGCGTGTTCGCAGGGACGAAGCTGCTCCCCAGGATTACGAGGAAGGGGCTGAACGAAGTGCTCCCGCACCTTTCAATGAGCGCCGCGCCCGACGTTACCGGAGGCATGAAGGGGAAGATAGAGGAGCTCCTCAGGACGAACAAGAAATGCTACGTCGCGAATGCGCTGCACCCCGAGAGGATCGAATTATTGCTTAAGGGGAAGCCGACAATATGCACTGTGGTAGAAAAGGGCAAATGATTTAAATTCTCGCTGTGCATAACATTATCGATGGCGGCCAAAATGCCCGACAAGAAGCATCCCAGAACAATTACTGCCCCCGGAGGCGGCTCGCCCAGCAGGAGGAAGCGGCCGGCGAAGGCGCCTCTCACGGGCTCGCCTGCGGATGAAATTACGCTCAAGATAGGCAGGCCCCCTGCGGCGAAAGCGCCAATCCCCCAGCAGCCCACCCTAAAGATACGCAGGCCGATAGGCGCAAGGCACGGCCGCACCGGCACGCCTGCCGACGAAACTACAGTTAAATTGGACAGGCGCCCGGCCGCGGGGAGGCCCGGGGGCAAGCTGAGGCTCAGCGAAATCCCCGTTTCCCCCGCGCCCAAGAAGCCGGAGCCCGAGCCCGCGCGCGGCGTATTCAAGCCCTTCGAGCCGGGCAAGCCCATCAGGGCCTCGCAGATTGACGACCCGCGCGTGCTCGATACGATACGGAAGATGCGCAAGAGCGACGCCCCAACCGCGGAGCAGACGCGGGAAACCGCAATCCCCCATGTTCCCGAGCCGCCAAAGGTTGCGCCGGTGCTCAGGGGGCCGAAGCCAAGGCCTCCCACCCTTGTGCCGCTGGGCGAGCGGAAAAGGGAATCGGCGCTCAACATACCGATGGACATAGGGCCGGTGAGGACGGAACCCCCGCGACAGCCTTCGAGGAGGCCGCCCCCTCCGCCCCCGCGGAACCCGGCTGCAGGCCCGCTGCCGAAGCCGCCGGGAGGGCCGCAGCCGCCCAACATCAATCGCTTCCCAACTCCGGGAAGGCCTTCAAGGGCAATGCCCCTGCCCATCCCGGGGAAACCAATTGCACAGCCCCTGCCTCCACAGCGGGCGGGCATGGCCATGCCGCCTCCCCTTCCGGGGGCAACTGCGCCCCCTCCCCTGCCGCACCAAAGGGCAGCCGCCGCGGCGCAAAGAAACCCAATTGCGCAGCAGCCTGCAGCAGCCCGCCGGTTCGAGCCGGTGATGCCTGAGAAGTCGCCGCTTGACGGCCTCCCGAAGCCGAGGGAGAGCCAGCCGCTTTACATGTATGGAGGTTCCCCGAGGAAAAGCGTAATCTCCACAGTCGGCAGGGTTGCGGTCCCGATTGCCGAGGCGCCAGGCGCGGAAGGGCTGCAGGACTTCACCAGCCACCTCGTTGATTTTGACGACGAGGAAACAATGGTCTATGACCCCTCCGCCAGCTATGAGAGGATAAGCGTTTCGGATTTGGAGCGCATGCCCGAGAGGGGCTCGATAGTGGTTTCCCAGGGGGAAATGCAGAAGGCGATGAGGAAATCCAGGGCCTCTTATATCCTTGAGGCGAAGCTGAACGCAGCCGCGGGCCGCGCAAGAGGCTTCATCAGGGGCGAGCTTTGCCCGGAGATAGATGACATTGTGCATGCGGCGGGAAAGGCGCTTGAGAGGCATGTGGAGCCGCACCTGAACCGCATTGCGGCGGAATTGCAGAAGGCGTTGGGGAAGCGCTGATTTTACGTGGTAGAAAAAGGCAAATGATTTAAACATCATCCTATAATATATACTTCTCATGGGTGACAAAAAAGCAGGGAACACTCCGCCCAAAGGAACCTTTCAGCAGCAGGGCGGAAAGCTCGTTTATGTCCCCAAAGATGAAAACAGGCAGCCGGGGAAAATGCGCCCCGGGATAAAGCCCGCCCCCGCGGGCCCTGCAGGCGCTCCAAAGCTCCCGCCCCCGAAGCCCAAATCCTCCAAGGCGAAGCCGCCGCCCCTTCCCCCCGGCGCCGGCAAGAAGAAAGAGAACATAGATGAGCTCCTCTGCGGCCTTTCAAAGCCGCCCTCATTGCCGGAAAAGCGCAAGCCCTCGGGCCCTCCCCCGCTCCCGGGAGGAGTTCCGGGGATGCCGCCGTTCCCGGCGGACAGGACACCGAAGCCGCAGCCGCTCCCGCAAAAGCGCGAGCCATCGGCCCCCACACCCCTGCCCGGGCAGAAGCCAGCGCAGCAGGAACCCCCAATTTCGGGCGTGAATGCGATTGACGCGAAGCAGCAGGAAATCGCGCGCAGGCTCATCGAAGGGGAATCGCTTTCCCAAATCGGCTACGAGCCGCAAATTGGCGATGAAGAGGGCTCTTATGATTCTGCCGATGTTTCCCTTTCGGAGCTCGAATCGGAAAGGCCGCATCCCCCGAACAGCCCAGTCAGGATAGGCCCGGACGAATTCGAGGGCGCGAAGCCCCCTCCTGAAGGCATTCCCGGCATGGACGAGCCGTTTTCCGGAGGCTCCCCCGGCAACGTTTCCAAAACAGAGGGCAGCAACCCGTTTGCGGAGTTGCCTGACCCGGTGCACACTTCCATTCTCGATGGGCTGCCCCCGGCCCATGATGCCGCAAAGGAAGACAGGCCGTCAGAGGATTCCATGATTCCTGTGGATTTCGACAGCAAGGTGCCGCCCGCGCCTTCCGATGAGCGGTTCAGCTGGGCGCCTGCAAAGCCCGGCAACGGGAGCGCGATAGCCCTTCCCCCCGAACTTGCGTCTGCCCCGCCCGCGGCCGTGCAGGTGCTCCCGCAGAAGCTCATGGAGAACCTGGCGGGCGTTCTGAACTCCCTCCACATGTACGACAGGGAGTGGAAGCTGTCTTTCCCGGAGAACGCGCTTCCGTCCCTTGGCCCCGGAGGCATAGTGATGGCGGGCAGCGCAGAAATCGGCAAATATTTCCCGGAGAAGGACCCGCCGCACGTGCGCATCTACCTCCACAAGATAGGGTGGGAGGACAGGAACGAGCAGGGCTGGCAGAAGAAGTCCAAGCAGCGCCTAGAGCTCTTCACCAATGCGCCGCTGTTCATCGCGCTCGCGCAGCCGAAAATAAAGTTCATATCCGTCTCGGAAAAGGCCATCGAGCTCGCGTATGCGGACGATGAAAATGCGCCCGCCCTGGGCTCGGCCACGCTTCCGAAGCGGTGATTTTCACGCCGGTGGAGTTATCTCTTTTTATTTGTTCTCCTGCATACCCTTACGCTTTTTGCAAGGTGGGTGTTTTTTTGGTTGAGAAAGTTCGCAAACGGGACGGCAGCATTGTTGCATTCGACAAGAAGAAGGTTGAGGAGGCTATTTTCAAGGCGGCGCAGTCCGTTGGGGGCACCGACCGCGCAAAGGCGGAAGACCTTGCGAACAAGGTCGGAATAATACTCGACAAGCTTTATGGGAAAGAGAAAATCCCCTCCGTGGAGGAAGTGCAGGACATCGTGGAGAAGGTCCTCATTGAGGCGGGCCATGCTGCCACCGCGAAGTCCTACATACTCTACAGGCACAGGAAATCCGTTCAGCGCGAGATGAAGAAAATCCTCGGCGTGCGCGACGACCTCAAGCTCTCCATGAACGCGGTGCAGGTGCTACAGCGGCGCTACCTGCTCAAGGACGACATGGGCGTGCCCGTGGAATCCCCCTCCCAGCTGTTCAGGAGGGTTGCGAAATACCTCGCCTCCGCGGAGAAAAAGTTCGGGGGCGATGACGAGACCGCGAAGCATTACGAGGACGCGTTTTACGAGATAATGACGCGCTTCGAATTCATGCCCAACTCACCCACGCTCATGAACGCGGGCACAGAGCTGGGCCAGCTCTCCGCGTGCTTCGTGCTCGGCGTGCCGGACTCGCTCGAAGGGATATTTGATGCGGTGAAGCACGCCGCAATAATCCACAAGAGCGGCGGCGGCACGGGCTTCTGCTTCTCGCACCTGAGGCCGCGCGGCGACTTCGTGATGAGCACCGCGGGCGTCGCCTCCGGCCCCATCTCCTTCATGACCGTGTTCGACCACGCAACGAATGTGGTGAAGCAGGGCGGCAAGAGAAGGGGCGCGAACATGGGAGTGCTCCATTCCTGGCACCCGGACATAGAGGATTTCATTACCGTGAAGCAGCAGGCCGGGATGCTCGAGAATTTCAATATTTCCGTAGGCGTGGACGATGAATTCATGAAGGCGGTGGACGCGGACACGGAATACTCCCTCCGCAACCCGCACGGGAAGGAAGAAGTGCGCAAAATCAAGGCGCGCTCGCTCTTCAAGCTCATTGCATACTCCGCGTGGAAGTCCGCGGAGCCCGGCGTCCTCTTCATGGACAACATCAACAGGGCAAACCCCACCCCGCTCTGGCCGATATGGGCCACGAACCCCTGCGGCGAAGTGCCCATGCCTGACTACGAGTCCTGCAACCTCGGGAGCATAAACCTCGACCGCTTCGTGGACCTCAACTGGAGCAAGATTGACTGGAAGCAGAAGGTCAACTGGGACCGCCTGCGCTTCGTGGTGCGGCTCGCGACGCAGTTCCTCGACAACGTGGTGGAGCTCAACAACTACCCCCTCGAGCAGATACGGGAGCAGACGCTGCGCAACAGGCGCATCGGCCTCGGCGTGATGGGCTTCGCGCGCATGCTCTTCAAGATGGGGATAAAGTACGACTCGCAGGAGGGATTCGCGGTCGCTGAAGAAGTGATGAAGTTCGTCACGGATGAGGCGCGCAAAATGAGCGTGGAGCTCGGAAGGGCGCGCGGCTCGTTCCCCGCGTTCAAGGACAGCACGTGGGCGAAAACGCACGACGCGATGCGCAACGCCACCGTCACTTCCATTGCGCCCACCGGCTCGATTTCCATGATTGCGGAAACCTCCAGCGGGGTGGAGCCGATGTTCGCCCTCGCATACATCAAAACCGTAATGGACGGCACCAAGCTCTACTATTCCGACGAAGTGTTCGAGCAGGTGCTCAAGGTGCGCGGCCACTATTCGCCCGAGCTCATGAAGAAAGTGATAATGAAGGGCTCCATACAGGAAATCGAGGAGCTCCCCCAGGAACTGCGGGACGTGTTCGTGGTGGCATATGATATAAAAACCGAAGACCATATTAAAATGCAGGCAGCGTTCCAGAAGCACACGGACCTCGCTGTCTCCAAGACGATAAACATGCCCTCCACCGCCTCGGTGGAAGATGTGGAGAATGCCTACCTCCTCGCATGGAAGACGGGCTGCAAGGGAGTGACCGTCTACAGGGACAAATCCCGCGGCGAGCAGGTGCTCTCCATACCGGTGGAGGAGCAGAAATCTGAAGAATAGGTGGGAAAATGGCAAAAACAACAGTAAGCATCATCAAGGCGGACGTCGGGAGCTATGCAGGGCACCAGCTGGTGCACCCAAAACTCGCGCAGAAGGCGGACGAGATTCTCGGGGAAGGGAAGAAGGCCGGCGCAATCATCGATTATTACGTCGCAAACTGCGGGGACGACCTCGACCTCATAATTACCCATGGCAAGGGCGTGGACGCGAAAGAGGTGCACGAGCTCGCATGGAACGTATTTACGGAGGCAACGAAAGTTGCGAAGTCGCTCAAGCTCTACGGCGCGGGGCAGGACATCCTCTCCGACGCGTTCTCCGGCAACGTGCGCGGCATGGGCCCCGGCGTCGCGGAACTGGAATTCGAGGAGCGCGGCTCCGAGCCGATAGTGTGCTTCCTCATGGACAAGACCGACCCGGGCGCGTTCAACCTTCCGGTATTCAAGATGTTCGGCGACCCGTTCAACACCGCCGGCCTGGTGATCGACCCGAGCATGCACGCGGGCTTCACTTTCGAGGTGTTCGACATCCGCGAGCACAAGCGCGTAAAGCTCAATTCGCCCGAAGAGCTCTACGACCTGCTTGCGCTCATCGGCGGCAAGAGCCGCTACGTAATCAAGCGCATATTCCCGCGCGAGGGCAACAAGGTGCCCCCGGAGGAGGCGGTCGCAGTGGTCTCCACCGAAAAGCTCTTCGAAATAGCGGGCGAATACGTGGGCAAGGACGACCCGGTCGCAATCGTGCGCGGCCAGAGCGGCCTCCCCTCCGTGGGCGAAATAGTTGAGCCCTACGCGTTCCCGCACCTCGTTTCCGGGTGGATGCGCGGCTCCCACTGCGGGCCCATAATGCCCGTTTCCATGGAGCAGGCAATCCCCACGCGCTTCGACGGTCCTCCGCGCATAGTGGCGCTGGGCTTCCAGCTGAACAACGGCGAGCTCGTGGGCCCCAACGACATATTCAGGGACGTGGCGTTCGACCGCGCGCGCAAGAAGGCGCTTGCGGCGGCGGACTACATGCGCAGGCACGGGCCTTTCGAGCCCCACCGCCTCTCGGAGCAGGAGATGGAGTACACCACCCTCCCCAAGGTGCTGAAGAAGCTGGAGGGCAGGTTCGAGAAGCTCTGAAGCCGGGGCATCCTCCACTTTTTTAAACTTGTTTACACATAAGGTAATGCAATGAACGGGCTTCCCCAGAAAGCAAGAGCGCTAGCGCACCGCATAAACGGCAAGGAGAAGAAGCCGCCAATGCAGGAGAGGTTCCTCCGCGTGAACCGCCCCATCGAGCTCTGGCGGAAGAAGATAGTTCTTTTCGACCTCAACAAGACGATTACGCAGGACGCAATGTTCTACAATTCCCTCACCGCGGCGTGCATCAATTCCATAAGCCGCGCGATAGAGGACGATGCGGAGGTGGGGAAGTTCCTCGAGAGCGTCGCGCGCCTCAAGTCCCCGGGCTGCCTCTACAGCCCCAACCGCCTCCTGCTTTCCAATGGCTCGGTATATGACCCGAAGGAGGGAAAAGTGTATGCCCCGGACCACAGGGTGCTCCCCGCATCCTCTCTCCCAAGGAGGGCATTCGAGCCGAGCATGACGATGCCGGATTCGCTCGTTATGCTCCGCGGGCTTGCGATGAGGCGCGGCCTTTCCATGCCCGAGAGCGTGAAGCACACCACAGAGCCCATAAAGGAGGTGGTGCGCGCCCCCCCGGTGCAGAGGGACTTCAACGGCTCAATCTATGAATTCATCCACAAGTACCGCGACATGCTCCGCTTTATCGTGGTGACCGACAACCAGGAGCCGATTGCAAACCACCTTCTCGAGATAATGGGCCTCCGCGGCGAGTTCGCGGAAGTGATTGCGGACCAGCGCAAATCCCATTCCTTCTCAAAGGCGCTCCTCTACATAATGGACAGGTACGGGGTTTCGCCTTCCCAGCTGCTGATGGTGGGGGACTCATATACCTCGGACGTGCAGCCGCTAATCCCCTTCGGCGTGCCCACGATAAACATCGCCTGGGCGCCGAAGGATTACCCCCAAGGCGAGGAGCCGTGGGTAGTTACCTCTTCGCTGAACCTCGCTTTGCAGTACCTCGACTCTACAATAAGCCATTTCAACCCGCAGCCCAGGATGGTGCAGGTCTAGATTTTCTTCAGCATCTTCGGAGGGGTGCCGCTCCTCTCATCTCCCTTCACGAGCTTGATGAAATCGCTTGCAGCCATCGCAATCCCTTCGGCCTGCCCCTTCTCAAGCACGTAGACCCTTGCGATATTCCCCGGCCTGAAAAGCTGGGCAGGCGCCATCGTTGAGGGGTTTGGCACTTTGTCCTTGTGGAACTGCACGAGGTACCTGGTCCCCGTGGCGGGGTCTTTATACTGCTGCGTGGTGGTTGCAATCTCCTTTGCCTCCTTCGGGGACATCTTCCCCGTAACTTCCTTGAAAGCATTTTGGTAGGACTTTTGGGGCATTTTCCCGGTGGCCTTTTCCAGGGCCTCCCCGAAGGGCTTTTTCTCAGCCACTTCCACTTCGCCGTTCGCGACCTTGTCCGCGAGCACTTCCCTCGGCATGCCCTCCAGCTCGCCGGTTTCGCATGTTACCTTGCATTCCGGGTCCCTGAGCGCCCCTTCAAGGCCCCCTTCCAGCGGCTTGTTGGAATGGACGGCATATGTTTCGGTTTTGTCCAGTGCCGGGAAATGGACAATATAAAGTTCACTGAACTTGAATTCCTCATTTGCTTTCTCTGCAGGCTTTTTCTCTTTCGACTTTGCGGGCATACCAACACCAAGAATATTTGTGCTCACTCATTTTTAATATTCTTCCCTTTGGCTTTTTTTTCCTCGGCCTCTTCCTTCTCCTTTATCTCCTGCTCGCATTCGTCGTAAATTTCCCCCACGATTTCCTCAAGGATGTCTTCCATCGTAACAAGGCCGACCGCCCTCCCCTTCTCATCCACTATGATTGCCATGTGCCTGTTCTTCTTCTGCAATTCCTTGAGCAGCTCATCAATCCTCTTGGCCGGATGCACCTTGTGCACCTTTCGCACTATTTTCTTGAGCGGCAGCTCGGTGTTCCCGCGCTTTATCTCCTCGAACACGTCCTTCCAGTGCGCAATTCCGACCACGTTGTCCAAATCATCCTCGTATATCGGTACCCTCCTGAACTTGTCGCCCCTCCCCTCAAGGCCCTTCACCAGCTCGGAAACGGTTGCGCCGGCGGGCATTGCGAAAATGTCCTTCCTCCGCTTCATCACGTCCCCTGCGGTGGTGTCCCCGAATTCCAGCAGGCGCAGTATGTACTCGCGCTCCACCCCGCGCACCTCGCCCACCTTCTCGCCGGTCTTCACGAGCGCCTCTATCTCCTCCTCCGTGATTGTGGGGTACATGCGCTTGCTCTTCAGGGGAACGTGCCTTGAGATGAATTCAAAGAAGGTAACTACTGGGGAGAGTATTTTTCCCAGGTAATAGAGCGGCGTGGAAATGAACAGCGCGTACCTCTCCTTGTTCCCCATTACAACCGTTTTCGGTATTATTTCCCCGAAAGTGAGCAATGCAAAAGTCATTACTGCGGTCGCGACAGCAATCCCCAGGTCGCCGAAGAGCGCAAGGAAAACCGATGCCGCAAATGCGGAAGCGCCCACGTTCACCAGGTTGTTGCCGATTAGTATCGTGATTATGGTGCGTTCCTGCTTCTCCTTAAGCCGCTTGAGGCGCTCACTCCTCCATCCCGGGTGGTCCTCCGCAATCAGCCCTATCCTCGCCTTTGAGAGCCCAACTATCGCAACCTCCGCAGAGGAGAAGAATGCAGATACGATTATCAGCACTATGAGTATTGCGGCATCTATCAGGAGCGCCATGTCCAGTCCCTATCTTCGCTTGGATTTAATAATTTAGCCCTGGCCGTAGGGGTTCTTCTCGTCTATGCCGCCCTTCTTCTTTTTCTTGGATTTCGCGAGCTCCTCTTCCGCAGCCTTTTCCTCCGTCTTCGTGGACTCGCCCTTCTCCTTCGCGGGCTTCTCCTTCGGGTTGATTAGGTTGAACTTGCCCGGCTTC
>CAZKHX010000006.1:0-17222 GCA_964552755.1 Microcaldota archaeon | reverse complement strand
CCGGCTTCTCCTTGCCCGTTCCCTTGAATTCCGGCTCTTTCCCTGCGTAGGGGTTTTTCTCGTCTATCTTGTTTGTGGGCTTCTCCTTCGGGTTGATTAGGTTGAACTTGCCCGGCTTCCCTTCCGCCGGCTTCTCCTTGCCCGTTCCCTTGAATTCCGGCTCTTTCCCTGCGTAGGGGTTTTTCTCGTCTATCTTGTTTGTGGGCTTCTCCTTCGGGTTGATTAGGTTGAACTTGCCCGGCTTCCCCCCGGGCGCCGCTTCCCCGGTTTTGAATTTGGGCCCGAACCCCTTGCTTTCCGATTCCGGCTCCGCGCCCTTCTTCCTGACTTTTTCAATTCCATTCATGCCGGCGTAGTTCTGGGCCACGAAATCAGTGACCTCGGCCTCCTTTCCGTCCTTGCCGACGAGCATTATCCTGTAATCCTGCGGGTTCTCCAGCACCTCCTGCAGGCTCTCCGGTATCTTATTATTGGAATACACGTGGAATTCCATCACGCTGAATTTCCCCTCCTCCGAATGGAGGTATTCGAAACTTGCCTCGTTCTTGAAAGTTTCCGCGGGCTTCACTTCCGCCTTGGGCTTGGGTTTCTGCTTCTCTGCCATCTGCGCACCAGCAGTATTTGCGCATACTTACTTTTATGTTTTTCTTTGCCTTGGCCTGCCTTAGGGTTTTCAGTCGCCGCTGCTGCGGCTCCAACCCAACAGCTTTCGCTGTTGGTGGATACCCATTTTTGCCCGCTGTACGTCGAGGACAAAAAAGGGTAGCCACTGGAAACGCACCCTGATTTTGTTTAAAAAGGAAAAATCCCCCACTATACTCATGGAAGACCGGCAAGACGCACCGAAGGAATCATGGAAAAAGGGATGGTGGGCCTAGAGCTTAGTAAGAATAATCCGGCCCTATTTTTTCCTCCCTATTCCTTTGGCTTTCCCTTTTAGGCCTATGCGGCTCATAGGCCCTTCGCCACCTTCTTCAGCCTCGCGAGCGACTGCGCCGGAGTTTCCACGGTGTTCAGCAGGTAAACCGGCACCCTCCCGAAGAGCTCTTTGAAGAATCCCGTGCGCAGCCTCTTCTTTTTCGGGCTCCGCACGAGCTGGTGCGGATTGCAGAAATCATTCTTCAGCATAAAGGAAAGCGCCTCCTTTGCAGAAAGCTTCCTGAACGGCTTTTCCTTTTTGTCCCGCGTAAGCAGCACTACTGCCCTCATCACGCTCTCGCCCTTCAATTTGTCTTCCCCGAAGAGCATGCGCACGTCCATTATCGCCCTTCCCTTATTATCATACCTTGGCTTCAGGCGCTTGAACATGCGCGCATACTGGGGCCAGTCCTTGTCTATGTTGCCCCGGATGTATGAATTCTTTTCGGAAGAATGCACCACCATGTCCTGCCCCATGCGCACGAACAGCCAGTCGTCCGTGAGGAAGGCCGCCTCCTCCTCCATCAGCAGCCCATAGGTGAGCGTGGTTTTCCCGCTTTTGCTCGGCCCTATTACCGCAACCCCCCTGCCCCCGAAATCCACGTAGCTCCCGTGGATTGAGTGCCTCCTGTGCTCCGAGGGCACGTCTTCCAGGTAGTCCGCAACAAGCGCAAGCCCTATGCTCTTCAGCTTCCCATAATAGTCGCAATTTTCAAGTATTATTGTTTTCGAGCCGGGCTCATAGGAAACCTTCTCCTTCCCGCTGCCGCACATCGCGAGCACGCGGCCGTGAGGCCTTATGGAATCCAGCATTGAATGGAAATTGAGGTTCCACATGCGGAAAAAATCCTCCGAATCGGTGAACAGCTTCACGCAGCAGCCGTAAATATCCGCCTTCTTCTCGAAAAGCGGCCTCTCCTCGTGCAACTTCCGCATGAGCCTCTCCTTCCCCTCCGGGGAAATGAGCTTCACCGTATACATGCGCGGATTTCGGGCATAAGCTATTTAAGAATAGGGCTGTGTGGGCAGTTGGAAGAAGATAGATATATTTAAATACATCATTATCCACAATAATACACATGAGCAAGCCCCAGAACTCCCCAGACAACAGAATGTTCAGGCCCCGCGTGCTCGTGCGCGTAGGCCCGCCCATGGCAAAGACGCTGCTTCACAGGCGCCTCTGCGAAACAATTTCCCCCACCAGGGAAACGGTGAAGAAGCTTGCAAAGGACACGCTGAAGCTCGAGGAGGTCCTGAAGCAGAAGGACGGCAATGCGTACATATTCCTGCTCCCCGCAAAAGATTCCAAGAGGCTTGCGCTCGAGCTCAAGATTGAGCTGCTGTGCTCCGGCTCCGATGCAATCGTGATGGATGCGGGCGCGCCGAGGCAGCCCATGCAGCCCGCGCGCAGGGAGCGCGATTCAGAGCCGGCAATCCTCGCATGATTTCCTCTTTTTATTAAATGCCCATCCCAGGATGGGACTATTCTAATTAAGCGCCTCAGCCGCCATATTATCCATGGCGGTTGAAAGTGCAATTTCAGAAGAAAAGAAAAAGGAGTGGCTTTCGCAGGAATGGTACCTAAACCGCTTTGACGGCTGCCCCTTCCTGCTTTCCTTCATAGGGATGGGCGAAACCCTTCCCGAAGGGAGAAAGCACCCGTGGGGCCACGGCACGGTGCGCCTCGCATTCTTCTACAGCCATAAAGTAGATTGGCACATGCCCCTCAGCGACATCCGCCGCGCCGCGGGGCAGTTCATGCGGCGCAGCACCTCCGACCCTTACTTTACGCTGAATTTGATGCGCCTCTGGGAGGCAGATGAGGAGAAATTCGAAAAGATGTGGGCGCACATAAGCTCCGCGGATTCGCAGAAGCCTAGCAACGGCGAGCTCCTCGCCCTGTTCAATTCCTTTGTGGAAGCCTCAATTAAGCGCGTGACCTCCAGCTCATTAATAGACGGCTTTGCATTCGGCAGCGACGAGGCAATTGCAGGGAAGGTGCGCGCCCACCTTGAGGAGCTGGGCAAGGCAGCTGAATTCGGCAGCATCTTCACCGCTCTCACCGCGCATGTGCACCCCTCCTTCACGACCCATGCAGAGCTTTCCCTCCTGAAAGCCGCAATAATTGCGCAGAAGGAAGGCGCAGCGGAAACAATCCTGAACAACACCCCAAAAGAAGCAATGCAGAAGCTCCTTGCGTTCCCCAAAACAATGCGCGCCCTCCTCGACCACCAATCAAATTTCCACTGGCTGCGCAACAATTACATAGACGGAGAGCCGCTTCCCCCCGAGCATTTCATAGAAGAGATTTCCACGCTCCTGCGCAGCGGGAAGGATTTGCAGAAAGAATTCGGAGAATTGAAATCTATCCCGCTTCGCAACTTGGAAGAAAAGGAAAAGCTCATGGACGAATTGCAGCTTCCGATCGAATTGCGCTCGCTCATCCGCTATTCCGAGGACTTCACCCTGTGGCAGGATGAGCGCAAGAGGTCCACGTTCTTCATGGCACACGCGTTCTCTTTCCTCCTGCGCGAAATAGGGAAGCGGTGCGGATTCACCCTTGGGGAGATGAAATACCTCGTGCCCGAGGAAGTTCCCCTCGCAGCGGCGGGCAAAATCCCGCCGGAAGTCCCGCGCGCACGCATAAAGGGCTGCATGGTTGCGTGGGAGCACGGCCGCATTTCAATCCTCACCGGGCCGGAAGTGCAGGAGATGCATGCGCACTTCCGGAAGGCAGGCCTCCCCGAAGAGACAGATGTGGTGAAGGGCCTCGCCGCCTCCCTTGGAAAAGCACGGGGCACTGCCCGCATAGTGAACAGCTCAAGGGAAATAGATAAAGTGAACGAGGGAGACATCCTGGTTGCGGTAATGACCCGGCCGGACTACATACTCGGGATGAAGCGCGCCGCCGCAATAGTTACCGATGAGGGCGGCCTCACCTGCCATGCCGCAATAGTCGCGCGCGAGCTCAAAATCCCCTGCATAATAGGCACAAAGTTCGCTACGCGCGTGCTGAAGGACGGCTCCGAAGTCGAAGTGGATGCCTCAAAAGGGGAAGTGCGCGTGCTCACAGCTTCCTGAGCACCTTCAAAAACATGGGGAACAGCTTCGCCTCGGCCTTCCGAAGGTGCTCAGCAACCGTGGGCGGCGAAACCCCGAGCCTCTCCGAAAGCTCGCGTATAGAAATCTTCTTCGGTATTTCATAATACCCGTAATCGCACGCCTTCTCAAATGTCTCCCTTTGCCTGGCCGTGAGCAGTTCCTTTGCGGACTGCAAATCAAAGAAGCCGCTGGTGCTGAACATGCCCACCTTCGCATCCTCGGCCTTCACGTGCTTCTTGCGCGTAAGCTTCACTCCCCAGCCCTCTTCCTTCCATCTGCCCATGAGCTCCTTCAATTCCTTGTACGAGCCCGCAACAAGCAGCTCCTTGTCCGTCCCCCTGTCCGTAATGGGCGACTCAAGCAGCATAACGCCGCTCTCGTGCAGTATCTTGAATGTCATTGCCTTATAGCTCGAAGTCACCTTGATTACGTATTCCTGCGGCTTCTTCACCAGCACCTCAACTTTCTTCACCAATCCGTGCTTCCGCAGGCTCTCCACGTCTTTTTCAGGCGTGGGGGAGTGCAATTCAACCAAATTAGTAATGGAATCCCCGGTGATGTCCGTGGTGCGGATGGTGCGCAGCACCGCGTCCGGGTTCCTTTCGGTAATGTCCACGGCCCAGCAGGGGTGGCTCACCTCCACCTCGAAGAATATGAGGTGCTTCCTTTTCCCGCCGCCTTCCGGCTTTTCCATATGCATGCTGTTGGTTTACCCAAATAAATAGCTTGCGCTTTCCCACAAAACTCAACTTATTTAAACTTCGTGCACCATATTAACGCATGGCAAAATCCAGGCGCATGCACCTTGTGAAAACGGAGGCGGGGAACAACCTCGTTCCCCCCACAAAGAGCGTTCTCGTAAGGTTCGGGGACCGCTACATCCGGAGGCAGGCGCAGCACCTCGTCCCGGGGGACAGGGTGCGCTGGAAAAAGGAATTCATACAGAAAACCCTCGATGAAGTGGACATTGAACTGTCTTCGCGCAGCGAAAGGTACGTGCAGGCAAGGGAAACGGTAATGATACAGGGCTCAACCGGCATATGGGTGCCGCGGCTCAGGTACCACCTGCTCGCCGGCGCGCCGGCGGTCACCCGCAGCCAGGCGCTGTTCGAAGGCACGGATATTTCCCCGGGAGAATGCAGGGAAATAACAAACCTCGTGCACAAAGAAATAGTTGACTATTCCCGCCTGAAGGGCATGGGCCCGGTCTGCTGGGACACCGTCTCCAATTGGGTGCTCGGCAATGTGCTTGCCCCGGCAAACAAGGATTTCTTCTACCCGCTGGGCGGCATCCACCCGGCATTCTATGAAATACATGACGATTTCCGCGCGGGCGGCCCGTGGGCGCAGGCATACGAGCTGTACGTCACCCTGCGCAGGGTTGCGATGAACTACATCGCGAAGCCCAAGGCCGAAGGCAAGGGCACTTCGCCCGGCGCTGCAAAGGGGAAGGGCAGCGCGAACGGGAGGTTCGCGGAGGAGCTCTCCGCCCTCGTGGAAGCATTTGAAACGGACAGGGAAAGCGCGTGCATAGACGTTGCGGTGCAGGGGAACGAAACCCAGAGGCTGAGGAACAAGGCCCTTTCAAACAGGAAAAGGGTCGATCCGCACCTCTTCAAGGGCGTGGTCTGCGAAGGCGACGAGCTTGCGGTGGAGGCGGACAGCCTGGACAACTATTCCGACGCGGAAATCTGCGGGGGCGCCATCATGGACAATCCAAGGGAGGCAATAGAGAACGCAAAGAAATTCGCGCTCGAGCACGGCTTCTCCCTTGCGGAACTGAAGGAAAGGCTGACCCCCAAGAAAATCGATGAAAAAAGGATAAAAAAGGCCGTTGAGGAAGCCAGTTCGGAGCTGGGGCTGAGCGTCGAGTCCATCCGGGATGAGCTGCTGGAGGGGAGCGGCCTGAAGTACGAAGAGCTCTCACCCGAGGAGAAAGCAGCCCTGGACGGGCAGGTTGCGGAAGTCGCGCGCAGCGTTGCATCCAACCTGCAGGGCAATGTCGACAGGATCCAGCGCTTCCTCGACCTTGCGGGCGAACTGGATCCGGAAGAGTAGCTTTTTTATATCCGCCCGGCGCATAATATGCATAGTGATGACAACACAGGTATTGCTGAGCCGCAAGGCGATGACGAGAAGAGGGTCAACTGAATTAGGTTTATAAATTTCCCCTCCCCTTTCCCCACCATGGCAGGCACTCTTGCAATGGTGGGGCTCGCATTAATAGTGCTGGCCTGGGCTGCGCAGGCATATTCTTCATACCGGATGAAGGTAAAGTATGCCGAGCCAACCCCTCCGGTCCTGAGCACGACTTTCCTCTCCCTCTATCTGCTGGGCGTCCTTTTCCTGGCGTATTCCGCATACGAAAGCGGGGACCAGGCAGCGGCAGGCCTGCAGGCCCTTATTATCCTGGTTGCCATGCTGGCATTCGCATTGGCCGGAAAAGGCGGAAAGAAGAAATAGAAAAGAAAAAGGAAAAAAGTGGAATCTACATTGCAGGCGCAGCGAAAGCGCCGGTTGCCGCAAGCGCGGTCAGGCCGAGCGCAACTGCAATCACGCCCACAATCATCATTATGATGACGTAGACGATTCCTGCGATGATTCCACCGATTATTATGGTCAGGATCGTGCCCACAAGGTCGGTCCCGTGTATGGTTTTCAGCACCAGGTAGAACAGGTACAGGCCATACAGGCCGAGGACAAGGTTTACGATTCCCCCGCCGCATGCCACAGCGGGCACCAGTGCAATCACGAAGCTCACAACGGAGCTGATGATGGTGATTGCAGAGGATGGCAGCGCAGCGATGTAGAATTGCTGCGGGAAAGCCCCCTTGCCCTTGAATATCCTAGTGGCCACCGCGTGGATAATCCACTGCACCACGTACACAAGCACCAGGCTGATGACCATGAGTATTATGCTCATGAGCACAACCGTGCCCGCGGCTGCCGCGTCCCCTACGCCGACGAATACGCCGATTGCGCTCAGGACGACAGATACCAATGCCGCGAGTATGAGGTACTTGTAACCCGCACCGACAGTCCCTTTTTCCTTTGTAGCCATTGACACCAGCTTGTCCGGGAAAAGGGCGTCTATCATCTTCCCAATCATAGAGTTATCACCGTCTCCCACTACTTGTGTAATGTTTTTATAGGTTGCTCATTTCCGGAAATTTTCCGCCATGTTGCAAAAACAGTTTTAAAGTGTTCATGAGTATTCCCTTCATGCGAAAGCCGCACAGCTCCAGATTCTCCCGCGCCGAAGTGCGGGGCTGCATGGATTTCGCGGGGAATGCCCTCGGCATTTCGCCCAAAGGGCCCCTGCCGAAGGTGCGCTGCCGCCGCTTCCCGCCCAAGAGCGGCCGCCTTCCGCCCGGCCCTGCGGAGTTTGCGAAATTCGCCCTGTGCCCGGACTGGGCCGCCCGCTACGACGCGGAAAAGGGCGAAATAGAATTCAACGGCCAGCTCATGCGCCGCCTGCCCCGCGAGGTGCTCAACGGCCTGCTCGTGCGCGAGTGCGCCAAGCTCCTCCTGTCCAGGGTCAATTTCCGCTATCCCTCCGAAGGCGTCCCGGAGGAAAAGAAATGCGGGCAGGAGCCCGCCCTTGAAATAGCGCTTGAAGGCATCAGCGAATACTGCAGGCGCAAATACGAGGCAGAGAATGCCTCTGCTTCGGACATCGCAGTGAAGCGGAGCCTCGGCCTCGCGGCCCACTGCACGTCCGCGTTCCTCTCCCCTGTGCGCTTCTGCCGCACCACGATTGCATGGGCAATGCCTCCGCAGTTCAGGAGGCACATGGCATCCCAGCAGGCACCCTCCCCGCTGTGGCCCGCGCTTTTCCGCCACCCCGAAGCGGACGGCCTGAACTTCTTCGAGTATGTTGTGGAGAATGCCTCCAGGGAGCCTTCCGCAAGGAAAGCACTGATGCTGGTTTCCCTCTACCCTCCCCGCGACCTCTACCAGATTGCGTACCCCCTGTTCTATTTGAGGGAGGCGAAGGGGTTCCTCCGGTCGCTTGGCGGCGCGGCCGTGCAGCCCACCAAAGCTTAATTAGCATTTCTCCTTCATAAGCAGGTTATGAACCATGTTTCAATTGCACTTGCAGCGCTCCTGCTGCTTTCAGGGTGCTGCGGCCTTTCCCAATTTGCCGAGGCGTACGAGCGGCAGATGGCAATGGACCACGACCATGTGTGCGGCCCCTCCACCAACAGCAGGCAGATGGATTTCTACAGCTGCCAGTACCTCAAGGCAGAGGGCAACGAAGTGCACATCTCCCTCTCGTCCTCCTATTTCAAGGGCGTGGAATCCGTGGACCTTGAAGAGGCAGAGATATACAGTGCAATCTATTTCCGCAAAGCGTACAGTGCGCTTGAAACCGGGATGTACCTCCAGGGCGCCACAAGCCTCGTAACCGGAAACAAGTCCGTGGACATCGAAGGGATGGGCGGCGTGCCCCTGGAGTGCACCTTTACAGGTTATTCCTTAGACGGCCGCTACCTCAACCTCACGGCAGCCTGCGACAAGCCAATACCGACGGACAGGCCCACCACTTACATGCTTTTCTCATATGTGCCGATAGTGTTCGGAGAAGATGCGCCGGAGGACTACAAGACGCTTGCGCTGACGGACTCCAAGTCCTGCACCGCAGACGAATGCAAACTCAAGCTTTACATTATCGCAGAGAGGCGGTGAAATGAAATCAGTTGCTTTGCTTGCGCTGGCGATGGTTTTGATTGCGGGATGCTCCGCGCCCACATTCGGGCGCCTGGAAGAAGAGCCTTCAGCGCTCCCGGGCTCCGACCATGTGGAGTTCTGCGGGGTGAACAAGTTCTACGAGGGATACGAATGCCCCTATTCCAAGGCCTCCGGCAGCACAATAGAGGTGAAATTGCAGTCCGCCTACTTCCCCAACCTCATGGAGGCCGATGCGGGCAACGCCTATCTGCGCGTTGCGCACTTCCCCGGGAGCCGCACCCAGCTTTACCTCAATGACATTGCGGGCTGGGACAACGACGAGGAGCTAATTGCCTGCGACTATACTTCAATTTCCCTCGAGGGGGACGTGCTCACCATGCAGATTTCCTGCGCCGGCAGCGTCGCCCCTTCCGGCGACTATTACGCGGTATATTCCACAATCCCGATAGTGATCGACGCCACCCCCGAAGAGGTTGTTACCTCTTCCGGGGCGATATTCTCCGACCTGCGGAGGTGCGACATCTATGAGCAGGTGCGCACCAAGTGCGACCTGCGCGTGCACGTGCTCGCGCAGGCGTCCTGAGTGTGTCCAGAAAGGTTTAAATATGTGTTTGGAGCAGTATAACCATGGCAGCTGCAATAACAAGCCTGGCCAGGCCGTTCCCCGGAAAAAGGGCGGCCAGCGAACGCGCCAGGGATTACCTAATGAAATTTGCGCCTTTCAAGCAGCTCGCTGAGCCATATTCACGCAAAGAAATCTCAGAAGCGATGGGCCGCGCAAAAACATTCTACAATACCCCCCCGAAAAACATGCGCATACCTCGCGTGAGGGTGCAGTGGCTGCCGGATACGAGCAGGTTCCAGCACACCGCGCTTCTGTCCGTCACATATCCGTTCCTCATGCTGAAGCACCTCTTCGACTCACCGGCATACTACAACCCAAACACGCATGAAATAGCCGTGAATCCCTGGCGGATGCCCCTCGGCAAAAACGGTTTGGACAGCTACAGGCGCACGAGCCTGCTCACCCACGAAGTCACCCATTACGTTTCGGACCTTTCCTCGGGCCACATGCTGGGCTATCACAACCTCCCCATTAAGTGCCTTACCGAGGGAGTCGCGCTGTATGCGGAACAGACCATGCACAAGAGGCCCGAGCTTGGCGCCGCACATTCAGTGCTTGATGCCGTTGGCAGGTTGTCGCTGCGCACCGCAAAGCTCTTCGCAAACCCCCTCGGGAGGGCGAAGAAGGAAGCGGGCAAACTCCTGCGCCTGGTTCTCCCGGACAAGTGGGTCGCCTCGCTGCTCGACGGCCGTTCGCCCGGCCCGTACGGCTTCCCGCTGCTTACCCAGCACCTCGCGGACGAATACGAGGACGGCCACAGGTTCCTGAAATACGTGATGGAGGGCATGAATGAAAGGGCATTTGCAGTCCCTGCGGAGCTTGCGCACAGGGCCGAGCCGCTCAGCACGTTCGAGCTGCTCACGCTCCTGCCGCCTATCACAATGGAGCAGGTGCTCATTCCCAAGGAATACGAGAAGATGGTGATGGGCCGGATAGGCCAGTTCCTCAACGAAGTGCCTGCGAGGATGGAAAACAGCAGCATAATGGCGCTTGCCTCGATGCTCATCGACTGCGAAACGCCCGAAGAGGTAATCAGGAGGATGCCGCCCCCGCACGTGAGCTACGTCCTCAACCACGAAGCATACCTCAAGATGGTTGAGGATGACCTGGAGCGCGCGTATTCGCACTGGCTGCATGCGCTGAACCGGCGCGACCGGATGGACCCGCGCCTTTATGACGAGGGCCTCAACTGATAGCTTTATCTTCTTTTCTTCCGAGGGATTCCCATGGCGCTTGAGTTCAATATCTTCGGCACCCTTGTGCTCGTTTTGGTAGTGTTCTCATTGTTTGCAATCGTGCGGAACGTGAAGATAATATGGAAGCTCGCGATGCTTGCGCTCCTTCTCGCCGCCTTCTATTTCCTCGAGGAAATGTACTTCATGATATTCGCTTTCTTCATGATGCTGGTGTTTTTCCAGATAAAGAGAATGACCCAGTTCAAGTGGTAGCACCGCTTTTAAAGCTTTTTGCCGAAGGTGCAGCCATGAGGTTTGGGTTGCTTCTGCTCCCGCTGTTGCTGCTTTCGGGCTGCATAATAGACGATGTATTGGGCGGCGGCGCGCAAAACGAAACCGCGGAGGAAAAGCCCCCCGTGAAAATCTCCTATTCCAGCGCCCACGTGGCGCCAGCCGTTTCCGGGGAGCCCGAGCCCGAAGCGCCTGAAGAAAGTGCCGAAGGCGGGCCCGAAGCGGAAGCCGAAGCCGAAATGGAGGCAACCCATGTGGAATGCGAAGGCCTCATCGACCTCAGCCTCGCGCTGTGCAATGCAAACCACACGCCTGTGCTTGAAGGCCTCACGCACGCGGAAATAGCCGGCTTCAACGTAAGCTGCTCGGCCCTTGACAAAAGCTCAATGCAGGCGGGCATAGTGCGCAGCGCCAACGGCAGCTGCACCTATTCCTGGTCAATAACGTTCTCCGGCCAGTCGCCTCCCGGCGGGCTGTTGTGCGGCGATTCCGGCCCCGCAGGGGATTCGCCCGGCTGCTTCGAGGCGGTTTTCCCGGGCCCCGGCTCAACCCTCCGCGCATGCGCGCCAAGCAGGGAAAGCGCGCTTGCGGAGATGGCCGATGCCCTCTCAGCATTGTATTCCTGCCCTGAATCCAGCGGCGAAGGGGCCCCCGTATCCGGGGAGCCGGAGGGCGAGCCCGACATGAGCCATTGCGAAGAGCTTGCGGACATCCACCGCGTGATATGCGAGGCCGACTTTGTGGAGCCCGTCCCGGGCCTTGAAAGCGTAACTCTGGAGAAGCTCGAGGTTTCCTGTTCAGGCCTCCGCAAGAGCTCAATTACCGCGGACCTGGGGAGCAGCGCCGACCCGGCATGCAGCTATTCGTGGACGGTGAATTTCCGCGGGGTGAAGCCCACTTCAAAGCTCCAGTGCTCCTCGTTTTACATTGCAACCTATACCACTACCTGCTACACCACGCTGCTTCCCGACGGTGCGGTCCTGCACGGCTGCGCGGAAACCCGCGAGGGCGCGCTTGAAAAGATAAAGGAAGCCGTTTCCCTCCTGGAAACCTGCCCGGAATGAGCTCCTGTTCCCGGTTCGCCTGATTTTGCGCCCCCGGATTACCGCACCATCTTCTTCATGGAGATTCTCGTGATGACGATGTTCCCCTTCTCCCTCACTTCGTAAAAATCGCTCCCCTTTTCCATCTTTGCGCTCTCCCCGCCGAGCCAGAAATACGGCTCGCCGTGCGGGTCCGCCCTCTTCTCTATCACCGGCGCGGTCCGCTTCATCTGCACGTCCTTCCCGAAAACGATTTTCGCGCTTTCCAGCCTACCGTATGCCGGGAAATTCACGACGAGGAAATCGTATTTTCCCACCATGGGCGCAATCTTCTTCCACACCCTGCGGAGCGCCTTCTTCCACACTTCCGGGTCGCCCCAGCTTTCGGGATTCTGCCATCCCATCCTTTCCCTCCTGTAAAATGAGAACGCTACGGCGTGCTTCCCGTGTATCGCCGCCTTCCAGCACGCGCCTATCGTGCCCGAGCTTATGAGCGGGCTCATTCCGGTATTGTCTCCCCAGTTTATCCCGGACAGGACAATGTCCGGAGTGGGCAGCTCCTTCGCGTAGATCATGAACACCGAGCAGTCCGCGGGCGTGCCGCTCAGCGTGTAAATATCTTCATGCAATTCCTGCAGGCGGAGCGGCTTGTGCAGAGTCACCGCCGCGGAAACCGCACTCCTCTGCCTGTGCGGCAGAACCGCGTACGCATTCCCCAATTCCTTTGCGAACTCCAGCAGGATTTTCGCTCCCTGCGTGTATCCGTCGTCGTTTGTAATCCCTATCGTTTTCTTCATTTCCCCACGCGCTTCCCTCTCTGAAAAGAGTATTAATCCTTTCCCCCCCAAATCCATTCATGGCCGAAGATGAAATAGAAGAAGGGGAATACTGCCCCGCGTGCGGCAAGCGCACCGAGCCAATGGAGCACTTCACGCTCGCTTTGTCCCGCCCCGTGGGCACAATCAAGTGCAAGAGATGCGGCTATACCGGCCTGCCGATCATATTCGAGAAAGTCGGGAAGGAAAAGAAGGGCTCTAAATAACTATTGGAATTTCCAATATACTTTTGGATAAGCTTATTATTATAATAGTTACCCTCCACATTATCGTCCAGGTGTTTTTGAATGACAGTAGAATATGGAGAATACCAGGGGAACAAGATCATGATACTGAAGAGGGACGAGAACGACAGGTACCCCTTCAGGTTCGGCAAGAACAAGGCCAAGCTCATCATCGAGAACTTCGATGCAATCAAGGCCTTTGCCGAAGAGGAAGAGTAGAGGAAGGGCCTGCGCCCTCCCATCCTTTTATTTTAATTTTTAGCTGCTTTGATTGCCGTAATAGGTGCAGTATCCGTCTTTGCAGATCTGCCCCTCGCCGCATTCCTCATTCTTTTCGCACGCCCAGCCGACCGCATTCACGCAGCGCCCGTCCATGCACACTTGCTGGTATGAGCAGTCGCCCACGCCGCTGCACGGGACGTTCGCCTCGTACGCAAGGCACAGGCCCCTGTTGCAGTACCTGCCCACCGGGCAGTCCGCGCTCTCGTTGCACGTGGGCGTCGGCTGCGGCGGCGAGATTACCGCCTGCATCGTGTCGGTGCAGCCCATCATCAAAACCATCGCAAGCGCAACAGCAAAATACAATACTTCCCTTGCCATGCACCTGAATTGCATCCCAAGAATTTAAACCTATGTTCCTTATTTACCGGAAAACTACTTAAGATACTTTTATATAATGTCAGCCGATTATTTACACGATGGTGAAGAGAGGCGAAACTCCGAATAAGAAAAAACTTTTGGAATTATTCGGCGTGTGCAAAGGTAAATTGGGGCCTTTTACAGAAGAAGATCGGTGCGATTACCGGCCGCGCCCAAAAAACCGTTCAAAGAAATAGCAATTACATATATTTTTATATATTATGGTCATTAAATATACATAGGTGATACATTGAATATCCATGTTAATCTTGTTGGAGATACTGCAGAAACAATAGAAGAAATGATTGCACGGGGAAGAGCTGCGAGCAAAACTGAAGCAATCCGGCTGGCCCTTTTGGAATATCGGGAAAGGCATTTGGAGCATAAAAAAGAAAAAATTGGATGGATGACCCTCTCGGAGAAGTCACTCGAAAAAGTATGGAAAAACAAAAAGGATGATGAGGCATGGGACAAGTACTGAAGAAAAAAGACATCATCCTCGTTCCATTTCCATTCTCTGATCAAAGTGGATCAAAGAAGAGGCCGGGCTTAATAATAAGCCATGACAGATTTAATGAAAGCTCCGAAGATTTGATCATCTGCGCAATAACTTCAAACGTCAGTAACGACAAGAATACGATTGTCATCAAAGCTGATGACTGGAAGGATGGCATGTATTCAGAGAGTTGCGTAAAAGCGGCTATTATCCTTACAATAGAGCGAAGCATTGTATTGAAAAGGATAGGGCGACTAAGCGGCGAGAGATTCAAAGAAGTCATAGAAAAAGTTCATAGCATTATAAAGTAGTATTCTAGAATTTCCAACACTCTCTTTGATTTCCCTATAATATACTATATGCGCTGCCTCCAGATCTCCTGGTATGGCCTAAAGCCCAGCTCCTTATACAGCTCTTTCGCCCGTCGGTTCACGGGATAAAAACCGACGTCCATCTTCTTCAGCTTCCGTTTCCTGAACCACTTCTTAAGTTCCGCGAACAGCTTGTGCCCAACCCCTTTGCCCCGGTATTCCGGCAGTACATAGAAAGCAACAATCTGCCCGATCCGGGTTTCAGCAAAAATGGGCGGGTCCTTTTCTTCTTTTCCCAAAATCATCCCAATAATCTCTCCATTTTCAATTGCAACAAAAAATGCGCCGATTCGTTTTGAAATTACATTTTTGAAATATTTCATTTGCTGTGCACGGAAATCCTTTGCGAGCTTTTCAAAAGTTGGAAATTTCCTTTCATGCTCCAGCATAAGCTGAACTGACAGCTCAACTAGGGCTTTCAGGTCCTTTTTCGTTGCCTTTCTTATGCGCATGCGGGCTTTCTCCCCGGAAAAGATAATAAGCGTTTCTTCCTTACGTCGGTAAAATGCGTGCATTCTTATTTTCCGCATAGTTTTCCACTCAAGGGGTATATTCCGAGTACGCATTACATGCCCAAAAAATACTGAGAAATTCCAAGAAACTTTTAGGAAATACCATGACAGTGTGCTGGGGAATATATTAGTTACTGAAACAGTAAACCATCCAAAAAGTTACTGGCACTAATTTTGTACCTTGGTTCACTGTAGCGGTATTGAGCGGCAAACCTGGAAATGGGAAGCGGGGTTATTGACCAGGGACACGCAAAAAGATAAGAATTGTGGGTAAGAAGGACCAGTTTGGTACACTGCTACGGTGTGAATAAGATTTTGGTTTATCGTTGAAGTAACCAAAACATTAACCCGGGGAATCTTGAGAAGCAATCACGCTCTTGTTACAGTCAAACGGTATTTCAACCGAACCTATATCGAAATAGAATAGTATGGAATTTGTTTTTATTCCATCAAATGAAAGTACCATATATTCGATCTCACCTTTATTGAGCACTACCGGTTCAGCCATCCAACTGGGCATCTCGCCCCGGATGTTATATCCCATGAAAATTATTGGGTAGTCCATCCTGTTGAGAATGAAAATTTCATGATAACCAGCTGAACAATTGGGTCTGATCTGAATTGAAACTGGGGATTCTTTAACCAAAATTCCTTTATTTATCACATATGAAATAGAATATGAGATTGCAAATGATGCTATCAATATTATTGCTCCCAAAAGTATACTAGTTATCAAATTATGTTTCTCGAGATTCCAATGGTCCGAAAGTCTGTCTATTGCGAATATTGCAATCACAATAAGGTTTTCAAGAGTTATAATATTAGGAATCAAGAACACATCTTTACCAAATTCTGCTCCAAGAGAATACATATACGATATAAAAATTAAAGAGAATGCTATTGTCCCATATGCCACAGATTCCAAGAAAGTACAAAACCACGTATAATCTTGGGGAGTTTTGAACGTTTCTAAAATATTGAAATCCCTATAATGCTCTTTGATTATAGATCTGATAAGAAATCCAGGAACCATCAATCCAAATAAGAGAATAGTTGGATTAAGCAGAGAATAGACCTCCAAACTCATAATACTATTTTGATGGGAATTCTTTTAAAATACATCTAATACTTATTTAGAAATTCTTAGATTATTCCTGCCTTGTTTAGGATTTAAAAATCAAAACTTCAAATCTGGATAATATGCCTGAGCGTATCCACAGACAAATTAAAACTAACCCAAATAAACGGTTATTCTATTTCTTAATGGCATCCGCGGGCATATATCTATCTTTCACGATTGTGTCAACAATTGTCTCCGGCGTAATTAATTATTTCTGGTTATTTCCACTATGCTCATTGCTGCTTCTTTTTTATTTTCCCGAAAGGAGGCTTAGTGCAATTCTAAAAGATATTTTCTATATATACCTATATATAGTTACCATACTTATCTTATTATTTGCCCTTTTTTATCCACCAATTACAGAACAGCTTGATCAACAAGCTAGCAATGAGATTAATGCTAAAATATCTAAAATAGTATCTAACTCCACAAATGATGCTGAAAAATCTATTTCAATTTTGTATTGGACCAATCAAAATCTGTTCAATCCTTATGGTTGCCCAGCATTACTCTCGATAGCACAGCTTTTTGGAATCTATTCTAGCGAGCCATTCGTATGCATCCGATCCCTTGGTCATAAAACGCCATCATTGCCCTTTGTTTCTAAATGTGGCGCATGCGGAGAGCATTCTCTGCTTTTTAGAGAGCTCGCTAACGCAAGTGGTCTGAAAGTTAGAAGTATCCATAATCCCGGAGGAGATCATAATTGGGCGGAAGTTTTTGTCGATGGGGAATGGATTGTTGTTGAGACAACCAGATTTGATGGATATAACTTTTCTAAACCCAGTGATTTTCCAACCAGAAAAACATACCTATTTGCTGAATATCCGAATCTAACTAGGGAGGATGTAACAGTTAGGTATAGGGGAGACTTATCTAATGTAAGCATTATAACCAGCGAAGACGGGCAACTTCTTGAAAACATAACAATATTGCTTCTATCACATAATCTAGAAGGAAAGGCATTAGACACAGGTTTGATATGCTTCACGGATACAAACGGCACATGTAATTTTATGATCAACAAAGGAAATTATACAATTTTGGCTGTAAGAAATACGTCCTATCATGCTAAAAAAATTAACGTTTTAATAGATCAAGAATATAATCGTTTTTCAATTCGTTTTGATGAAAATTGGGATGGGTTTTTTATATATTTCCTGGATGCTTGGGCTTTA
>CAZKHX010000005.1:46885-61117 GCA_964552755.1 Microcaldota archaeon | reverse complement strand
CTACCTGAACTGCTTCCGCATCCCCCTGAGCAATTTCTTCTTCGCAGGGCAGTCCTTCAGCACGCGCTCCAGCACATCTGCGATGTTGTCCACTTCATAAATCTTCACCTTCTTGCGCGCCTCGCCCTTCAAATAGACATCCTTTGCATTCGCCCGGGGAATGATCACCTTCTTCAGCCCCGCGGCAAGAGCCGCCTCAATCTTCGGCGTCACCCCTCCCACGGGGAGCACCTCCCCGCGCACGGAGAGCGAGCCGGTCATCGCGTAGCTCTCGTCCACCGGAATCTGCTCGAGGTCCGAAATAACGGCAACCGCAATTGAAATGGAGGCAGAGTCCCCTTCCACCCCTTCATAAGTCTGCAGAAATTGTATATGTATGTCCTTGGTAGAAAGGTCCTTCGGGGTATACTTCTTGATGATTGCGGAAACGTTCTCCACCGCCTCCTTCGCAATCTGCCCAAGTTTTCCGGTTGCGATTATGCGCCCCTCCTTTTTCGAAGCGCCGGGCGTGACCTCGGCCACGAGCGGCAGCACAATCCCGGAGAACGCGTCCCCGAGCACCGCAAGCCCGTTCACCTTGCCTACCTCATACCCAGAAATGGGGAAAACCTGGTAGTCCCTCTTCCTCTCAACGATTTTGCTCACTAGCTGGGACTCAATGGGCTTTGCAACCCTTTTCGCCCTCTCCACCTCATCCGCAGTGACCAAGTCCTTCTTCTCTTCAACCGCAATGTCGCCCGCAGCGCGCACAAGCCCCCCAAGCTCCCTCATGTTGAGCGAGAGCTTTTTCTTCCTTCCCGAAAGCCTGCGCGCCTCCTCGAGCACCATCTGCACGGCATCGTAGGAAAAGGGCGGAATCCTCCCATCCTTCTTCACTTCCTGTGCGACAAACCTCGCAATATTGTCCTCATTCTCCGGAGTGTCGTCCATCGTGTCCTCAACGTACACTTCATACCCCTCGCCCCTTATGCGCGAGCGCAGCGCAGGGTGTATGTGCGCAAGGTCCGGCAGGTTCCCCGCGCCCACAAGCACGAAGTCCGTGGGCACTGGCTGCGTCTTCACGAGCGCCCCGGAGGAGAGCTCGCTCTGCCCGGTAATCGGGTATTTCCTCTCCTGCATTGCGGTGAGCAGCTCCTGCTGCCAGTTCATCTTCAGCGACGCAATCTCGTCTATGAACAGCACGCCCTTGTTCGCCTTGTGCACGGCCCCGGCCTCAACCCGAAGGTGCGCAGGAGTCCCGAGCCCTCCGGTCTGCAATGGGTCGTGCTTCACATCCCCGAGCAAAGCGCCCGCCCGGCTTCCAGTCGCGTCCACGAAGGGCGCGAACTTCCTCCCCGAATTGTCCACGATGACCTTGAAATTCGCGCGCGGCGCGGGCCCCATCCTCTGCGAAAGCCCCGAAGCCGCGTTTGAAAGGAAATACAGTATCCCCAGGCCAAAGACAATGGAAAGCGCAAGCCACTTCGTGTCCTGGTCAATGTCCAGCATGAAGGTGACTATTATCGCGATTATCCCCATCACCATGAGGATGAATATCGGGGAAATCCCCTTCTTCTCAACCTTGCCCGTTGCCCTTTCCTTTACCGCCATCCTGCGCGTAAGCGAAGTCTTCAGCACCGAAGGGAGCAAATCCCGCTTCCCCGCGCGCGAAAGCCGCGTTATCTGCATTATTTCCGCAGGGGCATAATACCTCATGTATGCCTTGTGCTTGAGCAGGAACTGCTCGTCCGGGTATGCCGGGAGCACCTTCACAAGCGGCTCGCTCTCGTTGTTCGGGTTCTCGGTAACAATCACGTCCTCAAGGTTCCGCGCCGGCAGTATCTGCGCCATCGCCTGCGCAAGCATGCTCTTCCCGGTGCCCGGAGGCCCAATCAGCAGCGCGTGCCTTTTCTGCTTCGCCGCCTTCCTGACAATCCCCACCGCATTGTCCTGGCCTATCACCTGGTCTACCAGCTTCTCCGGTACTTCTATCTCCGCGGTGCTCTTGAACTTTTTCATTTGCCTACAACCCTCACGCCGCTGAAAACGATTTCAGGGGCAGTCATATCGCTCTTGCATTCCGATTTCTTCCCTATCCCGCTTATGTTTTTGAAAAGATTAAAGACGTTTCCGGTAAGCAGCAAATCCGTGGCAGGCCTCTTTTCGCCCCTTTCCGCAAGGAAAGCGATGTCCACCTCCACGCCAAATTCCCCTTCCGGGCCGCTCGCAGTATGCATTCCGTGGAAGGATTCCACTCTCAGCAGTTTCGCGTTTTCCTCAAAACCCTCCCCAGGGGAAACCACCAAATTGGAATAGCCCGGCACGGGCGGCGCATCATGGGACGCGCGCGTGCAGCAGCCCTGCTCCCCGCGGCCCATGCGCGAAGCGGTGTACCTGTCAAAGAGCAGCCTCTTCACAACCCCGCCCTCAATGAGCACATTCTCCTTCGCAGGCACGCCTTCCGCGTCAAAGGGCCAGCGCGAAGAGCCCTCGGCAAGCAGGCTCTCCTTCACCGTAAGCTTCGGATCGAACATTTCCGCCCCCTCCTCAAGCCGGGAGATGCCCCTCCTCTTCTGCTCCGAGGAAAAGTGGAACATCAGCAGCCCCAGCATCTGTGAAAGGGCTTCCACAGAAAACACTACATCGTAAAGCCCGCTTTCAATGGGCTTTGCCCCCTCCATCGCGGCCGCCATTTTCCCCGCTTCCCCCCCAAGCGCGGAAAAGCTCTCCGGCATCCTGTAGGAGGAGTAATAGGAAAACCCTAGGAACCCCCCTTTCGTTGCCTCAAGGTAGAAGCTGCACCCCGTGCCCGGGCATTCCGCCTCAAGCCCCTCGCTATTCCGAACCCCTTCCTTTTCATTTGAAAACTCGAGCTGCGCGCTCAGCGGCTCAGCGTATTGCCGCGCGGCCTCGAGCGCCTCCCTGATGCGCTCCCCCAGCTCCCCTTCGTCCAATTCAGCAATTTTCTTGTCCACCAGCCCCATTGACGGGCATTTTGCAGGCCCTGCAAAAGAAAACCTGGTAACCGGCGAAACCGCGGCGGCCTTCACCGCAGCCCCGGCAGTTTCCCCTGCCTTCTCCACTGCGTTGGTGCTGGAAAACCCGACCTTTCCCGCTTTGAGCGCGCGCACCCCCACCCCATCCTCGGAGATGAAGGAGCGCTTCCTCAGCTCGCCGCTGGAAAACTCCACGCTGACTGATTCCGAAGAGGAAAAGTAAAGCTCAAGCGCATCCGCTCCGGATTCCCGGGCAAGCGCGCCTGCATCAGCCTCATTCATTTCCAAGCGAGAGTATTGCTTCGGCGATGTCGCCCTTGCTCTGCTTCAGTGCGTGCTCCGCCTCTTCCCGCGTGGCTCCGGTCTTCTCCATCACCAGCCTGACATCCTCTTCGCTGATGGCCTCCTCGCGCTTCACTATCCCGCTTACCTGGAAGGTGCTTTCGCCCTGCGCGGTAATTTCCATCACCTGCGGCGCATCGATAATTATCCTCTCTTCCGGGGTCTCGATGATTACCTTCGTTGCGGGCACCTCCTTGGTGGCAATGCCCATCTGCTTCATCATCGCGGCCATCTGCTTCGGGTCCATCTTCGGCATCATTTCCTCACCTTCAGTCCGTTCCTCACAAGCTCCGCAAGCTGCTCGGCAACTTCCTCCATCCACTTCTCCCCCTTTCCCTTATTAATGCCCCCCACCTTCCCGATGTACCCCGAAGGGGTGAACAAATCATCGGGCGTGGGCACAACATAGCCAACGTAATCCGCGCGCTCCTCCTGCACGGGCTCTTTCACCACGCGCCCCCCTGCCGCAAGCGACATCGAGCCCTCGACCTCATCCGCATGCCCCGCCTCCACTTCGAGCATGCCCCACCATTCGACAACGTTCGCGGTGAACTCATGCCCGAAGCTAAGGTCCTTGAGGGCCTGCTTCACGGGTGCGGTATTCCCGCCGTGCCCGATCACAATTAGGAATTTGCTTATCCCGTTCCTGAGCAGGGAAGAGAATATGTCGCGCGCAGCCGCCTTCAGCGTATCGAACTCAAGAGAAATCGCGCCCGGGAATTTCCTCAGCGAATACAGGTACCCGTAGTTCACGGGCGGGAAAAGCACCGCCTCTTCGGGCACCTTCGCCTCAACGCGCCTCGCAATTTCCACGGGCACCGCAATGTCCACGTCGAGCTGGAGGTGCTTCCCATGGGGCTCAATCGCCCCGAATACGAGGATTGCAGTCTTCCCCCTGGCCCGTTCGCCGAATTCCTCCCAGCTCAGCTTCTCCGCAATCATTCGAATTTCTCCTTGAGCTCGGTGCTCTTGAACTCCACCCTGCTCATTGGCGTTATCATCCTTGCCTTGTTGAAGATGCGCGTTGCAAGCCTGCCATTCACAATCTCCTCCATCAGGCCGTAATAGTCATAGTCGGTGCTTGCCGCCTTCATCTCGCCCTCAATCACGCCGCGGAGGTTCTTCCTCATCGTTTCGCTGATTTTGCTCTTTGTCGCCGCAATCAGCTTGAGCCGCACCTCCCTCTCGTCCTTTGTCGCGACGTCCATCACGGAGTGCAGGAGCGTGCGCCTCCTCCTTGCAAGTGTGCGGATGTACCCCGGGGAGAGCGAATGCCCTATGAGCTCGGTGTGCGCAATCCCGCCCTTCACCTCGGTAATCCTGAACAGCAGGTTGGTGTACATCGTCGCCTGGCTCATCTTGCCCGTAAGCTCCGCAAGGTTTACCCTGAGTATGCGGTCCTTCAGCAGCTTGTCGTCTGCCGCAACCACTTCCCCAATCTCCTTGGACTGGTACTTCTCGGGCGCAAGGACCTTGTACCACCTTTTCGCCTTCCACTTGTCAGCGGTTTTCTTGGATTTCTTTTTCTCTGCCATAAGATCACTTCACCAGCAGGGCCGCGGTCTCGGGGTCGTATTTCCACCCGGCAGGCACCCTGTTCTTCTTCCTGTAGTATTTCGTGAGCCTGTGTATCTTGCTCTCCACGTGCTGCAGCTTCACCTTGTTCTTCACGTCCACCTTGTTCCCCCTGATGTGGTTCCTCATCCTCACGGCTTTCTTGATGAGGCTGAGCAAATCGTCCGGGAACTTGGGAGAGAGCTTCTCGTTCTCGAGGAACTTCCCAATGGTGGTCCCGATGACGTACCTTGCCATGGGCACCCCGTACTCGTCCCTGAGCACCCTCCCGATTTCGGTGGCCGAATGCCCCTCCTTCGCGAGGTTCCGTATGAAGTCCTCCACCTCTTCCTTGGAGTACTCAACCCATTCCGGCTTCTCCTTGCTCTCTGGCTTGTGAGAGCCGGATTTCCCTTTCTTCTTGGAATGCAGCTTTGCCATTTCCCTTCACCTTGTCAATATCCATTTTCCGAACTTCATGAGCGCCCGCGCGCGGTGCGAATCCGCCTTCAGGAGCGGGTTCTCGGCATACGTCTCGGCTTCGCCCTCCGGGACGAACACCGGGTCATACCCGAATCCCGCACCCCCGCGCTCTGCATCGGCGATGCTCCCGCGCACAACCCCCTCGAAGGTGCTCACCCCCGAGGAATCCGCGAATGCAACGCAGGCGCGGAACTCCGCGCCCCTCCCGCTCTCGCCCTCCAGAAGCCTGAGCAGCCCATGGTTCCCGATTTTTTCGGAAACCCATGCGGAATAAGCGCCCGGGAACCCGTTGAGGGAATCCACGAACAGGCCGGAGTCCTCGACAAAAAGAGGCTTACCGAATTCCGCGCAGGCCATGAGGGCGCTCTGCCGCGCAACCTCAGTGATGCTCTCGCTCCTCTTCTCCTCAATGCGGAGAGAACGGTGGACTATTCTAAGCCCCATTTCCTTTAAAATGCTTTCTGCCTCTGCAAACTTCCCCTTGTTCGAGGTTATGAACGCTATTTCTTCCATGCAACCACGCCCCGCGGCATGCGCGGGCCCGTTTCCCTATGCCGCCACCGGAGTGAGGTACATCACCGCGAGCCCAAGCAGGAAATAGAATGCAAGAAGCACGCCGAGCAGCATAAGGACTGCACCGGCCAGCATGCCGAGCACGTTCCTGCTCTTCCCCTTCCCCGCCTTATGCCTCCCGTGGAATGCCTTCACCAGCAGCACACCGGCAACAAAGGCGATGAGCGCCCCAAGCCCGCCGAGGAAGACCGCCTCCGGCCCCGGGTACATCGCCATCAGCACCTGCCCATTAACCATAATTCCGCCCCCTATAAATGCTTCAGCTCCGCCTTCTTGTCCAGCGCATCCGCCGCATTGCCCATCCCCAGCACCAGCGCCCTCTTTACGCTCTGCGCGATTTCCTCGCTCCCCTGGAACTCCCATATCACTTTCATGCTGAGGTTGCTCGCCTCGTCAACCCAGTTAATAATTTTCTCCTGCGTCCTACTGCCTCCTTTTGCTATGTACATCTCTATGAAAACGCGCTCAATCTGCTCGGGCGAGTCGCTTTCGTAGTAATTCTCCACGGCAATGAGCAGCGCCCTCTTCCAGTTCTCGGTATAGAGCGCCCGCAGGAAGCTGTTCTCCTTCATGCCCAGCTCCTTTGCCTCCATGGCCAGGTCGCTGAAGAGCTTCCCCATCCGCAGGAGCTCGTCCGGCCTGCTCGTATCTCCATACGCCTTCCGCATCTCCCTTTCCACCGCCTTCCTGTACTGCGGAGGCACGCTCAGCCTGCTCCTTCCGTCTGAATTCTTACCCACTGTGAACCCCTTGCTAATTGATTTCATGCAACTCTTTTTATTGCTTCCACACATATTCCTGTCCATGGCGGAAGTGGCTGTGCCGCAGTGCATATTCCCGAGCGCAATACTTTTCATTTCCGGCCTGTGGCTTCTCTATACCGGCACGCGCAGCTACCTTTTCCTGCAGAGGGTGAAGAACACGCCTACCTCCACCGTCCGCGCCGCAGCGGTCGGCCTTGTGGAGCTCTTCGGCAAGGCAAAAATGAAGCTGAAAACTACCAGCCCGATTGAGAAGAAAGAATGCGCTTACTGGCGGGTGAAGGCGGAATGGCACAAGCCGGGCAAGCACGGCGGCTGGCGCCACATCGCCGACATCAAATCCGGCAACCCCTTCTTCCTTGAGGACGAAACCGGCAGCATGCTGGTCGACCCAAAAGGAGCGAAGGTTGAAATCCCCCCGGACCACAAATACGAAGGCAGGATGTCCGGCAAAGGCTTCCTTGGCCTCCCGCAGAAAAAGATAGACCAGAGGGTGCTGGAATTCCTTGAAAACCCGGAATATGGGCACATAAAGGAAAAGTTCATGCACTACAATGACCGCAAATGGAGGGTGACCGAATTCTACATCGCCCCGGGAGACAAGCTCTACGTTCTCGGCACCGCGGCGCAGAAAGAGGGCGCGCCCAGCAGCACCGGCCACGAGAACCTCGTCGTGAGGAAGGGCGGCTTCGAGAACCTCATGTACATAAGCGACAGGCACGAGAAGACAATCACGGGCGGCTTCAGGATGAAGGCGCTCCTGGAGCTGGGCGCCGGCTTCGCCCTTTCCGCCTTCTCGCTGTTCTTTTTATTGGTTTCCTTTGGAATTACCCCTGTTGGTTGAAATGGCGGCACTTGAAATATGCGCGGGCTTCGCAATCCTGGTGGCGGCACTGCTGGCAGTGTTCTACGCGGTTTCGGTATACAACGGAATAATCCGCCTGCGCAACAACATAGGCAAGGCATGGTCCAACATAGACGTCCTGCTCAAGCAGCGCTCTGACCTCATCCCCAACCTCGTTGATACAGTAAAGGGGTACATGAAGCACGAGAAGGGCGTGCTCGCTGAAATCACGAGGCTCCGCACCTCGGTGCTGAAGGGCTCGCCCGCGGAGAAGGCGAAGGCGAGCGAGAAGATAACCGAGAGCCTCAAGACGCTGTTTGCGGTCGCCGAAAATTACCCGAAGCTCCGCGCAAGCGAGAACTTCCTCGACCTGCAGAACAAGCTCACCGCGGTGGAGAACCAGATTGCGGACCGGAGGGAGTTCTACAACGACTCCGTATTGCTATTCAACACGAGGATACAGATGATTCCCGATTCAATAATCGCCGCCCTGCTCGGCATGAAGCCGAAGGAGTACTTCTCCGCAAAGGAATCCGGGAAAAAGCTCGTCGAAGTGCAATTTGGCTAGGATTCCTTCTTCTTCGCTTTCGCAGCGCTTCTCTTCACAACCTTCTTCCTGACAACTTTCCGTTTCCGCGTAATCTTCACGGTCACTTTCTTCTCCGCCTTCTTCTTGCCCCAGTTCTCCTTGCTCTTGCAGTTCGGGTCCACGCACATCTCGAAGAACATCTTGCCCCTGCGCACCTTCACCATCACGTTGCCGCACACCGGGCATTTCTTCTCCAGCACCTTCACAGTAGAGTAAGAAGGCAGGGGGTACCCCTTCCTGCACTCAGGGTACCCCGAGCACCCGATGAACTGCTTCCCCTTCGGGAGGTGTATTATTCGCATGGGCTTGCCGCACTCCGGGCAGCTCATCACTTCCTGCGCCTTCTCCATCTCGCCAAGCCCGGAAATCAGCTCCTTGCCTATCTGCTCCTCCTTCCCCCTGAAATCATCCAGTATTTGCACAAGTATCTCGCGGCTTTCCGCAAGCACTTCCTCCTCTTCCTTCTCCCCCTCGCGCACCTTCTCCATGTTCTCCTCAAGGGAGCGCGTGAGGTCCGCGTCAAGTATGCGCGGCGAGTACTTCCCCAGCACCTTCCACACGTGCATCCCGAAGGGCGTGACCTCTATGCTCCTCCCCGTGACGTATTCCCTCTTGAAAAGCGTGTCCAGTATCATGGAGCGCGTGGCCTTAGTCCCGAGGTTCCTCTTCTCCAGCTCGGAAATGATGCTCGCGGGGCTGAACCTCGCGGGCGGCTTGGTCTTCGCCTGCTTCTTCCCCGGGTTCTCCACGTCCACCTCTTCCTTCTCCTTGAAGGCGGCAATCTCCTTCTCCCTGCCCTTGTAATAGATATAGAACTCCATCCAGTTCTTCTCAAGTATGCGGTTTCCCTCTGCGCGGAACGGCTCCTCCCCACATACTGCTGCAACCCGCGTCTCCTCAACCACCGCAGGCGGTGCAAACACTGAAAGGAACCTCCTCGCAATCATGTCGTAAACCTTCTTCTCGTTGCCGGTCATCTTCCCTTTCTGCCCGGTGGGGTGGATTGCGGGGTGCGCAGGGTCCGTCTTTCTTCCTTCAATCGGCCTGAACCATTCATTCTGCACAAGCTTTCCCGCAAGCGCGGCATAATCGTCCTGCTCCCCCAGCTTTGCAATGATTTTTTTCAGCCCCAATTTCGCGGGCAGCTTCTGCGAGGCGGTCCTCGGGTAGGAAATCAGCCCGCTCTCATACAGCGTCTGCGCGACTGCAAGCGTCTGCGAAGGCGAGAGCCCGAAGGCCCTGTACGATTCGGTCTGCAGCGAGGTAAGGTCAAAGGGGGGCCAGGGCCATTTCTTCACCTCCTCCCTCTCCACCGCAGAAATTTCCGCGGTGCTCTGCAGGTTCCCGTACGCCGCAACCGCCTCCTTCTCATCGAAGAACCTGCCCTTCGCATGGGAGAAAACAGTGCCCTTCAGCGTTATGGACACCTCCCAGTAGTCCTCGGGCTTGAAGTCCGCGATGCTCTTTTCCCTCTGCGAAAGTATTGCAAGCGCAGGCCCCTGCACCCTGCCGATGCTCATGGTCTTGCTCGCGCCCGCCTTGCGCAATGCGCCCATCAGCGCCCTGCTCAAATTAATCCCGTAATACCAGTCTATTATGTGCCTCGTCTCCCCCGCCTTCGCGTTGTTCATGTCCAGAGGCCCCATCTCCTCGTACGCCTCCCTCAATTCGAAGGGCATGAGCGAGGAGAACTTCATCCTGCCGCCCTCGCTTCCCCCGTAGCAGAACCTGAAAACATTATACCCTATCAGCGAACCTTCAATATCGTAGTCGCATGCAACCGTTACCTTCTCCGCCTGCTTCCCGAGCCCCTGCAATACGTCAAGGTAGGGCTTGGTGAAGAAAGCGCCCCTGCTCACAACGTAGGAAGGCTTCCACTCAATGTCAAAAACAGGGTAGCCGCGGCTCCTCTTCTTCTCAGCCAGGCCGTAGACGTGCCCCACTGCTGGCGCAACCACGATTTTCTTCCCGTCCCTCTCCAGCTCGAAGTACCTCACCCTGCCGTGCACCTTGCTGGAAACGGAATCGGAAAGCGCCCGCGCAATGGTATATGCGACCTTGGGCTTCTCCGCGACTATCAGCTCCATATTCCCGCTTTTAGGGGCAGGAAAAGCTTATAAAATACAGATAAGCTCTCTACGCGCACACCCGCGCGCGCACGCGCGCATAAGCTATTGCTTTGCCTCAAATTTCGCAAGCGTGGTGTATTTCGGCCCTCCGGGCCCGAGCACGCTCTGCACCAGGTAGAACTCCCCCACCTCGTACTTCCCGAGCTCCATGTTCTTGTATTCCGCAAGGAACTCGCTCACAGCCACCTTCTTCTTCACGCGCGCAATGGTAAGGTGCGGCGTGAATTCGGTTTTCAGGAAAATCCCCTCAAGCGCATCGTTCACCTTGCCCGCGAGCGCCTGCATGCCACTGCTCTTCGCGCCCACCCATATAACTCTAATATACTGCTCGCTCGGGAATACTCCGACGCCCCTCAGCGTAACCTTGAAAGGGGAAAAGTCCACTTTCTCCAGCGCCTCAATGACTTTCCCCAGTCCCTTCTCGCTCACGTCCCCGAGGAACTTCAGGGTAAAATGCATGTGCGGCGGCGTCACCTTCTTTATGCCTTCCTCGGGCAGCCCCTTCTGCAGCTCGGCCGCCCGCTTCTTCAGCCCTTCGGGCATGTCAACCGCAATGAAAAGCCTCATGCACGTTTAACCGTTCAAACAGTTAAAAAAAGCTAGTGCTTCTGCGCAAGCCAGTCCGTGAAGCAGGAGCACTTCATCGCCGCGGACTGCGGCACCCCGGTAACCTTGAATTCGCCGTCCACAAGCCGTATGAGGTACACCTTGCCCCACGGCCTCATCCCGTCATCGCGCGCACAGAAGAAAAGCCCGTCCTTGAGGCTGCTTCCCCCGAGGTACGGGTCATACATGTCCCTGTGCTTCTTGAGTATGCGCGTGAGGTCTATGGTTGCGCGCAGCTTCTCCCCGCCTTCCTCATCGAAGAGCACAATCTGCGCATTCGGCTTCCCGTCAACCATCCCGTAAGGAGAAGTAACGAACACCCCAGCGTCCCCGTTGCCAAGCACTATTTTCGCAAACGGGTAAACCGGCGGGTGCTCGGCATCATGCTTGATTTTCACCTGCGCAAAGGGCTCGCCGTCCTTGAACACGTATGCATGCCCAAGGTAATCCGCGCAAACAACAGAATACAATTCTCCGCCCGGCCCCACTCCCCTATTGATGTGGATGTTGCTGTGGCCGGTTTTCTCCAAATACTCCACGAATTCCTTTTCGCTCTTTGCCTTTGCCTTCAGCACAACGCTCTTCTCCGGCACCGAAGGCAGGCTCTGCGCCTGGTACGGGAAGTTCGCAGCACAGCCGGTGTTGAGAAGCACGGCAGCTGCGGCAGCTATTGCAATGCCCCTGAAGCCAGCACCGGCTTTGGGAGCATCCCTTGCATTCCCGGAAGCCCTCTGTGGCCTATCTTTCAATCTAAGCGCCCTTCCCATGCATAAAGCACTCGTTTCCACCTTTTAAATTTTCCTACCACAAAAACCTCTCCCGTACCGCATTCTTTTAAAGGTTATTTGCAAACTCCCTCCAAGGGTGTGGATTAATGGAAGACATTCTCTGGTTTGACCAATTAGACAGGGGCAGCCTCGCAGAAGCGGGGGGCAAGGGCGCGAACCTCGGCGAGATGCTGAAGGCGGGCTTCCCGGTGCCCAATGGCTTCGTGACCACGAGCGGCTCGTATTTCCGCTTCCTGGACCACAACGAGCTCAGGGACCGCATATCGACCGCCCTCTTCGAATTGGATGTCGATGACACGAAAGCCCTCCAGGACACCGCCGAAAGGATACAGAAGATGGTAATGGACGGAGAAATCCCCGCGGACCTTGAGGCAAAAATCAAGGAGGCCTACCAGAAGCTCAGCGAGATGCGCGGCGAGGCAGGCGGCGTCTATGTCGCGGTGCGCAGCTCCGCAACCGCGGAAGACCTTCCAACCGCATCTTTCGCAGGCCAGCAGAGCACCTTCCTCAACGTGCACGGCGAGGAAGACCTCCTCCATGCGGTAAAGGCATGCTGGGCATCCCTCTTCACCGCGCGCGCAATCTTCTACAGGGTGCAGAACAAGTTCGACCACATGAAGGTCGGCCTTTCCGCGGTCGTGCAGGAGATGGTGCAGAGCGAAAAGGCAGGCGTGATGTTCACCGTTGACCCGGTTTCCGAGGAAAAGGATGTGGTGATGATAGAGGGCGCATACGGCCTCGGAGAGGTGGTGGTCTCCGGCTCGGTCACACCGGACACCTACCGCGTGAGCAAGGGCTCGTTCGAAATACTCTCAAAGGAAATCTCCACGCAGGATTGGATGATAGTGAAGCACGGGGGCAAGGACGTGCGCGCGGAAATCCGCGACGACATGCGCGGCAAGCAGAAGCTTGACGACAAGTATATCGTGGAACTCGCAAAAATAGGGAAGAAAATAGAGGACCATTACAAGTTCCCGCAGGACATCGAGTGGGCATTTTTCGAGGGCGAGCTCTACATAGTGCAGTCCCGCCCCATCACGACGCTCAAGGAAGGGCAGGCGCCGAGCGAAGAAGGCGCGCCCTCAGTAGGCGCCACAAAAGTAGGCGATGCGGAAATCCTCCTAAAGGGCTTCGGCGCCTCGCCCGGGGGCGCCACGGGCCGCGTTGCAATAATCCCGACCGCAAAGGACATCGACAAGATGGAGAACGAGGCGATACTGGTAACGGACATGACCACCCCGGACTTCGTCCCCGCAATGAAGAAGGCGGCCGCAATAGTCACAAATACGGGCGGCATGACTTCCCACGCGGCAATCGTCTCCCGCGAGCTCGGCATCCCGTGCATAGTGGGCTGCAAGACCGCAACCGAAGTGCTGAAAGAGGGCCAGCTCATTACGGTTGATGGCAGCCGCGGCATAATATACGGGGGCAAAGTGGAAATGGCAAAGCCCGCGGCCGCATCTGCGGGAGGCGCCGCAGCAGGCATGATGGTACCCGTGACCGGAACGAAGATCTACATGAACATCGCCGACCCGGACACCGCGGAGCGCGTCGCTTCGCTCCCCGCGGACGGGGTTGGCCTGCTCCGCGCGGAATTCATGATTGCTGACATGGGCGAGCACCCCCGCAAGATGCTGGAGGAAGGGAGGCAGCAGGAATTCATAGACAAGCTCGCGGAGGGCATAAGGCGCATAGCAGCCTCATTCCACCCCCGCCCCATAGTGTACCGCGCGACAGACTTCAAGACCAACGAGTACCGCAACCTCAAGGGGGGGGACAAGTACGAGCCCCATGAGGAAAACCCCATGATGGGGTACAGGGGCGCGTCCCGCTACATCCGCGAGCCGGATATATTCGAGATGGAGCTGAAGGCATTGCAGAAGGTGCGCGAGGAATACGAGCTCAAGAACGTGTGGCTAATGATACCCTTTGTCCGCAGGATTGGCGAGCTCCGCGCAATCAAGGACCAGATGCACAAGATAGGGTTCTACCGCACGCGCGACTTCGAGCTCTGGATAATGGTTGAGGTGCCGAGCACGGTCTTCCTAATAGAAGATTTCTGCAAGGAAGGGATTGACGGGGTTTCAATCGGCTCCAACGACCTCACGCAGCTCACGCTCGGCATTGACCGCGACAATGCGGCGCTCGCAAAGGAATTCGACGAGCGCAACGATGCGGTGCTCGAGGCAATAAAGCGGGTTGCGGCGGTCACCCGCAAGTACAAGGTCACCTGCTCGCTGTGCGGCCAGGCGCCCTCGGTTTATCCCGAGTTCGCGGAGAAGCTCGTTGAATTCGGAGTCACCAGCATGAGCGTGAACCCGGACGCGGTGGAGCGCACGCGCAGGATAGTCGCCTCGGCGGAAATGAAGGTGCTGATGAACAGGGTGCGCAAGGTGATGAACGGAGAAAAGGAGGAGCCGCACGAGCACCACCACGACTGAAGCAGCGCCCCGGAATTATTTTTATTTGTTCCTCTCGGCCCACTCCTTCGCTTTCTTCGTGCCTATCGCAATCGCGCGACCCTCAGCCATCCCTTCCTCAAGAAGCGCGTTCGCAATCTCAATCGCCTTCTTCCGCACGCGCGGGCT
>CAZKHX010000005.1:5794-46785 GCA_964552755.1 Microcaldota archaeon | reverse complement strand
CTTCCTCAAGAAGCGCGTTCGCAATCTCAATCGCCTTCTTCCGCACGCGCGGGCTGAGGTTCTTCATGGAAACCGGGTAGTTCTTTTCGCTCCATGGCATAAAGCTCACTTCCTGTAGATAACGTAAATGTCCGCCTCCAGCATCGTGTCCCCCTCATAGAAATGGTGCGTGAAGTACACGTTCCCCTCATTGTCCAGCGTTGCCTCGCCCGCGAGCGCGGAAACGATGAGCTCGGGCTCGGCCCACTCCCCATCCACTTTCTTCGACCTCCATATCCCATAGTCATGGGAAATCCAGAGCTCGTCTTCCGCGGGGTTCAGCGCGGGCCACCCCTCATCCCTTTCGGTGTTCACCGCTTCCAGGTTCACGGGCTCCTGCCACACGCCGTCCACCTTTTTGCTCATCCAGATGTCGAGCCCGCCTTTCCCCCCTTCCTTGTACGAATGGAAATACAATTCCGTCCCATCTGCAGAAATGTGCAATTCCCCGGTCCCGAATTCTTCGGTCTTGAGCTCCTCGTCCGCATTCTGCCAGTCCTGCCATTTCCCGTCCACATATTCCGCTGTGAACCAATGCACCCCGGAATAGCCCGGCCGGGCGGAGCAGAACCACATTTTGTTCCCCTGCACGAACGCGCACCCGTCAAGCGAAATGTCATCGTTCAAAACTATCCTCTCAGGCCCGCCCCATTCCCCGTCCACTTTATACGAAACGTAGATTGCGGTCGAGCCGTCGAGCAGCTGCTTCTCCACCGGCACGCTCACGTCCGGGGTGAAAAACACGTAGAACGTATTCCCGTCCGGCATCATGAAAGGAGAGTCTTCCCCCCCTGCGGTGTTGATTGGCCCGGGCATGGGAACTGGCTCCTCAAACTCATCGGAATGCAATTCCGGCGGCAGCCTGTCCGTTTCCGGGGTGATTTTCACCGCATCCTCCGGAATCGCATCTTCCCGCAAAACGATTTTCAGCGCGCACTCCCCTGCCAGGCATTCGAACCCGCCTTTGCAGTCCGAATCCACGCTGCACTCTGGCTCCGGAGGGACTTCCGGGGCAGGGGGCAGCCCGGGCCCCTCAGGGGGCGCCTCCTGCGCACACCCAAAAAGAAGCAAAACCAAAAGGAAAACGCCAAGGAACCTCATGAGCATACCGCCGAATCGATTATCCTGTCGACCATATCGCGGTTGCTGTCAAAGTGGCCGCGGCCGCACCCCACAAGGGCAACATAGATAGTATCATCCCCGCAGTCCTTTATCCGTATGGAGCCCTTGAACTGGTTGCTCTCATTGCTGGCCCGCACGACGAAATCCGCCACGGTCTGCCCGGTGTACTGGCTCTCTATGCCCAGCCCCTGCACGTTCTCCCAGGTGCCCCGTATGTAGTCCACAAAGGCGCTGAAGGAAGGCTGGCCTTCGAACTTGCTCACGGAAATCTGGCAGCCCTGCGCATTGATTTTGAATATCTCGTCGCCTTCCGTTTCCTGCAAATCCCCTGCAGGGTAGCTCATGCTGAACTTCCCGTCCGTATACGTATACCATTCCGGGCTGCCGCACCCGAAAAGGAAGAGCGCGGCAAGCAAAACAACAGCCATTTTCTTCATCTGTTTCACCCATATTCTATCCAGCTTGCACTGTATGCCCCAAGCGGGAATACGTTATAAGGGTATCCCTCAAGGTCCGTGAATTCCCCGTCCTTGTAAAGGTAAAGGCTCTGCTTCAGCTCCATCGGGTCCACGAGGTCCTCGTCCGTGCCGATTTGCCTCAGCATCACAATTCCCCCTTCCTTCCATTCCGGGAGCATGTTCGCATACTTGGAGTCCAGCACCTCAACGCCCCTGCTCTCCAGGTCAACAACGCGCAATTCGTAAACCCCGTACGGCCAGTTCTCCTGCCCGGTCTTCAGCCGCGAGAAAACGACCTTTGAATTATCCGGGCCCGTGTCCGGGTCCGCGTCAATCCCGATTGGGTAAATCCCGAATATCTTCTCATCGAAAATGTCCGGCCCGCCCTCGGTTATCTGCACCTGGTTCCCCCCGTCCACGCCCATCACCCACACCTGCGAGGGGATGGTCCACGGGAAGCTCTGGTTCGGCAGCCTGTTGAAAACAATTCCGGACCCGTCGTCAAACCACGCGCAGTCAAAGTCCCAGTAGTTGCTGTCGTTAGTAACCATCACGAGCTCCTTTTCCGCATCAATTGTGTATATGTGGTTCAGGTCGCGCGGGTCCCTTGCTGAAAACACGATTTTCCCCTGCTCATGCGAATAGTCCGGGTTGTTTATGCTCATCAGGTCATATCCGCAGGTAAGGCAATCCATCTCCCCGCCCGCCAAATCCAGCATGTAAAGCTCCGGCTGGTCCTTGTCGTTGAGCATCCCGTCTTCCGTAGTGTCTTCGCAGACCGCGCTTGCCATCAGCGTGCTCCTGTCAATGGGCTGCGCGCTGAAGAATACGCAGCCGATGTTCGTGAGCTGCGTCACATCGCCCGTTTCCAGATCCATCACGAAAAGCTGCCTTGGGGAGGCAAGCTGCCCATCATAAGCATAGATGAGTCCGTTGCAGGCCGCGTCGTTGATGAAGTTCTCCTTCAATTCGTAATTCTCATCAAGGCACTCCGGCCTGCTGAGCACATACCTTATTGAGCTGAAAATCACGTCCGCATCAGCCGGCACCTCGTCCACCAGCATCCCCTCGGGCAGCCCGGGCGGCGGCTCCGCAGCCGGTGACTCAGGCCCCTCAGGAACCTTTGGCCCCGGCTGAATCATGGCTCCTCCCGGCGCCTCCGACCCAGGGGGCAGCTGCGGCCCTTCCGGCGCTTCCCCGGCACACCCCGCAATGAGCAGGAGCCCGACAAAAGCAAACAGCAATGCATGTCTCATCCAACCACCTTGGCAAATATCCTCCCATCCCCTTCTTCAACTGAAAACGTTTTAGAGTGCACGCCCGTAGTCGCATCGGCGTGCTCCTCCTCAAAAACAACGCCCACGCCCGCATAGGGCGAGCTCACCACGGTGCCCTTCTCAAATTCCCTCCAGTAAGCGCCGTCCTTTTCGTAATATTCCCCCAATGGCTCCCCCAGATCCGCATCGTACTCCGGGAACCACCACGCCTGCCCGTGGTCGCGCGGCCCGAAGTCGTAGGCGAAATACGCGTTGTCGTTGAGCAGGCTCAGCGTAAGCCCCAGCCTCATCCGCTCCATGTCCTTTTCCCCGGTGTCGTCCGTGTCAACCGCATATACCACTACATATCCGCTATCGGCTGCCTCCAGCCCGGCAGCGTAATCCGCGCCCCATTCCCCAAGGAAGTTCTCCAGCACGTACCCGTCCATGAATTCCCCGTATTCGTCTATGTCCGAAAACTCCAGCCCCGCATTGAAAACCACCAGCTTATCCTCAGCATTGAGTTCCCTTATCCCCTGCATGATTTCCTTTGTTGCCTCTGCCCATTCCCCATCGCTTATCGCATCCGGGCACCACCACTGCCTCTCGGTGACCATGTCCACTATGATGCCGTCATGCTGGGGCTGCTCCAGCACATTCCCGTAAAATGACAGTACAAGCTCCTTCCATTCCGGGTCCCGGGGGTCCATCGCATAAATCTCCCCATGCCCCCATTCCTCAGATTCCCAGCCGAAAGCGCACCTGCTCCCGTCCGGGTTTTTCAAATACATGCTTTTCTTTATTTCAAATGGCTCCTCCCTCCCGTGGCTTGCGACCGTTTCCAGGAATTCCATCCACCCTTCATTGTCCCACACCCAGTTGGTCGTGAGCCCTGCAAGGAGCTTCATATCCGGGTTTTGCGCTTTCAGCTGCGCAGCCTCTTCCGGGGTAAACCACGCGGTCATGACCAGGCCGTATGGCTTCCCGCCATCGAGAATTTCATCTTTTTTCGCAAGCCAGCTCGCAATCTTCGGGTACTGCCTGCCTGCCTCCGCAGGCCCTTCAGGCAGTTCCCCCATGGGCGGTTCGCCGGGCTGCCCCGCATCTCCGGGGGCTTCAACCGCGGGAACAATTTCCGGGGCCGCGGCTTCCCTGCCGCCGCACCCGCACAAAAAGGCAATCCCCAGCAAAATTCCGAAAAGCAGTACCCTGCTCATTTTACCCGCCCCCAACCCATGCGTCCCATGCAGGCCTTGCAGTCCCGTCATCCCGGCGCAGCCCCATCGAATCAAATGGCTTTATCGTCCCGGGGTCGTACATGAAGCTCCAGATTGTCACTTCGATGTCCAAATCTTCCGTAAGCCCGAAGAACCTTTCAACATATTCCGCCTGCTCTTCCTCGCTGCTTTCCCAGCCGGGCGGGTATGCTTCCGAATGCCATCCGTTTTCGGTAAACGCAATCGGCTTTGACACGTGCTCGTTTATCTCAGCATAATGGTCTTCGGGAATGTCCGCAGGGTCTTTGTAAACAAGGCAAGGGTAAGTTGAGAACCCCACAATATCAAGCTTGAAATCATCAATCAATTCCCAATGCGAATTGCTGGAGTTGCACGATTTTTCCGCCCAGAGCCCGCATCCCTTCATTTTCTCAAGCTGGAATACCGTAAAGACTTTCGTATTCGGCGAAACCCCCTTTATTTCATCATACATTTCGTTGTAAAATTCAACGAATTCATAATAATCATCCGGGGATTTCTCATGCATTATGTCTGTCTCGATCCCCATCACAAAATATTCCGGCCGGTATTCCTCAGCAAACGCTATTGTGCTTTCCCTGTAAATCCGCCTGTTCTCCCCAGTCAGCGGCCTGACGAGCTCCCCTTCGCCCTGCGTATAATATGTAACTTCGACCAGCGGCACATACCCATAGGCTGATGCAAGCCCGCTCACCACGATTGGGGCGCCCCCATTTTCAATTTCCATCCAGTCACCCGCCCACATCACGACCTCGCCCGCCTCGGTTGCCTCTTCAAAAAATTGGCCAAAATGCTCCTCGCTCCGGGGCGACAGGCTCACGCCTTTCAGCGGGCATTCAACTGCGGGAGGCCCAGGCTCCGGAACTTCAGGTTCTGCAGGCCCCGGCCCTCCGGGTTCAGGCCCCCCGGGCCCAGGCCCTTCAGGAACTTCTATCATCGGATGGGCCGGGGCTCCCGGCGCCTCCTGCGCACACCCCAAAAGCAACATCATTGCCGCAAGAACAAGAAGAAGTTCCTTCCCCATGCAAACCCATTCTACCCATAACCTATTTATACCTAATCTGCTATTCCACCCCATGCAAAGGCCCGTAATATCATTTGCAATCCTTGGAATGCTGCTTCTCCTTGGCTGCCCGCAGCAGCCGGAGTGCAGCACCGCCGGACCGGTCTGCTCGGTCGGCGGGGTGACTTATGAAAACGAATGCGCCGCTGTTGCGGCAAAGGTGCAGGTGGCGCACACCGGCCCGTGCGAAGGGCAGCCGCCTGCAGGCGCATGCACGGATTCCGACAGCAGCCATGACATATTCACCTACGGCACCTGCTCGATGGGCGAGCAAAGCGAGGAGGACGCCTGCGCGGGCGCCCAAAACGTTGAGGAATGCTTCTGCGATGGGGACGTGCTCGCAACCGAGCTCTACCCATGCCCCGAGGGCTTCATGTGCAAGGGCGGCGCATGCAAGGAATTCGAATGCACAGACACCGATGGCGGCGAGAAGCCGCTTGAGGCGGGCACTGCAACCGACGCCTCCCGCAGCATAGCGGACAAATGCAAGGACGAGGCAACGGTGACCGAGGCATACTGCGACATGGACACCGCGAAGGCGAAGGAAATCGGCTGCCCTGCGGGCAGGCACTGCGCGGACGGCGCGTGCGTTGAATTCGGGTGCACGGAAACCGATGATGGCAACGACCCCGTGGAAGCAGGCACCACGACCAAGGGCGACATTTCCAAGGATGACGTGTGCCTCGACCCTGAAACGCTGCGCGAATACTACTGCGACGACGGCGCAATAGCGAGCGCGGAAGTCGAATGCGAAGATGACGGGCACTGCGTGGACGGCGCGTGCGTTGCGCTCCCCGACTGCCTTGACTCGGACGGCGGCAAGACCAAATTCACAAAGGGCACCGTGACCGCGGGCCGCAACTCCTATGAGGACGAATGCATAGACGACAACACCCTCACCGAATACTACTGCGTAGCGGGCGAGGTCAATTCCAACCAGCTCATCTGCGGCTACGGCTACGTATGCGATGAAGGCGCATGCGTGGAGGCAGAGTGCACCATGGAAGAGGAGGATTACGATGAGGAGACGGACTACATTTTCAGGACTTCATCCAGCATAATCCTCTATGTGGGCGAGACAATCGGCCTCGAGGACCAGTACACCCTCAAGCTGGACGAAGTGCTCAACGAGAGCACGATAGGGATAATCGTCTATGAGCCGGACGGGGATGAGGAGTGCGGCGAGGAGATGGAGGCTGGCGATTCGACCACCGACCTGTGCGGCAGCACCGACATCGAGCTCGAAATAGACGAAGTGAGCGACGGCGGCAGCTTCATGGACATATATGCGGACCTGGATACGAACGTCAAATGGCTGCAAAAGATTGAGGGCAGGGGCACCCGCATGGTGGAGACCGGAGACGAGAGCTGCACGGAAGTCACCGTCATCCCTGACAGGGAATACTGGTGGTTCTACCCGCGCCTTGAGGAAACTTCCGAGGGCAGGGAAATCATGATGTTCGGGGAAAAGGCGGAAATCCTCGAGGTGGACCTCGCGGACCTGCAGATAAAGCTCGAGTTGGACGGAGAGGATTACACCCTTGAGCACGGAGACGACTTCGACTACGGGGACAAGACGTACGACGTGGAAATGGAATATGATGACGCCGGGATAACGAAGGTGGAAATAAACGACCAGTAGCTCAGCCTACTGTCTTTATCTTCCACTCTATCTTCTTTTCTTTCGGCTTCTTCTTTTTCTTCTTCTTGCCTTTCTTTTTCGGGGGCTTCTTTTCGGGCTCGGCCTTAACCTCGCCCTCAACAGCCTGCTCCCCAAGGTCTATTGGCCCTGGCTCCGGCTCATGGGCAGGAACCTCAGGCATAACCGGTATGAAAACTTCCACCGGCGCCGCTTCCGGCTCCGGCGCAGGCACGTCTGCCGCGGCCTCACCCGCAGCGTCCCCTGCAATGGCCGCATCAGCTGCCGCGTCCGCGCCTGCAGCTGCAAGCTGCTTTGCAGCGCCATCGGGCTCCATGCCCGTAATGAGCTTCACGGAGTTCCCGGCCGCAGCGCGCACATCCTCATCCGGGTCTCCCTCAGCGGCCTTGATGAGCTCAGGCACGCTGCCGGCCAGCATGAGCTTCCCGAGGCTTCTTGCGCATTCCTCCCTCACGTCAGGGTCGTCGTCTGCAAGCCCCGCGGAAAGCGCTTCCTGCACATCCGCGCCGTTTACTATCAGCGGCCTGAATATCTCAGTCGGGTCGTTGCTGAACTCCCCGAGCGCCCACGCGGCGTCCCCGCGCAGGTCCGAATTGCCGCGTTTGAGGTACTCCGCGAGCAGCAGGTCAACGCCCTTCTCCCCGCGCGCCCCCGCGGCAACGAGGCCGATGAGCGCCGGGTGCACGTTCCTCCAGGTGTCCGTCCCGACTTTGTACCTCTCCTGGAACCCGCAGGTATCGCAGTAATCCTCTTCGATTATTTCCTTGAGCTTTCCAATCCGGTTGCCCTTTGTGAGCCCTATCCCGATGACTGCCGCCGCATATGTTTCCATGCTGACCATTATGCTGGAATCCTTGTCTTTCTTTATGAGCGAAACAAAGAAGGGCATCCTGTCGTAGCGCAGGTTGTCCCCCTTCCTGCGGTGGTATTCAACTATGCCCAGGAGGGCAACGCCGGCTTCCCTCTCCCACTCGAAATCCTCCTTGTTGATGAGGCGCACCAGGTCGTCGAGCTTGCCGGTCGGGTGCATTTCCGCAAGCATCCTGCCCGCAACCCTTGCATGCCCCGGCGAATCGGCAGTCTTGAGTATTTCCATGAGCTCGGAAACCACGTGCTTCTCCCTTTCCGGGCCGGGCAGCTTCCCATTTTTGGAGCTCCCGTTTATTATCATGTATTCTGCCTGCTCCTTCGAAAGCTCTGAGAATATCGCGCCGTAGGAAAGAAATTCCACAAGCCCCTTTACGTTATCCGCGTCTATGGGCTTGCCGTCTCTCCCTATCACGTCCCCGGGCTTTATGGGCACTGCCCTGCCGCGCGTCCACAGCAGGGTTTCCGGGGTGATGTACTCGTCCCTGAGCGCTTCCCTGGTTTCCTTGCTTATCCTTGAGCCCTTGGAATCTGAATCCTTCCCGCAGGAAGAGCACTTGCCCATGGCCATGGCGCCCGCCACTCCCGCGAGCGCGATTGCCGCCGACCATGCCACAATGGCCATTATTTTCATTACCCTGTTGCGCCTTTTCTCCTGCTGCTTCCTGATCCCGGTCTGCCCCTCGCCATTCAGGTAAGTCTTGAGCTCGGTCTGCGTCCCGGGGGGAGTTACGGGCTTTGCCCCTTTCCCCGCCGCCGCCTGAAGCTCTTTCCTGCTCTTCTCAAGCAGCTCCTGCGAAACCTCTATCTCCCCGGTCTTCATCCCATCGGATTCTGGGCCCCCATACCCGTACAGGTTCCGCTTTGCTCCAGGCGCTGAAGGGAGCCGCTGCCCCCCGGGCGGCGAAGGCATAGTATCATCAACTGAAATCTCGCTTGAAATTGTGGGGGCGTAGCTCATTCTCTCATCTATGCTCATTCCATCGGGGTCCGGGGTGCGCCTGTCCAGCGCGCCCTCGCCCTTCCGTATGGCACTCTTTATCCTTTCCTTGGTGATAGTGCTGGTCCCAGAACTAGGGGTCCCTTTGGAAACTCCTTCCGGGGGAGTCTTTTTTGCGGTCATGGTCACCATTCTACCGTGTGGTAGTTAATAGTAATATGTAGATTGCTATATTTAAACCTTTCTATTCTATATATTCCCGGTGAAAAATGCGCATTCTGCTGCAATTCCCGGAAGGGCTCAAGAAAAACGCCCTTTCCGAGGCAAAAAAGCTCGAGGGCGGGGGCCACGAGGTTTACCTCTCCGCCTCTCCGTGCTACGGCGCGTGCGACCTCGCCCTAGAAGAGGCGAAGGCAGTAGGCGCGGAAAAGCTCATCCACTACGGCCATTCCCGGTACATCAAGGAATTGCCCGCAGGAATGGAAATGGAAGTGGAATATAGGGAGCACAAAGTAGACGTTCCCATCGAAAACCTTTCCAAGCTCCTTCCCGCAATAGGCGATGCAAAGACGATAGTCCTCTGCACAACCGTCCAGCATGTGCACCAATTGGAAGAAATGAAGAAGGCATTCAAAGCGCAGGGCCTCAAAGTACTTACAGGAAAGGGATGCTTCACGACTTACGAGGGGCAGGTGCTCGGCTGCGACGCCTCCGCCGCAACCTCCGTTGCAAAGGGCGCAGACGCAATATTGTACGTAGGCACGGGAAAATTCCACCCGACCGCAATCGATTCCGAGAAGCCAATTTACTCCTTCAACCCGTTCACCGGGGAAACAAAGCAAATGAACGAAGAAATAGAAAAGCTGAAGAAGCGCAAAAGGGGCGCCCTCCTGAAAGCACTGGAAAGCAACTCCTTCGGCATCCTCCTCAGCACGAAGCCCGGCCAGCTCTGCCCGTCCGCGGCAAAGTGGGCGCAGGAAGAATTGAGGAAGCGCGGCAAGGAAGCCCACATCCTCATCGCAAACGAGCTCTCCCCCTCTGCCTTGGAAAACTTCCGCTCCTTCGACTGCTACCTAAACACCGCATGCCCGCGCCTCGCGGAAGACACCGAACTGTTCGAGAAGCCCATCCTGAACGCAGTGGACCTCAAGCTCCTCCTTGAGCAGCTCGACCGCGCGCAGAAAAGATAGCATTATTAATTTCACAATCATCTCTTTTTGCGCATGCTCTACCTCGCGTACCTGGTAATCTCCACGCTCGTGCTCGCAAAATCCGCGGACATAGTGGTTGAAAACGCGGAGAAGCTCTCGCGCTACCTGGGGATGGGCCAGGTCGCGGCAGGCATAGTCTTCCTCGCGGTAATCACCTCTCTCCCTGAGCTCTCGGTAGCAATCACTTCTGGTGTCGCAGGAGAGGGCGCAATCTCCGCGGGCACCGTTTTCGGCTCGAACATCGCGAACATCCTTCTGGTGCTCGGGATGTGCGCGTTCCTCTACGGGATAAAGATGAAGGGCAGCAAGGCGGGCGAAATCGCGCTCATACTCCTGCTCACCACAGTAATCTCCGCATATATAATATTCAGCGGCGGAGTGCAGGGCGGCACAATCGGCTTCCCCGCAGGAGCAGCCCTCCTCCTGCTTTTCGCGGCATACGTTTTCCACGTCCTTAAGAGCAAGAAGCCCCCTGCAAACGGAATCGGCAACCACAAGGTGGACAGGGAGAAGGCCCTCCGCTCTTTCCTAATATTCGTAGCAGGCATAATAGTGGTGTTCATAAGCTCCGGATTCGTGGTCGAGAATGCGATCCTGACCGCGGAAAGCTTCGGCCTCGCCCAGAGCCTCATCGGCGCCACGATAATCGCGGTGGGCACCTCCCTCCCCGAGCTCAGCACCACCCTTCAGGCGGTGAAGAAGAAGAGGTACGGCCTCGCCATGGGCAACGCCATCGGCAGCAACATGACGAACCTCACGCTGGTGCTCGGCTCCACCGCCGTGCTTACGGAAATACACGTGCGGCTGCCGGTATTCGTAGCCGCCCTGCTCTTCGCAGTCGTGGCAAATGCCCTCATACTCTACTACGAAGCCGCGAGGAAGGACCTCGGCAGATACTCCGGCCTCCTCTTCCTCGCGATGTACGCCGCCTTCCTGCTCCTCATGCTTGAGCTGCAGGCCGGGGAAATCACCGTCTGAGATTTCCTGGATTTTTAAGCTTTTCCCCGGCTTTTTCAACGCCTGATGCCGACGTTATTTTTCATATGACGTGAAAATCACTGTTTAAAAATTGGATTATGGGATATGAGAATTGGATGCAAACGCGGCCGCATGCATACTAACCGTCTGCCTTCCGCAGGGAGGTGAGGCCGCATGGGTAAGAAAAAGCCGAAGCCGAAAGAATAATTGCGGTCCCTTGGCAATGTTCATTTTTTGTTATCCTTTGTTTTTTTCTGGCAAATGCAAAAAAATGAAGCAAGGTGGTATCAATGGGCATCCATGACTGGGATGATGAAAAGGAAGAGGATTTCGAAGAGGAGGAAAACACCGAAGAGGAAGACAACCCATAGCACTCCTCATTTTTCCATTTTTCTTTTTTCGCTTTTCGCCGAACAATTTCTTTGCGCTTCTTATGGGCTATTTTCCCAGCTCAGTACATGAACAAAATCCACGTGATGTTTGGGCTTGCGGCCCTTTTGTTTTTTTCAGGCTGTTTGGGGCTGGAGCAGGCAGTAACGGAAGAGTATAGGGGCAACGGATATGCGGGCGGCATTGCAGCTTCAGAACCTGCAATCAGTCGCCCTTCGGGCTCCAACTCGCCAGCAGAGCTGGCGATCATGCCTTATCCGGCAGAAAAGTATGGCGGCGAGGGCTACTACGACTACGATGAAGCATATGCCCCTGCATACGATTCTGGCTATGCCAATTACTACGGCTACGAAGAACAAATGATAATCAAGACCGGATACGTTTCCCTGAAAGTCCCCGAAGGAACCTTGGAAGACAAGATAAACACGGCGAAAACCTATGCCTTGGAATCGGGAGGCGACATAACCGGAATGAACTACTACGAGTCAGACACCTCCCGCACATATTCCATAACGGTGCGCATCCGGCCCCAGAGCTTCGACGCATTCGTTGACAAGCTCAAGACAGCGGGCAGCATCACCTCAATGAGCACCGATTTGGACGACGTGGCCGAGCAGTACCGGGACCTGGAAATCCGGATAGAAAACCTGGAAGCCGAGCTCGCGCGCCTCAACCAGTTCTACGAAGAGGCGGACAGCGTGGAGGAGTTGCTGATGATTGAGCGCGAGGCCACCCGCGTGACCGCCGACCTCGAGCGGTGCCAGCAGCAGAGGCTCGACCTCGAGCGCATGGTTTCCAAGTCCACGGTCACCGTGAACATAGTGGAGGAAAAGAGCGCAGTGGACACCAACCTCATAGTGCCGCTGCAGCAGCTTGCGGCAATCTTCTTCGGCGCGCTTTCCGCGTCGATAATGGCACTTGCCGCACTCTCAGGAGCAGCGCTCCCTGCCATGCTGGTTCTCGGCATAGTTTACCTTGTCGTGAGGGCGCTTTGGAAGAAGGGCAAAAAATAGCCCTTCCCTTTTTCTTTTTTTTGCAGAAGCGCAAGCTTTATGTTAACGACCTGCCATATATTGCAATCACAATGCAGAGGGGGAAGGGGGCGCCCCGGAAGCCGCGCCAGAGGGGCGTCCCGGGAGGCAACCGCAAGCTGGTAAACCGCATTCTTGAAACCGCCGAAAGGGCGAGAGCAGACGGCACGCTGAAGGAGATGCGCAGGGCGCTCTCCCCGCGCCAGAAGGACGTCCTCAGGTGCATGCTCAGGAAGCCGCGCATAACCGAGGCGGAAATGGCGGAGAGGTTCGGCATCTCCCCCACTGCAATACCAATGTACAAGAGGGAGCTGCTCTCAAGGCTCGGCCAGCCCACGAGAGCATCGCACAAATACAAAGACCTCACAGACCAGCAGATAGGGCTCCTCCTTTTGGGAACCCGGGCAAAAAGCCTGGAGGCGGTAAAGAAAAAAGATTGGGCCCTGCATTACGAAACTAAGTTCAGGCAGGATTACCTGGGGGGCGACTTTTCCTGGGTGTTCCTCCGCGCCAGGTACCGCTCTGAAGATATTTGCAGCGCCCTTGGGGCGCATGGCGATTCCTTCTACTCTGCGCTCCTGTCGCTTCCCAAGAGCGAATGGATAGTGCTCCTAAATGCAATAAGCCCGGCTCCGAGGCCGCCAAGAGAAACCGGTTTAAGCAATTCGACATACCACAGCAAGCTCAGGAACCTCAAGCGGCATTTCCGGCAGGGCAGGGTCCCGAACCCGCACCACCGGCTGGACAGCTTCAGGGAGCTTGCACTCGAAGTCCTGAATACTGGAAACCCGAAGTACATACTGGATGTCGCAGGCCTTGATGAGGCGGGCCGGGCGATATTCTGGGAGCGGGGGGTCAACGACCCCCCTGCAAGGCTGGATGAACTCGCAAAGCGATTTGGCCGCACCACCCGCCAGAACATATTCATACTCCAGGGCAAGGTGGAGGCAAACATGCGCGCAGCGCTCGAAGATGTGTATCCCGGCCCGGTGCGCACCGCGATCCATGAGCCGCACCGCCGCATTTTGGAAGAAAAGGGCGAGCCGCTCCTACCGCTGCCCGGGCCCCAGCCCGCGCGCCGGGGATACCAATTAAAAGAATAATCCACGAACAATCCCGCATGGAAGCAATCACGCAGACAAACCTGGAGCTGCCGCTTTTTTCCAAGGGGAAGGTGCGCGACACTTACGTGCTTGATGGCGACTCGCTGCTCATGATAGCAACCGACCGCGTAAGCGCCTTCGACGTGGTATTCAACGAGGGCATCCCGCGCAAGGGCGAGGTGCTCAACAAGATTTCAGCCTATTGGTTCGGCCGCACAAAAGGGATGATGAAGAACCACCTGCTCACAACCGAGCTGCCCGAGGGCCTCCCGGATTACTGCAAAGGCCGCTCAATGGTAGTGAGGAAAACCCGGCCCATAAAGCTGGAAGCGGTGGTGCGCGGCTACATCACCGGCAGCGGATACAAGGAATACTCGCAGAAGGGCAGCGTGTGCGGGATAAAGCTCCCCGAAGGCCTGAAGAACGGCGACAGGCTCCCGGAGCCCATCTTCACCCCTTCCACAAAGGCAGATGCGGGCCACGACATCAACATCACCGAGGAGGAAGCGATAAAACTGGCGGGTGAAGCGGACTACAATTTCATGAAGTCGAAAGCGCTGGAGATTTACAAATTCGCGCATGAAGACCTCCTGCCAAAAGGATTCGTGCTCGCGGACACAAAGCTGGAATTCGGGAAAATGGGCGATGAGATAATACTTATAGATGAATTGCTCACCCCGGACTCCAGCCGCTACTGGGAAAAGTCAGAATACGAAAAGGGCAGCCTGGTGAGCCTTGACAAGCAGTACCTGCGCAATTACCTCGAAACGCTGGACTGGGGCAAAACCCCCCCGCCGCCCCCGCTGCCTGCGGAAGTGGTGCAGAAGCTCAGCGAATTATACGTAAATACTTACCAGAAAGTGGCCGGGGAAGCGCTCTAATCCCCGCCTTTCTTTTGCAGCCCCTGCAGCCTGTAGTACTCTGCCCACAGCTTTTCGGCCTGCTCGTCGCTGAGCACAAGCGATGAATGGCCCCTCGATGCATCGGCTGCTCCGGCTTCTTTTTCCTGCCCGCGCCCTTCCGCAGGGGCACCCTCCCCTGCTTCTCCCCCCTTTGCCCCGTCTTTCTCCTGATTGGGCACGGGCCCTTCAGGCGTTGGCCCGCAATGCTTTGACGGAGGCGCAAGCTCGCCGGATTGCCTCATCTTCTCAAGCATCCCTTCCTCTTCCGCAACCTCTTCCGGGGAATTTGACGGCTTTGTGGGCCTGCTGTACTCCTCCGGCTCCTCCCAATCCTTGGGCATCCCTGCCGAAACAGGAAGCTCGCCCGGGGGGAGCGGAAGGCTCATGCGCTCCACTTTTGCATCGTAATTGGAAGGCGGCGGCAGGGTGGGCCTGAAGTCCGTTATCTTGACTATCTTCCCTCCATCATCCTCGCCTGCGCCTCCCTTCGTGCCGGCAGGGCCTCCTTCCTTGATGTCCCTTCCCTTCAGCCCGTTGCGCGGCGCAGCGCTGTCTCTAGAGCCGTTTGCCTGCGCGCCATTGGCCCCGTCGGGCTTGGGGGAAGCGAATCCCATAATGCTCTTATAACTACAACCAGATATAAGCTTTCCTATTCGTTCACCGCAAGCGGCGGCTTTACATAGTCCCCGAGCGCCCTGAGCAGGTCATCGTCTATTGCCCAGCACCCCTGGCCCGGCACCGGCGTAACTCTGTTCTCCACAACAAGCTCCATGCCTTCCCCTGCCCGGACAGCTTCCTCAAGCCCGGCTATCTTCGGCATCGCAGGGGGCGCAAACGAAACCCTCTCGCCATCGCCTACCATGGTGGGAATTGCCTCTGGAGGGCTGCTCTTCGGCGGAGGGGTGCATACCCTGAGCCTCGGCCCTTCGCTTTCCGGCGCTTCGGCTGCAACATGGCTGCCGCCCCCGGGCCCTTTCGCCCGGCGCACGGCCTTGTATTCTCCGGTGGTCCCGCGCTGCTGGGTAGGCATCTCAAGGTCTTCGAGCATTTCCCCAATTGCCTTCTCCTCATTCCCGTTGTGCACCCTGAGCCTCGCCCCCAAATCATTCACAAGCGTGGGCCGTTCATCCTCATTGTCCGAGGGGGTGCGGAACCTGCCCGGCTCCTCTTCCCAGCCGCTGTCACTCCCTTCCGAAAGGTAATCGTCAAGCTCGGCAGTCACATTTGCACTGAAAATTCCATTCATGTCCACGCTGCGCCTGTTCCCTGCATGCGCGGCAATCTCCTGCGGGGTCTCGGTCAGCCCTGCCGGGCTTCCAGCACAACACCTCCGGTGTTGTCCAGCCAGTCGCTCCAACCTGACAGCTTCGCTGTCAGCTGCCCCCTCCAGCGGGGCAGCTCCCCTATCCGGGGGCTCAACCTCCTTTTCTTCAACGCCGTCATGCCAGCCGTTGAATTCAGCAATAAGCGCGTCCCTGTCCGCCTTGCCTTTTTTGATAAAGTCGGACCGGTCGATGGCCTTCCTTCCTTTTTCCGCGGATGTGCCTCCGAACTCCCTGCACCTCACATTCACGTATCCTGTTCCGGTATGCTTCGCTGCGGTTGCCGGCGGGATGCTGTCGCGTTGCGCTGCTGCCTTTCTCACGTGCCTGCGTTCTGCGCGCACATCCATCCTGCCAACCTGGGCGGATGCTGCCATTTTCCTGGTCACCTTTTCTGCGCGTGGGGACGCGCGGACGGCTACTAGAAAACACCAGGTTTTTAAAACTGACGTTATAGGTGGAAGAAAAATAGAAATTGGGGGCATGAAGCCCCCCACCTTATATCTATTGCGGGCAGCTACTTGTTCCTTATCCTCTTTTTCCTGCGCCCCTTCGCACGGAGGCCGCGGGCCTTTTTCCCGGCGGAAGTGAGGCCGCGCGCAGCGCGCCTCTTCCCCACCTTCACCTTCACCGCGGGGCTGTTTGCGTCAATGAGGATTACCTCAAAGAACTTGCAGTTCCCGTCCTCCCCGACAAGATATGAGTTCAATACCTCGAGGTTTACGTACCTCTTGTCTGCCTTCTGCTCGGCCTTTGCCTGGTGCGAGGCGCGCGGCTGCACGAACTTGTAGTTGTGCCCCGGCTTCCTCCCGAGGTCCGGCTTCGGCCTCTTCCGCCTCCCCTTCCTCACCTTCACGCGCACGATTACATAGCCGGTCTTTGCCTTGTAGCCGAGCGTGCGGGCGCGGGAAAGGTTCGTTGGCCTGTCCACGCGGACCATCGTGGGCTCTTTCCTCCATGCAGTAATCCTCCTCTTGTACTCATCAGGCCTTTCCCTAATCTCTTTCTGGCAGGTTTCCCGTATGTATTTGTACGCTCCCAAAAAATCACCTTTGCCGTTCAGGGTATTATCCCACATCCAGCGTGGGTCTATGTAGGTATGGTAGTTTTAAAAAGGTTATCTGCTTATAGAGAGATTCCTGCGCAAGGTGCGGTGAAAATTTATGTCTGCTCAAGAACCTTCATTCATGGGTACGATAGAGGAAGTCAAGAAGGCGGAAAAAGAAGCCGAATCGATAAGGGCCGCCGCCCGGAAGAAGGCGGACAAGGCGCTCCTCGGGGGAAAGGAAGATGCCGAGGAGCTCCGCGTAAGGTCCGAGCAGGAAATCACTGATTTGAAGAATAGCATAATTGCAAAAGGGAAAAAAGACACTGACCGCGAGGCCGAGAAGATAATAGAGAATGCCCGCGGCGAAGCGCAGAAAGTGAGGAAGAAGAAGGCGGAAGCAAAGCTCCTGAAGTCTGTTTTTGAAGAGCTGGTCAAAGAGTGATGGAATGCTCAAGCCCGTGAAAATGCAAAAAGTCAGGATCGCAGCGGTAAAATCCATCACCACCGGGCTGCTTTCCAAGCTGCATACCATGGGCATGCTTGAGATACGGAGGATGCCCACCGAGGATTTCCGGGTGGGCCGCACAATAAAGGTGTATGATGAAATATCCGCGCAGCTGGTGAGGCTGAGGAGCCTCCGCTCAATGCTCGGGATAACAAAGGACTCCCCCCCGGTGGAGATGCCCCTTGACAAGGCGCTCGCCGCCGCGGGGAAAATCAGCATAGACGAGAAGGTGCGCGCGGTTCACGGCCAGCTCTCGGGGCTCGAAACAAGGCTCGCAGAACTCACGCGCAGGCTTGACGATGCAAGGCTGCTCGCATATTTCAAGGACATAGATTTCTCTTCCCTGCAGTCCAGCAGGGTGGACTTCCACGTGGGCACGGTGGCAACGCAGAAGCTCCCGGAGCTCAGGAAGGCCCTTCCGCAGGCGAAATTCGGCATACGGCACAGGAAGGAGGACAGCGTGATAATCTGCATGTGCTCAAAAGAGCACGGCGAGCTTGCGGAGCTCGCGCTCTCAAAGGCGGGCTTCAACCCCATAGACACCAGCGGGTTCACCACGCCCTCCGAGACGATACATGGGCTTTCGCAGGAGGCCCGCAAGGTGAACGACGAAATAGGGAAAGTGAAGGAAACCCTCTCCTCCTTTGCGGAGGAATACGGGGGCCAGCTCCAGAAGCTCATCGGAGCGCTGCACCTGTGGAGCGACCGCGGCATTGCCTCCAAGGACATGGGCTTCGGCGCGGACACCGTTGTGCTCGAGGGCTGGGTGAAGGAGCGGGACTACGAGGGCTTTGTTTCCCAGCTCGCATACGCATTCCACAAGAAAGTGTTCGTCGAAAAAATCCCCGGGGGGAAGGACGTGCCGCCCACGGTGCTCGACAACCCGAAAAACACGACGCAGTTCCAGTTCCTCGTGGGCATGTTCTCTCTCCCGAAAGCGGACGAGATAGACCCCACGCTCATACTCTTCATTAGTATACCTGTAATATACGGGATGATGCTCGGCGACGTTTTCTACGGGCTGATATCCTTCTTCATCGCCTCGTGGATGGCGGGCAAGTTCAAGAGCGGCCTTGCGCACGAGGTTGCGCGCATATGGAAGTTCTCCGCGCTCGCGGGCATGGTTTTTGGGGTGTTCTACGACGAATGGTTTGGCCTCCCCCTCTACGCGCTGCTAGAGGTGTTCCAGAACTGGGGCCTCCTGAACCTGCACGCAATGGGCATAGACGGCCCGCTTTACGCAGGGTTCTCGCGCACCCACCAGGTGAATCTCCTCATAGGCATTTCCGTGATACTCGGGCTGGTGCACCTTGCGTTCGGCTACGCGCTCGGCGCAATAAACGAGTGGCACCACAACCGCAAGCACGCAATCGGCAAGATTTTCTGGATTGTGCTCGAGCTCGGCGGCTTCCTCGCGGTCTCCGCGATGATGTTCGGCCTCTTCTCCCCCGAAGTTGGGATGGCCGGGGTCGCCCTCGCCATTATATCAATTATAGTGATCGGCTACACGGAAGGGATGATAGGCATAGTGGAGCTCCCGGGCCTGCTGGGCAATGCGCTCTCCTACGCCAGGATTGCAGCGGTCGGGCTCGCAGGGGTAATTCTCGCCGAGCTCATCAACGACGCATTCATCCCGACACCGGAGCAGGGGATATTCGCGCTGGTGGTGCTCCCGCTCCTCATCATACTCCACTTGCTCAATATAGGCATCGCGATGGTCGAATGCATAGTGCAGGGAGGCCGTCTCAACCTTATTGAGTTCTACACGAAGTTTTTCCATGGTGGAGGGAAGGCGTTCGCGCCTTTCTCTGTAAAAGAAAGAATGTGAATATATGAGGTGAAAATATGGTGGAAATAGCAGCAGCGGGGCTAATCGCCCTTGGCGCAGGACTTGCGATGGGACTCGGCGCGCTTGCGACCGGTTGGGCTCAGTCCGCAATCGGCTCGAGCGGCATGGGGCTCCTGGCTGAAAAGCCCGAGGAGTTCACCAAGGTGCTTATCTGCCTTGCGCTCCCCGAAACCCTTGTCATCCTGGGCTTCGTGATTGCCTTCATGCTCGTCGGCGCCACAGCGACCGCTTAGGCGCAACGGGTGTAGGCATATGGAGATAGAGGAACTGACCGGCGCCATCCTCGAGGAGGCGAACAGGGAGGCAGGCTCCGTCGTTTCAGCCGCCGAGAAGGAGGCAAAGGAAACGGTTTCCCGGGAGAAGAGGCGGCTCAGCGAGCAGCTTGCCGATGCGGAGAGGGACGCGAAATCCTTCAACGAGTCGCAGCACCGCGAGCGCATCGCCTGGGCCAGGCTCGAGGCAAAGCGGGTAATCTCCGAGGCAAAGGAGGCGGTGGTGGACGATGCGATTGAGGACCTTTTTGCCCTCATGCGCAAGTTCCCGCAGGACCGCAGGTACCCCGCGTACCTCAAGAGGCTGGTAAAGGCGGGCATTGCCGAGCTGGGGGAGCCCCGCGCGGTGGTGCACGTGCGCAAGGCCGACAAGAAGCACCTCGCCGGAGTAAAGGCAACGGTGAAGGCCGACCTTGACGCCTTCGGCGGCGCGGTCGTTGAATCCTCCGACGGGCGGGTGAGCATAAACCTGACGCTTGCCAGCCTGCTGGAAGAGAGGAAGGAGCTCGTGAGGAAGCGCATCTACGAGGCGCTGTTCAAAAGGTGATTGACGGATGGAACCGGGCCTGCTGGAAAAGATTGCGTCCGCATTGAAGGACAGGCACTTGGTATACGGCTATTCCAATGCCCGCATCAGGGCGCGGAAGGCCAAAATGCTCCAGTGGGACTTCTTCGGCGACCTTTCCAACCAGGACAGCATCCCCGGGATTGCCGGGATGCTTGAGCGCACCTACTACAAGGACCTCATCGTTAAGCTGAGCGAGAGGTACGTGGGCTCGGAAATGGTTGAGCAGGCCGCGGGCGTGCACTACGCCGAAGTGGTGAGCAAGGTGCACAATTTCGTCCCGGATTCCGCGAAGCCCGCCATCGACGCGCTCATGCAGAAATGGGACTTCGCGAACCTCAAGGCGATCATCACCTCCAAGAAGCTCGGCAGGAGCTGGGAGCAGATGAGGCCCTTCATCATCCCCGCGGGCATAATCCCCCGCGACCAGCTCAAGCGCATCGCGGCAGCGGACGGGGAGAAGCTCTTCCTCGAGGTGCGCCGCACAGACGTGGGCCGCATTATGTTCTCACAGTCCAGCGCGCTCATAAGCGGCACGGAGCTGGAGCAGATGTTCATCCAGTCCATGAAGCAGGCGAAGATGCTGAGCCAGCTGCACCTTATGCTGGACACCGCATACTTCAATTTCCTGCTGGAGGGCATGAACCTGCCGGACGAGGAGGCGGCGATGCTCCGCGCAATAGTGCGCAAGGAGGTTGACGCGCGCAACATCATCAACGTGCTCAGGCTCAAGGAAGCGGGGATAAAGGACCCGGAGCGCGTGAAGCGCTACATCATAAAGGGCAGCAATGTGCGGCCGAAGATGGTGGGCAGGCTGCTCGAGGCAAAGGACATGAAGGAGGTGCTCTCAATCATCTCGCACGTGTTTCCCCTGCCCGGCGAGGAGCCGCAGACGCTCGTGGACCTTGAAATCGCATTCCACAAGAGGATTGCCGAGCAGAGGATGCGCACGTTCTACCGCAGCACCGTTTCCCTCGGCACGATAGTGTCCTTCCTCTTCATCAAGGAGGAGGAGATGAACAACCTGAGGAAGATTGTAAGGGGAGTGGACTACCGCCTCTCCCCCGAGGAGATACGCGGAACGCTGGTGAGGTACTAGGTGGAAGCATGGCAGAGAAAATGGCTATCGTCGGCGACATGCCCCTCGTGACCGGCTTCAAGCTGGCCGGCGTGTCCAGCATATTCCCCGTGGAGAAAGGGGAGGAATTCGAGAAGAAGCTCACCGAGCTCATGGATTCCGGGGAATACGGCATCATAGTGGTGGACGAGTCCTTCCTTTCCGGCCTGGACTGGAGGCTCAAGAAAAAGATAAGCAACCTCGCGCATCCCGTAATCATCGGGGTCCCGGGAATCTCGGGCGAGGCGGAAGTTGAGGAGGGCGAGAGCATAAACGTGCTCATAAAGCGCGCCCTCGGGTTTGACATTTCGAAGAAATAGGTGGAAAAATGGCATCAAAAGGAAAGCTTGCAAGGATTACCGGCCCGGTGGTCGTTGCGAAGGGCCTCAGCGGCTCTAAGCTCTATGACGTGGTAAAGGTGGGCGATGAGAAGCTCATTGGCGAAATCATCAAGATCGTGGGCGACGAATATGTCGTGCAGGTGTATGAGGATACCTCCGGCCTCAGGCCCGGGGAACCCGTGCTCGGCACCGGCGAGCCCCTCTCGGTGGAGCTCGGTCCCGGCATACTCAAGAGCTTCTACGACGGCATCCAGCGCCCCCTCGACAAGATTGAGGAGAAAGCGGGCACATTCATCACCCGCGGCATTGACGTCCCCGCGCTGGACCGCAAGAAGAAATGGGAGTTCAAGGCCCTGAAGAAGAAGGGCGACAAGGTTGTGCAGGGCGACGTGCTCGGCGAGGTGCAGGAAACCCAGCTGATAGTGCACCGCATACTTGCGCCACACGACGGCAAGCTCACTGACCTCAAGTCCGGCAAGTACACCGTTGAGGACCAGATAGGCTCCTTTGAGTCCATGGGCAAGAAGCAGCCCCTGAGGCTCTACCACCGATGGGTGGTGAGGAAGGCAAGGCCCTACAAGGAGAAGTTCCCGCCCATCGTGCCCCTTTCCACCGGCATGAGGATTGTGGACACCTTCTTCCCGATTGCGAAAGGCGGGACCGCATGTGTCCCCGGGCCGTTCGGCTCCGGCAAGACGGTCACCCAGCAGTCCCTTGCGAAATGGTCCGACGCGGAAATCGTGGTCTACATCGGGTGCGGCGAGCGCGGCAACGAGATGACCGAAGTGCTCAACGAATTCCCGAAAATAGTCGACCCGAAGTCCGGGAAGCCCCTCATGGAAAGGACAGTGCTCATCGCGAACACCTCCAACATGCCGGTGGCCGCCCGCGAGGCGTCGATTTACACAGGCATTACTCTCGCGGAATACTACCGCGACCAGGGCTACGGGGTTTCGCTCATGGCCGACTCCACCTCAAGGTGGGCGGAGGCGCTCCGTGAAATCTCCGGCCGCCTCGAGGAAATGCCCGGGGAGGAAGGCTACCCTGCCTACCTCGCGAGGAAGCTCGCGGAATTCTACGAGCGCGCCGGCAGGATAAGGTGCCTCGGCTCCGATGAGCGCTACGGGAGCGTAACCGCAATCGGCGCGGTTTCCCCGCCCGGAGGGGACATTTCCGAGCCGGTCTCGCAGAACACCCTCCGCGTCACGAAGGTATTCCTTGCGCTGGACGCTTCGCTTGCGCACAGGAGGCACTTCCCCGCGTTCAACTGGCTGAACTCCTACTCCCTCTACACGGAAACCCTTGACCCGTACTACGAAGAGGAGATTTCCACGGACTGGCCAAAGCAGCGCAACAATGCCATGGCCCTGCTCCAGAAGGAGGCCGAGCTGCAGGAAGTGGTCCAGCTCGTGGGGCCTGACGCGCTCCCCGAGAAGGAGCAGGAAATCCTCATCATCGCGAAGATGCTGAGGGAGGACTACCTGCAGCAGAGTGCATTCCACGAAATCGACACGTTCTCCAGCATGCAGAAGCAGTTCCTCATGCTCAGGAACATCATGAAGTTCCATGACCGCGCATCCGCCGCGGTTGACCTTGGCGTGCAGCTCAAGAGCATCGCCGCCACCAAGGTGAAGGAGAAAATCGGGAGGATGAAGGAAATCCCGGAGGACAGGATGAAGGACATCGACGGCCTAGCAAAGGAGATTGACGCTGAGTTTGATGCCCTGATAAAGGCGAGGTGATTATGATGAAGGAGTACAAAACAGTTACTGAAATCGCGGGCCCGCTCGTATTCGTTGAAGGCGTTTCCGGAGTCGGCTACAACGAGCTGGTGGAAGTCACTCTCCCCAGCGGGGAGAAGCAGAAGGGCCAGGTGCTCGATGTCACCGAAAACATTGCGGTTGTGCAGATTTTCGGCACCACCGCAGGCCTCTCCACAACGGGGACCTCGGTAAAGTTCCTCGGGGAGACGATGCGCCTCGGCGTGAGCGAGGACATGCTCGGCCGCGTGTTCTCCGGCCTGGGCGAGCCCCGCGACAAGTCGCCCAAGCCCGTCCCGGAAGAGCGCCTCGACATTTCCGGCGCGGCGATCAACCCCTACTCAAGGCAGGAGCCCCGCGACTTCATCCAGACCGGCATTTCCACAATTGACGCTATGAACACGCTGGTAAGGGGGCAGAAGCTGCCCATCTTCTCCGCTTCCGGCCTCCCGCACAACCAGCTGGCGGTACAGATTGCGCGCCAGTCCAAGGTGAAGGACCAGAAGGAGGAGTTCGCGGTAATCTTCGCCGCGGTCGGCATCACCCACGAGGAAGCGTCCTATTTCATGCGCGACTTCGAGAAGACGGGCGCCCTCGAGCGCGCGGTGCTCTTCCTCAACCTGGCGAACGACCCGTCCGTGGAGAGGATAATCACCCCGCGCCTCGCGCTCACCACTGCGGAATACCTCGCGTTCGAGAAGGACATGCACGTGCTCGTAATCATCACGGACATGACCAACTACTGCGAAGCGCTCCGTGAAATTTCCTCGGCGCGGCAGGAAGTCCCCGGAAGGAGGGGCTACCCGGGATACATGTACACGGACCTCTCCACAATCTACGAGCGCGCAGGCAGGGTAAAGGGCCGCAAGGGCACTGTTACGCAGTTCCCCATCCTCACCATGCCCGGAGACGACATCACCCACCCCATCCCCGACCTCACGGGGTACATCACCGAGGGTCAGATTGTGCTCAGCAGGGACCTGCACAGGAAGAACATCTATCCGCCCGTGGACCCGCTCCCGTCCCTTTCGAGGCTAATGAACCTCGGAATCGGCAAGGACAGGACGCGCGAGGACCACAGGGGCGTCGCAGACCAGCTCTACGCGGGCTATGCGGGCGGCCGCGACCTCCGCGCCCTGAGCGCGGTTGTCGGAGAGGAATCCCTCACCGAAGTGGACCGCAAGTACCTCAAGTTCGCGGACGAGTTCGAGGCACGCTTCATTACGCAGGGCTTCCGCGAGGATCGCACAATCGAGCAGACGCTTGACCTCGGCTGGGAACTGCTCTCGATGCTCCCCGAAGACGAGCTCAAGAGGGTGAAGAAGGAGTACATCGAGAAGTACGGCGCGAAGTTCCGCAGGAAGGAAGCGGCAATCGAGGCCAGGGAGGCCGCGGCAAAGGCCGAGGCCAAGGAATAGGATGGGGCCGAGAACCCGAATGGGAAGCTGATGGAAAAAGGTGCAATGCATGGCGGAAAGGGCTAACCCGACAAGGATGGAGCTGCTCAAGACCAAGGCAAGGATAAAGCTTGCCGCCAAAGGGCACAAGCTCCTGAAGCAGAAGAGGGACGCCCTCATCCTCGAGTTCTTCAAAATCCTGGGGAAGGCAAAGGACCTCCGCGGCGAGCTGAACGGCAAGATGCGCGCCGCGTACAAGGCGCTTTCCCTTGCCCAGGCCTACCACACCACCTTCGAATTGGAAGGGATTGCCGCCGGGATGGAGAAAGACCTTGAACTGGAGGTGAAGGTGCGCAACGTGATGGGCGTGCGCATCCCCGAGATTTCCTCCAAGTTCGAGCAGCCGCCCTTCCTCGAGCGCGGCTATTCCGTGATCGGCACATCCGCCACAATAGACGAAGTGGTGGGCAAGTTCGAGGATGCGCTGGAAATAGTGATTACATTGGCAGAGACCGAGACCGCAATCAAGCGCCTCATCAAGGAAATAGAGAAGACCAAGAGGCGCGTGAACGCACTGGAATTCGTAATCCTGCCGCGCCTCGAGAAGCAGAAGGGCGACATCTCTTTCCGCCTTGAGGAAATGGAGAGGGACGCCTTCGTCTCCCTGAAGGTAATCAAGCGCAAGCTCGAGAAGGAGCGCGCCTCCTGAGTGTGCCGCAGCGTATTTTAAACGTTCTTGCATAAATTATCACCCATGCAGGCGGCTGCAAGGCTAGTTGAAAGGAGCCCGACCGCGAAGGCGGTGGGTGGCCCGGAAACGATAAGGAAGCTCCCCCTCATGCACCGGCAGGCCCTCAGCGCAAAGATTGCGTCGGAGCTGGGGAAGGAGAGGGCGGCGCGGGCCTGCGAAAGGAATGCGGTGCGGACCGCGATGGCGAGGGGCCGCTTTTACTATGCGGCAAGCATGGCGAGGTCTTACGGGCTCGAAGAAGAGGCGAAGGAAGCCGCAAGGATGCATGCAAGGGGATGCATGGAAGAAGGGCACGCTCACGAATCCACCATGAGGGTGGCGATGGAGTTCGGCCTGAAAGATGAAATGAAAACGGCTGCGGGGCTTCTGGTTGATGCGAAAATCGAGCGGCGGGAGTACCTGGCTGCCGCGAGGGACGCCCAGGAATACGGCCTTGAAGGGAGAATGCAGCTTGCGTCCCTGAAGGCGTCTATTGCATACCTTTTCAGCCACCCCCAGCAGTTTGAAGCTGCCCCGCAGCCCCTAACCAAAGAAGAGGCGGAGGGCAAAATACTGTTCGAGATGCGCCGTGCATGCTTCGATTCCGCAGAAAGAATGCGCAGGGAGCATGGCTTTTCTGATTCCAAATTCAGAGGGCTCGCCAGGAAGGTGCTCAGGAGGTGGCCTGCGGATTGCCTATATCCATACCTTGTCGCGGAAAGGTTCGGCCTTGAGGAGGAGCTCGATGCCGGGAGGATGGCGCTGAGGCAGAAGGCGATGGAGGAATATCCAGACGTAGCGTCCCTTGCGATGCATTGCGGCCTCACGGAAGATGGTTTCAGGAAGAACGCACCTGATGAGCTCAGAATGGCGATGCTGATGTGCGAGTTCCCGCTTGCCGCGGCCATAGCTGCAAGGTGCGGGCTTGAATCCGAAGCCGGCCAGATTGCGGCCGGGCTGGTGAATGAGCTGCTGAGGGGCGAAGACTTCGAAACCGCGGCCGCAGTGGCGTACGAATACGGTTTAGAAGAGATGCGCCGGGCCATCCACAGCATAATGAGGGAGCTGCGGTTTTGCTGAACCCTTCTTTTTAAACATTTCTTCACACACGGGTAATCCAATGCCCCGCAAACTCTGGCCTCCTGCGAACCCCAGGGCGCTTTCCCGCACAAGGACCCCTACAAAGAGAGACCCTGAAAAGCTCAGGCTCCTTGAGGAATCCCTTGATGAGGTTCCTGCACTGAACGGCTCCCGCGCGGGAAGGCTGATGAAGAGCATACTCACCGGGAATACCGACGGCATTCTCAACGCCCTCAGGTATAGCGCGGAGCCGGAGGTTTACAGGCTTGCGCTGAAGTTCGCGGGAAAGCTGGGCACCCGCGAGCTCGTGGACGTCACCGTGCGCTCGCGCGTGCTCGAGGTGCGCCTCGCAGTGGTGGAGCTCCTCGCACGCGACCCGGCCGCTCTGGCAGAGGTGTCCAAATGCGTATTCTGGAGGAGCCCCCTGAGCAGGCTGGGGAAGGACGACCAGGCAGTATATGACCTCGCAAACGAGAGGCAGCTCGCCCACATAGGGAAGTGATTGGATGGGGCCAAGGAAAATAATATCTTCTGTCGGAGGAAAAGCTAAGCGTGCATCTCCCAAGGATATACCCGCCTACCGGCCCTTCACGTACTTCCCGCCAAGCTCCTTGACCGGCTCGAGGTTTATCTCCTTGAACATGAAGTGGTAGAACAATCTATATGATATTGCAAGCACCACCGCAAGCCCGATGAGCCCGAGCCAGGAGTTCGCGCTCTGCACGAGCGGGTTGATGAGCGCCCCGACCCTGTCGTGGATGGTCGAAAACACGAGCGACAGTATGATTATCACCGAAAATGCCGCGGCAGTGACCAGTATGGGCTGCTCCAGCCGCATCTTCTTGAGCACCCTCCGGTTGGAGATGTCCAGCTTCTCCTCAATGAGCACAATAATGAGAAGTATTACCGCGAAGGAGGTCATCGAGCCCAGCGTGGAAACGCTCAGCCCCATGAAATTGAGGAAGAACACCGCGATGAGCGCGGCCACTACCGCCTCTATCATAAGCTTCATGGGGACATCTTGTTTGCGCAGAGTTTTAAATCCTATTTCCGATTTCGGCACATGAAGAGGCGCTCCCTCAGCAAGTCCGACATCAAAGAGCTCAACTCAAAGCTGGAATTCGGCTTCAAGCTGCCCCCAAAGGAAAAAGTGGACATAATCGAGGGCAAGGCCACGATAATACTGCTGAATGAAAAGCCGGTGCTCGTAATGCACGAGGGCCGCTGGTTCCCCGCGCTCCAGCTCATTCAGGAAAAGCCGGGGCTCCTCAAGAAAATAACCGTGGACATGGGCGCAATAAAGTTCCTTTGCTCCGGCGCGGACGTGATGCGGCCGGGCATAGTGAAAATAGGTGAAAACATCGCAAAGGATGAAGCGGTGCTGATTGTTGATGAAAAGTACGGGAAAGGCCTCGCGGTCGGCATCGCCTTACTGCCCGCGGAGGAAATGCAGAAAGAAAAAAAGGGCAAGGCAATTAGGAACCTGCACTGGGTGGGCGACTGGATTTGGGAGTTCGGGAAGAGTGAATAGCAATTAAACGGTTTCGCCCCCAATCTTTTCCCATGAGACATTTGTTCGTTGCATTCCTGGCATTGGGATTGTTCCTTGCGGGCTGCCCGCAGGAGGCGCCTTCGCAGCCCCCAGCCCCGTCGCAGCCATCAACCCCTTCAGCCCCTTCCACGCCTTCCGAGCCCTCAACCCCCTCGGCCACCTGCACCGACACGGACGGCGGGAAAGACGTTTATGTGCAGGGCAGGGTCGATGCCGGCATGGACACGGGCACGGACGCCTGCCTCGGCGGTGGCTCAATGGTTCTCGAATACTACTGTTCAGGCAACGTGCTTGCCTCGGAAGACATGGCATGCCCTTCGGGCTACCAGTGCATAAGCGGCGCATGCACGCAGGACATCCCCTGCTTTGACTCCGACAACCGCAACCCGAACGAGCTCGGCGTGGTGCAGTACGGCAGCGAGCGCTACGAAGATGAATGTGCCGGCTCCGCAAGCGTGCGCGAATATACTTGCGGGGATGCGGGCGTAACCTATGAAACAATAGACTGCGCCGCGGGCCTCACCTGCGAAGGCGGCGCCTGCGCCGGCACGCCTGCCTGCGTTGACTCGGACGGCGGGAAGGATTACGAAACGCTCGGCACAACCTCAAAGGGCGACGAATCCGAAACAGACCACTGCCACTCCGTGGTTTCCGTTTTTGAGTACTACTGCAACGACAAGGGCGAGATTGATTACGTTGACCGCACCTGCCCCGGCCGCTGCAAGGATGGCGTGTGTGTTGAGGACACCACGGTGAATGAATGCAGGGATACGGACGGCGGCCAGGACGTGTACGAAAAGGGCACTGTCACCTATTCCGGAGGAAAAGTAACCGATGCCTGCTACTCGAGCTACGATGTGCTTGAGCACTGGTGCACTTCCGACGGCAACCTCGGCTTCGCGATAATCGAGTGCGAAGGGAGCTGCGAGGACGGGGAATGCGTCGATTAGCTGTGTGAAAAAGCTTTAAATAGTGTTTCACACGAAATAGGGGCAAAAGGTTGGTATAGCATGGCTGTTAAAAGAATACCAAATACCGGCAAACGGATACCTCTGAGCTACAGGGTAGTCGGCAATGCAATGATTCTCGGCATGGCCGCGGGCTGCGCGGCAATCTGCGCCTCGAAGAACATCCCGCCCGCGTGGCGGAGGATGAAAGGCACGATGCGGGCCGCAAAGTCAGATGCGCTCGCAAGCGGCAAGCGCGAATGGGAAAAGTTCAAGGGAGGGGTGGAGGCATGTGCCTCCAATGCCCGCGCGAGGGCAGGCATAATCGCGGACAGCAGGAGGTACTCAACCCTAAACTTCTTTGAAAAGGCAAAGTTCATTGCGGGCGATGAAAGGACCATCCTGCGCATAGCGCAGGCATATGAGCTCAATGAAAAATACTATGAGGCAAGCAATCTCTATTTCATGGCCGGCGACCTCAGCAAGGGCAGCGAATGCTGGAGCAACTATACAAACAGCCCCCTCGGCCAGCTGTTTGAGCAGACCAGAGTCAACTAGATAGCCTTTTTAATTTTCCATGCCCTTTATCCCCAGTGGTCTAAATGGAGCAGAAGTATTCACGCAAGCCGAAAGAGAAGAAGGGCGACAGGCAGCAGCTTTATGTTTACGCGTTCCTTGCCCTGTTCGGGCTCGGATTCATTTTCCTCCTTTTCTTCGCCCTGCTTGGAATAGTTGCCGGCAGCGGGGGAAGCAGCCTCTTCGGCAAATGCGTGGCCGTAGTCCCCATAGAAGGCGCAATCATGGCCGAGGACATTCCCGCGAGCATGTTCACGGAAGGCATGGCCGGCTCATACACCATTGCAAAGAAGATACGCACGCTGAATGGCCGCGACGACGTTGCGGCAGTGCTTTTCGTAATCAATTCCCCGGGCGGCTCGGTAGTGGCCACGAATGAAATCTACAGGGAAGTCAATGCACTGGAAAAGCCAAAAGTAGCGTACTTCAGGGAAATGGCGGCCTCGGGCGGATACTATGTAGCAACCCCGGCCGAGCTCATAATCTCCGAGCCCAATGCGCTCACCGGCTCAATCGGGGTAATCGCAACCTTCGTGGAGATGCAGGAGCTCCTCAGCAACCTCGGCATCCACGAAGTGGCAATCACTTCGGGCGACATGAAGGACATGGGCTCGCCCTTCCGCAACATGACCCCTGAGGAGGAGCAGCTGATGCAGGAAATGATAGCCGAGGTATTCAACGAGTTCAGGGGAGTAATTTTGGAGCACAGGCGCGACAAGCTCAACATGGCACTATTCGAGGAAGCGCTGGACGCAAGGATACTGAGCGGCCGCATGGCCCTCCAGATTGGTCTTGTTGACCGGTTGGGCAGCAGGGACGACGCACTTCTGGCCGCGGCAGACCTCGGCGGAATCCAATACGAAACAATTGACGATATCCCGGTGTGTGTGGTGGACACGAGCGTGCAGAGCGCGGGCCTTTTCGACGTGCAGAGCGTATTCGGCCTCCCGAAGGAAGAAGCAGGGGTCTCCCTGCAGTACAGGTGAAACATGAAGCTCGCGCTTTACCTCGTGCTCCCCATAGTCCTTTTCTTCCTGCTTGCCTACGCGGTGATAATATTCCTCACCCCCCAGGCGGCGGAGCCGCCCGCCGGCCCGGTGCAGAACGGCGCGGAGGAATGCCAGGCCGGCCAGGCCGAGGATTGCATCACTTCCAAGGGCTGCGACGGCTACCGCACCTGCGTCAACGGCATGTGGAGCCCGTGCATCACGAAAAGGGAATGCACCCCCGGAGTGGCCGAATCCTGCGCCCTCAACATCTGCACCCTCGGGGAGCGCAAGTGCGACGAGTGCGGGCAGTGGGGCCGCTGCATGCCGAAGGAAAATGGCGGCTGAAAAAGGGCGGCGCATTCGCTCGGCGCGCAGCATCCTTTTTAAATCTTTAGCCGGCTTATCTATACGATGGGGACCACCAGGAAGGCGTTTATCTTCTCGCTGGACGCATTCGTCGCGTTCGTGCTCACTATAGCAGCGCTATATACCCTGATTTTCTTCGCAACCGTCCCCTCGGCATACTATGCGTCCCTGATGCAGACCAACTACCTTGCAAAGGACACGCTTGTTGCGCTCTCCACCACAACGCACCCGGAGGGCGGCACATACCTTGATTACATTGTTTCCCAGTTGCCCGAAAACGGGGAGCCGGCGCGCATCTACGTAGGAGCCCTTGTCCCGAGGCAGTTCGGCTACAAGATAGAAGTATTGGAAGAAGATGATTTGGGCGAGGAGACCTGGACGCTGCTATACGATACCGCAGATGACGACGAATCTCCCAACAAGAAGGAATACCACAAGATGAAGGCCGCGGCGCATTCCATGTTCTTCGGCTTCGAGTCCGGGAACGAGATGACGCACGGCGAGAATCCATACGGCTACATCACCTGCGGCGGAGACATAACGGTCTGCGACCTGCCGGGCCTTGACGTAGGGTTCCAGCCGGGAGAGGTCCACATCGGAGTGGTAAGGTTCACGGTGTACACATGAAAGGCACGCGCAACATGAAAGGGTTCTTCTTCGTGCTTGTGTCATTCATACTCATATCCTACGTCCTCGTAACCACATTCATGTGGGTGAAGGCGATAGAAACGGGCGAGCAGACCTATTCCGAGGCGCTCCGCGCCTCCTCGCTTTACATGCTCACCGACCAGATTACCGCGGAAAGGATGGAATTCCTTGGAGAGGTTGTGGGCTACCACTCGTTCTATGCGCTGGTGAACCATTCTGTGGACGACCCGCTCCAGCCGGGCATCCCGCCCGATGACGAGATATACCACATCCGCGAGGCATACTTCGAGCTCATGCTCACGGGCATGGCCTCCGGGGACCACTTCGAATCCGGCGCGGATTTCGTAATGAGCGAGGAGGATGCGGAATCCGCCACCTTCACCGGCTTCATGGGCGCGCTCAACGACTCTCTCGCGAGGAGCGGCTTCGAGCTGGAGGAGTTCTGGGTAGACCCTGAAACGATGCAGTTCAACCAGACCGGGCACCCGCTTGTCTATCACCTGAACTACACCCTTAACGTGAAGATAAAGGACACGCAATCCGATACATCCTTCCAGAGGCCGTTCCCCATCAACCAGGACATCAACGTCACCGGGTTCTTCGACCCGGGAATCGCGCGCGATTCCCGCATGCTCGAGCTTGACGGCGGAATCGTCTACAAGCCCATATTCCTCTATTCCGACTGGGTTGACGCGGAGCCGCGCGACGCGGAGCCGCTCTACCCCGACCAGGTTGAAACCGGGGACGAGGGGCAGGGCTGGTTCTACGGCCCGGTAATCCTCGCAACCGATGACAGTGCAATTGCCGCGGTGGAAGCGGGCAACCGCTCCCTCTACATACTCGCGGGCAACTACAGCGACATAATCGCGGTGCCGCACCATGACACCTACGGCGCATACATACTCACAAACGAACCCGAAACCTCGAGCGGCGACTGCGGCACCTCGCAGGTTTCCGGCACTACCTTCAACGCGGTGGACAGGTACGAGTCCTCCCCGGGTGACTGCGACGTGCAGATAATCGGCGATTACACCAACAAGCCGTTCGTGGTGGCGCCGGACTTCATGGATGACGTTTACGGCGACCTCCGCGGGCCCCGCGTAATCTGGCCCACGGAAACCGACAGCCATAGGGTGCTCTTCATCTCCCCGCATACCGCGGGCGCGGTGCAGTCCGACCCCGAGCTCAAGTTCGACAACGTGGAAATCTTCGACATCGAGGACTTGAGGGATTTCGTCCTCTGCTCGTATTACTTCTGGACCGATTACGATGAGAAGCCCGCACCCTCCTACCTCCAGCGCCTCTTCTCCGACTGGAAGAACATGGAGAGCGAGGACCACGGCATAGAGACTACCACGGTGGGCAAGTGGGCAGGGGGCGTGGACACCCCCGACCGCGAGGCCTGGGACGCATACTCCCGCATCGGATGGGAATTCTTTTCGGAAGAAGACGGAGTGAACATAAAGGGCATGCCAGGGTGCAAGTTCGTGGGCATGTGCATTGACGACGATTCCGAAGTCGGGCACTTCAAGTTCCGGTACGGGGCCGAAGGCTCGGGCGAGTACTACCTCGGCGTAGAGGACGAGGATGAGCAGGACAACATAGGGTGCAACAACGATGAATACGCGAGCTGCGAAACACAGTAAGGGCCAGGCGGCCACTGAAATGATGGCCACGGTAGGCCTCATACTAGTGCTGCTGATACCCATATTGCTCCTCATCGTTGTCGGCGCGCAGATAAGGTTCGAGTCCCTTTCAACCGTGCAGGCGTCCTCCGCGGCACGCGCTGCTGCGGACTCCATAAATGAGGTGTGGGTAGAGGGCCCTAATGCCGCAAAGGGCATCATAGTGAATCTCCCCTCCAACACGAAGAGCATGGAGTTCAGGGAAAACGAAGTGGTGCTCGTGCTCCAGACCCAGACAGGCGATACGCAGGTGAGCTACAACTTCTTCGGGGAGCTTGCTGAGCCGAGCCCGAACCTTGGCCTCGCGGATGACGTTTACCTCAACATTACCGGCAAGAGGGGCCTCACGGCCCTTGAATTCCGCACGGACAACACAGGAAGAGTGGTGGTCAGCTATGAGTAGGAAAGGCCAGGTGGCAGTGGAATTCTTCATATATGCAGGGGTATTCCTCGCCATAGCGATAATGGCCTTCTCGCTCACTACATTCACCGAGCGCGGCGAGGTCGCGCTCCGCGAGTCCCAGTATTTCCATGAGTTCGGCCAGCGCTTCTCCTACGCTTCCACGATCGCATTCCGCGGCGGCGAGGGCTTTGTGTACGATTTTTACTTTCCGGGCAACATAGACGGCAAGCCCTACGGAGTATATTTCGTTACCGAGGTTGACCACACCGGGGCGCCCGAGCGCTCCTCGGTAATCGTGAACTGGACAGGCACGTACCAGGAATATGTTTATTCTTACATGATCCCTGCCGCGGACTACGACCCGGTTGGCGGCAGCTGCGCCTCAACATACTCCTATGTGGGCCACACGAAAGTGGTGCAGGTTGACGTCTCCGGCGGCAGGATGGTGCTCAACAACACCAATGGCGAAGACATAAAGGTAAGCTGCGGGGTGGAAGAATGAAGGGCCAGTATTTCAGCTTTGATGCGGTAATCGGCGCGACCATCTTCATACTTACCATGATGGCCCTGCTTTCCTATTGGTACGGCATCAGCAGCTCCTTTGAGCAGTCGCAGGACCCGCTTGCACGCGAGGCATTCCGCGTTTCCGAGATGATGTTCACGCCTACCGACACCGGCTTCACGGTGGGCTGGAGGGACTCGCATTTCAACTACTCAAAGATGGATGACTGCACCAGCCTTGCAGGAAACGACCCACGGGAGTTCTTCCGCTCCTCCTACGAGCTCACGATAATATTCCATGAGGTCTACACTGAGCCCATCCTCGAAGACAACGTAATCTGCACGTGGGGCGACCCCGAGGCGTACAAAAGCTCGAACGAGACCTACCGCTTCAGGAGGACTTATTCCTTCCTGAATGGGGACGGCGGCACGCAGCTCGGCTACATGGACATGTTCTTTTACCAGTAATTCGTCAACTCGGCTGGAACCCCAACCAAAACTACGGTGAGCAGAATCCAGACCTAAGCCGGCCTCCCCATTAGGCTTCCGTGATTAGCATCCTCTATTTTCACTTTCACCCGGCTGCCAAGCGAAGCATCCCCCTGCACGCACACCTGCTTGTAGTTGAACGCGCGCCCGGTAGGCGTCTTCTGCAGCTCGGTGACCAGCACATCCAGCTCCCGGCCAATGTACTCCCTATTCTTCTCCTCCCCGATGCGCTGCACAAGCGGGGTGAGCTCAGTGCTCCTCCTCTTCACTTCTGCAGTATGTATTTCGGGAAGCTCCGCGGCCGCAGTTCCCCTGCGCGAAGCAAATTTGGAAATGTTCACAATGTCTGGCTTCACTTCCTCAATTAGCTTTTTGGTCTCCGCAAAATCCTCTTCCGCTTCAGTGGGATACCCAACAATAATGTCCGTTGCAATCACTGCCTCGGGAAATGCAGTGCGCACCCCGTCCACGACCTCGCGGAAGTCCGCAACGGTATGCGCGCGGTTCATCTCCCCCCGCACTTTCTCGCTCCCGGTCTGTACGGGCAAATGGAAGAACTTGTAGAACTTCTCGCTGGAAAAAACATCAAGCAGGCCCGGAAGCATCCTCTTAGCATGCCCGGGATTAATCATTCCCATGCGCACGCGGAAATCGCCTTCAATTGAATCCACCTCGCGCAAAAGCGAAAGCAAATCCGTGCCGATGTCCAGCCCGTATGCGCCGGCATCCATGCCGGTGAGCTGCACCTCCTTTGCGCCCCTGCGGAGCCCTTCCTCAACCCAGCTCTTCACCCACGGGATTGAGTAGCTGAGCAGCTCAGGCCGCGCAAGCTTCGTCTGGCAGAATGAGCAGTTCCCCACGCACCCCTCCTGTATAGGAATGCGCAAAATAGGGGCAGTATATGCGCGTGCAAGCCCCTCCTTCTTCCCAAGCTCTGCAAAAACAGAGGATTTCCCCTGCAGCGCATGCGCAACCGCTTCGCAGATGCGCGCAACCGCCCCGGGGTGCACAATCACCGCCTTCGGGCATGCGGTGCGCACCCTCTTTTCATTAATCCCGAGGCAACCCGCAATGACCAGCGGCTTCCCGGCCGCTGCAAGCGCCCCAATCCGGAAAATAATCCTGTTCTCGGTCCGCCCCTTGACCGTGCACGTATTGAGCAGCACAACGTCTGCATCTTCGGGAGAAAAAGCAATGGAGTGCCCCCCTTCCCGGAGGACACCTTCCATTATGTCGCTGTCCGCCCGGTTGAGGGTGCACCCGTAAGTTTCCAGATACACCTTCATGGGCTCACTTGGACTTCGTCACAAGCTCGATTTTCTCGGGCTTCTTGTTCACGTTGCCGAGCTTCTCGCCCACGAGCAGCTCAACACCCTTGTTCTGCGCAAGGTCCACCAGCCTCTGGGTGATTATCCCGTCGAACACAATCACTTTTGTCCCGGGGATTTCCTCCAGCGACTTTATCACCTCGCGCACGGGGAGCTCCTTTATGAGCTTGTACTTCCCATCGTAGAAGCGCGCCTTGAGGGTGCCCTTCAGCTCGGAAAGCTCGTCCATGAGGTCCGCCTTGCTGCGTATCATTTTCGCAGGCTCTTCCTTGGGCTCAGCCGGCCCTTTGGCCTCCAATGCGCCAGGCCCCTGCCGCTCCTCCTTCTTCGGCGCCTCCTTTTTCTCCCTGGGCTCTTCCTTACCCGAAGGCTTCCCGGCAGGCTCACTCTTCGCCGGCCCCTTCTCTTCCTTGCCGGAGCCTATCTCGTCAATGGGCAGTGAGGGCCTTTCCACCGCGACCGCGGTCTGCGTGGGCGGCTCATACTTCTTCACCACTTCTTCCTCCGCGCCACGCACCTTGTAGGAGTGCTTTGCAGTGTCCTTCTCGCCCCCCTCGAAAGGAAGCTTGTTCTTGAGGCACTTCATCATCTCCTTGCGGGTAAGCTCCTCGACCTCCTTGCCCACGGGCGCGCGCGCAACGAAGTCCACGTCCACGCCTGCGCTCACGAGCTCCTTGAGGATGATGTCCCCGCCACGGTCTCCGTCCAGGAAGAGGGTGATCTCCTTTGCCTTGGAAATGTCCAGCAGGCTCGGCGGCACTTTCGCGCCCCCGATTGCAACCACGTTGGGCAGGTCCTTCTTGAGCAGGTTTATCACGTCCGCGCGGCCCTCCACTAGGATTATGGATTCCTGCTTCGCAATCCCCGGCCCGGAAGCCAGCTTGTCGCGGCCCCAGGTGGTGATTTCCGCACTCTTCACCTCCTCCCTCACCATGTCCGAAATCTCCTGCGATTCCGGGATTTCAGTGTGGATGAGGTTCCTGAGCAGGAACTTTGAGCGCTCCACGAGCTTATCCCTCTTGATTTTTCTCGTGTCCTCCACGCGGCTAATTTTTATCCTTGCCTCGCACGGCCCGACGCGCTCAACGGTCTCCACTGCAGCGCCGATGATGCACGTCTCCACCATGTCCAGCGAGCTGGGTATCTTCACGTACCCGCGGGTCTTCCCGCCCCTGCTCTTGAGGTCGACTTCTATCCTGCCAATCCTGCCGTTCTTCTGCAGGTCGCGCAGGTCTAGCTCTCCGCCGAGCAGGCCTTCGGTCTGGCCGAATATCGCCCCGACAACGTCGGGCCTGTCAACCATGCCGTCTATTTCCACATCTGCAAAAATGTTGTATTTTACAGTATCTATGTATGTTTTTGCCATTTTCTCACCTGTTTATTTCTTCAACTGTTTTCTGGTATTTTCCTTCAAAGTTTTCCATCTGCTTCACCTGAAGCAGGCCTCCGAGCGTTTTCCTCAATTCGAGGTCCGCGCGGATTCCGTACCTGCCCAGTTCCGACCGGAGCTCGAGCGCAAGCTCGTCACCGCTCCTGTCGAGGTCGGTCAGCACCACCGCTTCCGTTGCCCCGGTTTCCGAGGCCTTCCTGCATGCCGCCCTTGGCCTGCCTGCCGCCTGTATTACAATTCCGGCATAGGGCCCTACGGCGCGCTCGTCCTTTGCGCCCTCAACGAGCACAAGGGAACTGCCGAGCTTCTCCATCATCCTGTCAAGCACCTTCCTTGCGCGCTTCCTTTCGAAGCCGCCGGAGAACCTCTCCTTCTGTTCCTTCAATCCCTATCACCTTTCTTCTTGCCGTGTCGCCCCTAAGGAGCGTAGCCCTGCACCCGGTGATTTTCTCAAGTTCCCGGAGCAGCTCGAGGTTCGCCCTGTTCTTTTCTGCGCGGGCCTTCACCCTGGCTTTCCAGCCTTCGGGCGTTTCCTCGAGGCCGAACTCCCGCGAGCCGGGCACGACCTTTACCTCTATTTTCATGTTTCCTCCTTTATGGGAAACTCAGAACAAGCTAGGAGAATGTGCTGTGCGTTGTTGACAGGGAGGTCATTGCTTCGCTCCCCCCGCCTATCCGCGCACAGCGCGAGCTTCAATACCCTTCCACGCGCACGCGCTCCTCGAGCACGTCCACGACGGACGGGAATATCCTCATTATGTCCCCCTCGCTCAATATCCCAACGAGCTCCTTGCGCTCGTTGATCACGGGGAGCCTCTTGATCTTGTGGTCTCTCATCGCCTTTGCGGCGGTTTCGAGGTTCGCGTCGGGCGTTATCACCTGCAGCGGGGAACTCATCACTTCCCCGGCCTTGGTCTTGTTTGCGTCCATGCCCTTTGCGATTACCCTGTGGACCACGTCCCTTTCCGTAACGATGCCTTCCGCCTTTTTGCCGACTGTCACTACTATCGAGCCGATGTCATGCTTCTCCATCAGCTCGGTTATCTCTTTCACTGTGGCATTCTTGGATACGGAAATAACGTCTTTTGCCATGATGTCTCCTACCTTGATTTCTGAACCCATGTTTTGGATTTCCCTGGAAAGGTTTAAAATACAACCTTCCCTCTTTGACTTGTATTAACTAACTCCCCGGTAATATTTAAATCTTTCTATATTCTTACTCTTTCTCCCACTCCTCCATAACATATTTAAACATCAAAACACAACTTCCCCCAATGCCCGGAGACCGGCCAAAGCCAGATGGGAAGAAGCAGCTAATCAGGGAGGCATGCCATGGAATCCGCAAGCCGCAGGGCCGCGCCCGCCACCCGGGCAAAACCGGGCAGGAAAGCATGGTCCAGAAAATATGGAAGATGATGCAGGAGGGCAAGCCCGCCCCCGAAAGCCGCAGGAAGGAGGAGGTCACCCCAAACCTTGCGGACAACCTGATGAATTTGGACTGCCACGGCGCGAGCGCACTCCGGTTCCTCATTAAAGCGGAGGATGCAAAGAAGAAAAAGGCAGGCAAAGACGAGCCGAGCTCTGCCAGCATTTCAATTTTAGACATGCGCCAGGGCCGCGGGAAATGACTATTCCCCTGCAATCCTGAAAACCCTGCTCCTCCCTGCCTTAGAATTCAAATATTCTGACTCTATCAGCCGCATACTTTCCAGCTTCCCCAAATGCATGCGCACGGTGCGCTCGTTCCCCCCGAGCGCCTCGTAGATTTCGCCGCTCCTCTTCTCCCCCTTGCGGAGCAGCTCCATTACCGCCTTGTCCATCTCATCAAGCAGCTCGCTGCGCCTTTCCCCAAGCTGCGCGGCAATTTTTCCCTTTGCCGCCTCAACGTCCTTGATTCCGACCGAACCCTTCCCTGCCTTCTCCGCCTCGCGCCCGGCAAGCCAGAGCAAAGTAATCCCCAGGCGCGCATCCCCGCCATTCTTCGCGGCAAATCCGGCGCATGTGCCGACCACATCTTCGCTGCACGCGCCGGGCACGAAGCCAACCTTCGCCCTTTCCTGAAGTATCTTCCTGAGCTGCGCCGGCGAATACCTCCTGAACTCAATTGAGCCCTGCATCAACGAGCTCCGTATCCGCCTGTCCAATTTCGCAAGCAGGTCCTCGCGGTTGGTAATTGCAATAAGGCCGAAAGTAAGCCCGTCGGTTTCCCCCATGCGGAGCAAGTCGTAGAATACCTTCTCCTCCTCGCCCACGACCGCGTCCGCCTCATCCAGGACTATTATTGGGACCATTTCGCTCTTGCGCACGAACTCCACAAGCCGTGCCATGAGTTCCTCAGTGCCGATGCCCCTCCGAGGCATCACCACGTCGAATTTCTCCGCGATTTTCGAAAGGATTGCAAACCTGCTGGAATGCCTCCAGCAATTGACGTATATGGGGAGGGCGCGCCTCGTGTATTCCTGCAATTCGCCCAGCACGAAGCGGGTGCAGCACGTCTTCCCGGTCCCGGGCGGGCCGTAGAGCACCATGTTCGTGGGCCTGCGCCTTTCGCCCACGGGCTTCAGGCTGTGCACCATCTCCTTTGTTTCCGCGTCGCGCTCCAGCACGTGCTCTGGCTGGAACTCCGGCCTGAAAACGTCCTCGTTGCGGAACACGCCGTGCCCGCCTTCCGCCTTCCCGAATATGTTCATCCCTTTCTCGGCCTCTTTTTCCAGTACTCCTTTATGTCGTTAACAAAATAAAGCTGCTCCCCGCACGGGCACCTGCCCTTCTTCGTAACCCTGTTCTCCAGCATGCTGAAGCCGCTCCTCTTCACCACCATTTCCCCGCATTTCGGGCAGTAGGTGCTCTCGGTCTCCTCGTTCCGGACGTTGCCGGTGTACGCATGCAGCAGCCCCTCCTCGATTGCAATCTCCCGGGCCCTGAGAAGCGCCTCCAGCTTCGTCGCCTTCACATCCATCATCCTGTGCGCAGGGTAAAATGCAATGAAATGCACCGGCACCCTTTCGTCCAAATCCTTCACCCACTTGCACACCGCGCGGATGTCGTCCTCATCGTCATTGTAGCCCGGCACGATCAGGTTAATGATTTCAATATGCCCGATTTTGTGCAGCCCCTTTATGCACTCAAGCACGCCCTCCAGCTCCACATCCTTGCACACTTCCTTGTATATTCGGTCGTGGAAACCTTTCAGGTCCACGCGCGTTGCGTCTATGCGCCCCTTCATCTCCTTTATCGCCTCGTCCGCCATGTAGCCGTTGCTCACGAACACATTGTACTTCCCGTCCTTGTGCAGCAGCTTCGCAGTGTCCAGCGCGTATTCCATGAATATCGTGGGCTCGGTGTAGGTGTATGCGGCGCCGGGCAGGCCCTGCGATTTGCAGATTTCCGCGATGCGCGCGGGCGGCAGGTTCTCCCCGCCTATTTCCCTGAATCCCTGCGAGATGTCCCAGTTCTGGCAATAGTCGCAGGCGAAATTGCACCCCACGGTGGAAAACGAGAACACCGAATCGCCGGGCATGAAATGGTAGAACGGCTTCTTCTCAATCGGGTCCACATTGGTTGCAATTGCCTTCCCGTAATTGAGCGAATAGAGCCTGCCCCCGCGGTTCTCGCGCACCCTGCAGAAGCCCCGCTTCCCTTCCGGGATGAGGCAGCGCCTCCTGCACAGGCCGCACCGCACGGCGCCCCCTTCCGCCGGCTCCCAGAGCATTGCCTCTTCCATGGGGGCAAATTCTGCAGGGAGCTTTAAAACGCTTCTACCGCACCCGGCGAATTGCACTTTTAAATGCTTTGAAACACGCTTCCCCTACAGCTGCGGCATAGGGGAGAGGAACAATGGCTCGGGCGGCAGCA
>CAZKHX010000005.1:0-5694 GCA_964552755.1 Microcaldota archaeon | reverse complement strand
CGCTTCCCCTACAGCTGCGGCATAGGGGAGAGGAACAATGGCTCGGGCGGCAGCATGAGCGAGAAGCTGGGCAGGGAGCGCGATGCCGTAGGCGGCCTGATGAGCACCAACTAGCCCGCAGGAATATGGTTTTAAACTGTATTCCGCAAAACAGGTTTTATGGCGTCAATAGTGAGCACCATGCCGCCTGCGTCCAGGCAGGGCAGCACCTTCAACAGGGATGCCGAGCGCCTTGTTGCGCGCGCCGGGAAGAACGCCTTGCGCCCGGAAACCGCACAGCAATTCTTTGACAAATACAAGGGCGCCCCCGACCCGGGCACACGGCGCGATGCCGCGAGCATCCTCGGCGTATGCGCTGAACTCTGCAGGAGGAACGGCAGCCTCAAGGTGTCTGCGGACATCTCATATCTTGTTGGCGACAAGGACGTTGCCGCGATAAGGTACCTCAAGGCGGAGTGGTACGAGCGGGCGATTGAAATCTACATGGAGCTTGCGGCAGAGGCGGGCAACCCCGTTGACATCAGCCAGTACCTGTTCATGGCGAGGGGCTGCGCCAAAATGTATTCCAGGGCCTACCCCGAAGTGGATCTGCAGAGGTTGCTTGAAAAGCACGGCCTCGGCAAGGCCGGGAAAAACTGACCCCTGCCATCCCGCCCATGCGGGCACTCATTTCCTTGTGCCGGTCCATCCGCCGCTCCAGTCGCCGCCGCTCCCGTAGCGCCAGTGCCCCTCGAAGCTGTCGCAATCTTCCGAAAGCTGCAGCTCAACGTCGCCTGCATCATTCGGCTCGGAGTAGGACGGGGATTCCGACCATTTCCCGACAAGCACGTTGCCAACCATCGTGCCCGTTATCCTGCCCTCGTCGTGCGTATAAGTTGCGGTCACGGTGTCCCCGTCCTGCGCGAATTCCATGTCGCCCCAGTTGGAGTCCCAGCTCCCAGTAAACAGGCATTTGCTCTCTATGACAACCCAGCCGCTCGCAGTCTCGGTCCCGGGTGCGCCGTGCGCACCTCCTGCGGCTTCCGCAGCCGCGCCCTCCGTGCTTTGGATGCCTGCGCAGCATCCCGCAGCAAGCAATGCAAGCACGAGCAGTGCCGCATAAGCGATGTTTTTCATAAGAACCACTTTCGGGGTATGCATCCCAATCAATTAAAACCTGCCCGCACGGTTCCCATGCAGCCCTTCCCTTTCCTGTTTTCAGTTTTCGGAGGCTCCCGCCTGCCCATAACCTGTTTCGCGCCCCTTACTTGCCCAACAGGGCCTCAGCAATCATCTTCCCGCTCTCCTTGTTCAGGTAGCGGTTGTCGTTGCCGCACATCGGGTCGAGTATGCATTTCGGGCAGCCCTTTTCGCACCCGCACTTCTCCAGCCGGCCCAGCGCCATCTTCGCGACCAGCTCGAACTTTTCATAAACCACCTGCGTAACCCCATTCCCGTCCGGCACCCCATCGTAAACGTACATCCTCCCGGAAGGGTAGGAAAGCCCGCCGATTTCGCGCGGGTCCGCGCCCGTAATCGCCGGCATCATGGAAATGGAAACGTGCTCGAACGCATGCAGCCCGTCCCCGAACTCCGGGATGGAGTAGGCCATGCCCTCCAAATCAACCCATATCGCATAGGTGTCGAATTCGTGCACGTAGGGCGTCTCGAAGTGGTGCTCGCCCAGCCGCGTCCCCCGCAGCGTGTCCTTCACCACGAACCCGTAAACTTCCTCCGTGATGTGCACCTTCCCGAAAGACAATCCGTGCCCGAGGCATCCGCGCGATGCAATCTTCTCCACTACTTCCGCCTCCTTGTTCTTGAGCGCGTGCGTATACTCCTCCGCCTTCCTGCCGAGCGGCTCCACCTCCGCAATTCCGTTCTCCAGGTCCAGCTTTGTGGAGAGGTAAGCCCTGCCGCCGTGCAGGTAAATCGCTCCCTCAAACAATTCCCCAATCGCCATGAACCCGTCGCGCTCCCCAATAATCTTCTCCCCTTCCTTGTCGTAAACCTTCACGCGCGAGCCGATGCTCCGCAGGCTCACGTGCCGCGCCCTCTTTGCGCCCTCCCTGGTTACCGAGTAGAAGGAAGCCCATTTCTTCACCAGCCCCTCCTCCTCAAGCTCCGCAAGCACCTTTGTTTTCTCCCCATCCATCTCATCCTGCGAATACATAACGTCCTTTGCGGCCGAAAGCAGGTGCAGTTTCCGTATCTTTTCGTTCTTCGGGTTCACGAAGCAGCTCTCCGGCTCCCCGTGCAGGTACTCTTCCGGGTTTTCCACATAGTACTGGTCAAGGGGCGATTCGCGCGCAACGAAAACCCCGTAGCCGGCCTGCCCCTTCCTGCCGCACCTCCCGAGCCGCTGCCTCACCTGCGTTACCGTGCCGGGGAAGCCTGCAAGCACCACAGTGTCCACGTCTCCGATGTCCATGCCGAGCTCAAGCGCTGAAGTTGTCGCAAGCACCTGCGCCGCCCCGCCCTTGAATGCATCCTCCACGCCCCGCCTCATCTCCTGCGAAAGCCCTGAGCGGTATACGCGTATATTCAGCCCCATGTCCTCCCCGATTACCCCCAGCCGCTCAACAGTTGCATGTGAGTTCCCGAAAATGAGCGCCTTCCTCCCCAGCTCCTCCGCAACCTTGAGCGAAGCAGTGAGATATGATTCGTGCGGGCTGATTATGAAGTGCCGCATCTCTGCCCGGGGCGACGAAGTGCCTTCCACGATTTCGAACTCCTCGCCCGCAAGCGCTTCGGCAAATGCCTTTGCATTCCCCACCGTTGCGGAAGTCGCAATAAACCGGATCTCCCTCTTGTATTTCTTGCGCATGAGGCGCTTCAATCTCCACAGCACGTTTGCCGCATGCGCCCCGAAAATCCCGGAATAGATGTGTATCTCATCAAGCACAACGTATTTCAGTTTCTCAAAGAACTTGGAGAAGATGCGGTTGTTCAGCAATACAAAATGCAGCATGTCCATGTTTGAAATCACAATTTGCGGCGGGTTCTCCCTGATTTTCTCCCGCCTCCCCTGCGGGGTGTCCCCGTCGTAAACCTCGGTGCGCACACCGTATAAATTGAATTCCGAAAGCCGCTCAAGCTGGTCGCGCGCAAGCGCCTTCGTGGGGTAGAGAAGCAGCGTGCTTTCGCCCCCCACCGCCGCCTCCACCGCGGGCACGATGTACACCTCGCTCTTCCCTCCAGCAGTAGGCGCGACCACCACCACATTCCGCCCTTCGCGCACGTGCATTATCCCCTCTGCCTGGTGCTTGTACAGCTTTGCAATCCCCCGCGCGGCAAATACGTCCTTCACAAATTGGGGCAGCGGGAACTCCGAGTATTGCGCAGCGCGGCCCTTCTCCACTTTTTCAATGGGCCGGAAATCGTCCAGCATGAACATCCTGCCTCCAGTTTCCTGTTTCCGGTGCGCCGGCACGGCGGCCTCCAGGTTCCCCGTTTTCCCGGAGCCGGGGCGCTAGCACGAATAGACGAATCTCAATGGCGAGTGCGAGTCCAGCCTGCAGAAGCCGTACCTCTCAAACTGGATTATCTCACCGACTTCCAGCGCAAGGCACGCGCGTTCGCAGTAGCCCTTCTCCACGCGCAGGCTCTCCTCGTTGTAGTGCCCGTTCTTGAGCAGGTCGCCCACCTTCCACACCTCGCACTCATGGGGCTCGGAGACCCACTGCACCTTTGGCGTCCCCTTCTGCACCTCTTCGCCCTTGTACAGGCAGCGGATTGAATCGCCCTTCGTAATCACTTCCACGTTGTACAGGTCCTTGAGCCGGAAAGCGTCGTCCTCCTTCAGCCCCTCTGCATCCGCACCAGCAATGTAGAAGGTGTTCCCCACTTCCACTTCGCGCACCGCTTCCTTTTTCGGGTGCATCTTAAGTTCCACTTTCCTCCCGGGCACGTTCTCCACATGGATTTTCACAGGGTCCGGCACGAAGAAGTAATGGTTTGCCACCGGGTCGAGCACCTTGCGGTTCTCCGCGAGCAGCTTCTCCCAGCCAGGCTCGCTCTCAATCTTCCCGAGGCCGAAGCCCAGCACGAATTCCCTTATCGCCTCGGGGGTGATGCCGCGCCTCCTGAGCCCCGAAAGCGTAGGGAGCCGCGGGTCGTCCCAGCCCTTCACTTTCCCCTCCTTTACGAGGGGCGTAATCAGCCGCTTGGAAATGGGTGCGTTCTTGATTGAAAGCCGCGCGAATTCTATCAATTCCGGCTCGCGCATTTCCAGGTTCTTTAATATACTATAATATAGCTCCCTGCGCAGCTCGTACTCCTTTGAGCGCATCGCGTGCGTAACCCCCTCGAGCGAATCCAGCACCGCGACTGCAAAATCATAAGACGGCCACACGGAATATTTCTCGCCCTGCCTGTAATGCCTCCTGGTGATTATGCGGAAAAGCGCCGGGTCGCGCATCACGGTGTTGTCGGACTTCAGGTCGCCCCGGTAGCGCACGAGCGCCTCGCCTTCGCCATATTCGCCGAGGCGCATCCTTTCCCATTCCTCCATCTGCTTTTCCGGGGGAATTTTCCTGCATTTGCACTCCTTCCCGGTTTCCCTGCACTTGCTTATGTCTTCCTTTGCGCATTTGCACACATACGCCTTTTTCATTTTGATGAGCCGGTCGCAGTAGGAATAGAGCGCCGGGATGTTGTCGGAAGTATAGCTCTCGCCCATCCACGTTATCCCCAGCCACTTCAGACCTGAGCGTATCGCGTCCACGTATTCCTGCGACTCCTTTTCCGGGTTGGTGTCGTCGAAGCGCAGTATCATCTTGCCCCCGTATTCCTTTGCCGCCTCGTAGTTGAGGAACGCGGCCTTTGCATGGCCGATGTGCGGATAGCCCGAGGGCTCGGGCGGGAACCTCGTAACCACTTCCCCCTCCTTCGCGTTTTCCAGCTCAATCCTGCGCGCCTTTTCCCCCTTCTTCTCGAACCTGTATGCCGCAAGCTGCTCCTCCACCTTTTCCTTGCGCATGGAATTGACTTCTCCGCATATCTTCGCGGCAAGCTTCAGCGTGCCCGGGATGTCCCCCTTTGCCTGCGGCGACTCGGCGATTACCTTCCCGAGTATCTTCTTCGGGTCCGCCTTCCCGAAATCGTAAGCGTTCTTAAGCGCGTGCTTGCGCACAACGTCCTCAAGCTGGGGCATGGTTGGATTATCAAGACAAAGCAATAAAAAAGATGGAGCAGGTGCGTTTCCCCTGGCAGTCTCCGGTTTTCTGCGCCCGGTTCCCGGATTTGCTGCCGTCCGAAAACTGAAAACAGGAAACCGAAAACAAAGAAGAAGGGGGTTTCCCCCCTTCAGCATAGCCTCGAAATTATAAGCCCGTCAAACACCGCTATTGAAAGCCCGCTCACGCCCCAGCACAGTATGAGCGGCAGCGGCAGGTTGATGAGCAGGTAGGTCGCCATCGTCCCGGGCACAACCGCCACGAGGAAGATGAGGAGCGCGAAGTGCAGGCCCCTCCCTACCCAGCCCCTGCCCTTCAGTGAGCTGTATACGTAATGGAATGCCCAGATGTAGATGAGCGCGGTGATGAAGCTGAACAGCGTAGAGAGCATGTAGAACCCGTCGCCCGGAGGGCCGTCTGCCGGCATCATCACTTCGCTCCACACCCCGAAGTACGCCTCGTCCATGTAGTAGGGCATGTTCCACATCGCCTCAACGGTGTGCACCACCGTCGCCACAACAGTAAGCAGTATCGCAAC
>CAZKHX010000004.1:28867-92357 GCA_964552755.1 Microcaldota archaeon | reverse complement strand
CGGGTTGCTGCAGCCCTCGAGGCCGTCCTCGCCCCCTCCGTTCGGGGTGAGGCAGGAATACCAAGTGTCGCCCACTCCGGTCTCGTTGCTCACGATTGTTCCGGTAAGGTTGTTGTAAACGGCAACAATCTCCTCCTGGCTTAAAGAGCGGTTGTAAATCATGAATTCATCAATCGTACCATTGAAAAAGTTGGCCGAACCTGACAATCTGTCAAATTTACCAATGAAGTCGGAATAATCGTCCCCTCCCGCTTCCATGTCCGAGAACCACTTCCCCAGATTGTTTCCCGAACCGGAAAGCGTCTCCTCATTTCCATTTACATAGAGTTTTATGGTGCTTCCGTTGCTGGTAACCGCAATAAGGTACCATTCACCCGCATTGATTATTGTGCTTCCCTCCCGGTACATGTAATTATCTCCCCATGCGCCGGTATCGTACCTGTAGAGCCATCTAAGTTTATTGGTATCCCTTACCTGCAGGAACATGTACTTGTCATCTTCGCCCATATCGGAATGAGTGAATACCGTATGGGAAGAATCAATCTCGTTTCTTTTTAGCCACGCCATGATTGTTCCGGTATTGCTGTTTTCAACATCATTTTCAAGACCGGGCAGGCCCATATAATCGCTGTCGGATGAAAGGAACTCGTAAGCGCCCGAGCCACCATAGCCTGATGTTGGAACCCATTCGGCTCCGGCTACAGTTCCATTGTTTGAGTAGTTCGAATAATCTTTTGAGATGCTGAATTCAACGCCCCCGTTGGCCTCGAAGGGGAGATTGAGCACGGTTATGGGGGAGCCGTTCACGTACCAATTGGTTATGTTCTTGCGCCTTCCGCTGGCAGTATTTGGGGTTGCGGATACAGTAAGATTGTCCGTGGTGAGGTTGTCCCCGGAAGTGGAGTTGAGGAGCATCCAGGAATAGTTGAGGGCCCTTATCGGGCCGAGGCCGTTGCTACAGTTCACCGTCCCGTCCTGGATGCGGTCGTTGGGCGTAACGCAGGATTGCCAGGTTTCGCCCGCGCGGGTTTCATACTCGTGAACTGTATCCGTCATATTGTTCCAGAGCGCGCTGACCTGCAGTGGAGAAATGGAGCGATTGAAGTATTTCACCTCGTCGATTACACCGGTGAAGTAGTCGGTGGAGGCCTTCCGGCCTATGTTGAGGGGCTGGTCCGGATTTATAGCGGAAAGCGAGCCGGAGTGGGTGTCTTCGTCCTCGTAATCCCCGTCAACGTAGATGATGCATTGCTCTTTGACCGGCCTCACGCCCACGATGTGGTGCCATTCCCCGTCGTTTACCGAAGTCGTGCCTGTACATGTTGCTGTCGAAGCCGCGTCTCCCGCGCTGAACTTGAAAACCGGCTTTCCCCCGGAAACGTACAATGAGTAGTAGTCCTGCCCGCCCGCAATCTGGGTGTGCAGTATGTATCCGTCAGCCGAGGTCTTTATTCTGGCGGAAACCGCGAAGGTGCGGCCTCTTGGGTTAAAGCTCTCGTCAAACGGTATGGAAATGTAGTCGTTCTCCGCGCCAACGAAAGTGTATGCGCCCCAGCCGTCATATCCGCTTGTGGAACTCCAGGTTGCGCCGGTTACCGTTCCGTTGTTTGATAGATTGGAATAATCTTTAGTGAGTGTGGACTCAGAACCGTCGTTTGCCTCGAAGGGCATGTTAACCGTGGTGTAGGGCGCGCCGTCCACGAAGAAATTGGTGATGTTCTTCACTTCGTAGCCATCCGGGCTGTAGGAATCATAATGGACCGTGAGGTTCTCGTTGGTGTAGTTGGTCTGCCAGGTGGAGTTGAGGGTGACGTTCTCGACCACCGAGGGCGGGCCCTGCAGGATGCCGTAGGTGGCGGAGGGCGAAACATAGGACATGTTTATGTAGTTGCCGCTGGCGTTGAGCGTCTGGTTGGCGGATTCCGCCCAGGAGCCGGAATGCTCCCATACGCTGAAATAGCCCTCTGCATAGCCGCTGAGCTCCCCGTCTTCCCACGTGTACTTCAGGGAGTCTATCTTCGGGGATGCAGACACGGTGTTCCCCACGAAATACTTGCGGGCGAACGAGGTGTAGCCGGGAGGGGGGTCATCGGGCTGGGCCGCCCAGTCCAGGCGGTAGCGCACGCTCGCCTCCACCACGTCGTCGATGTCCAGGCTTGAATAGTTCTCGAAGCTTCCCGCGTCGTTGTCGAGCGTGAGGTTGGTCGCGTTCACGGTGAAAGTGTTCGAGGCATGGCCCTGCAGGTCCAGGCTGTACGTGTTGTCGTAAAGGTGGGTGTCCGTAATGTTCGCAAGGTCAACGTAATTGAGGTATAGGCCCGCGGTGGTGGTGCCGTGTATGGTATTGCGCGCGATGGTCTTGTAGCCGGCCGCGGTCGCGCTGGCCCAGTAGAGCCCGTAGCTTGCGTTGTAGATGTGGTTGTCCGTTATTTCGTTGTTGGTGCCCCCGTAGAAGCGGATTCCCTCATTGTTCATGTTGTAGACGGTATTGTTCTCCACGGTGTAGGAGCTTGAGTAGGCAAACCACATGCCCACCCTGCCGTTTATTGTCTTGGAGGGGTTGTACACCACGTTGTTGCGGAAGGTGTTGCTGAAGGCGCCCACCACGGTGTATATGCCGTAGTAGTAGGACTTTATGCTGCAGTTCTCTATTATCGCGTTGTCCGCATTCCCGGTGAGGCTTATCCCGTAGCCGGAATCGGAGCCGCTCCCGTTTCCGGTGATGGTGTGGCCGTTGCAGTTGAGGACGACGTCAACCGCGTCTATTGTGAGGCAGGTGCCGTTCGAGCTCACGTCGCTTTCCAGCACGTAGTAGCCAGAGCTGTCGATATTGGTGCACCCGCCAAGGTGGCTTTCATTCTGCAGTATGCCATATTCAGAATGGGGGATGAGGTTGGTAACCTCTATGTAGTTGCCGGAAACGGAGCGGGCCTGGCCCGATTGGTTGCCCCAGCCGGTGCTGTTGTGGAGCCACACCTCAAAGTAATCCTCATCGTAGCCGGAAAGCTCTGAGGTTTCCCAGTTCCAGCGGATGGCGTCTATTGAAACGGTGCCAGATGGGTTGCTTATGTTGATGTACTTGCTGCTGAAGGAAATGTAGCCGTCCGGGGGGGAAGCAGTTGGCTGGGCCGACCAGTTCAGGATGTATTGGGAATTGCCTGAAACCGTATCAATTATCGTGAGGCTTGTGTAGTCGGAAAAGTCACCGTCAGGGTTGTCCAATGTCAGGTTGTGCAGCTCGATGTTGAAGGGAGTTGCCACGCTGGCATAGGGCTGGATGTCCAGGGAGTTGTTGTAGAGGTGGATATTGGTGCCGTTGAATTCGTCAGAGTCGCGCACGGACATGCCGCGGTCGCGTGCGCTGTGGAATGTTGAATTGGTAACGTTGATCCCGTATGCGTCAGCAACTAAACCATTGTTTTCAACATCATGTGCAGTGGAGCCGGTAACGGTGCAGTTCTCGCTGCCGATGCTGAAGCCGTTGTCGCTTGTGTTGTACGCGAGGCAGCCGGTGAAATGCACGTTGCTGCAGGCGCCCCATGCGTCGGTGACGAGGAAGCCGTTTCCGGTGTTGTTGTATGCGGTGTTGTTGTCCATGGTGATGCCGCTGGAGCCCTGCGCAACCGCGAAGCCGCCCACCCCGTCCCTTGCGGTCGTGTTGCGTATCAGGGCATCGGAGGACTGCAGGGCGCCGACACCGTATTCGAAATATGCCACCTCGCAGTCGCGCACGGTGACGTTGCTCGTGACCGAGCTGAGGAAAATGCCGTAGTCGCCCGGGTCGCCGTCCCCGGTGAGGGTGTGGCCCTGGCAGTTGAGCTCCACGTCATTGGAAGTAATCGTTATGCAGTGGCCGGTTGCGGAGAGGTCTCCGGTAACGTAGTAGTAGCCGGATGAGCTGATGGTTGTGCCGCAGGAGCTGATGGGCGGGTCGTTCACTTCGAAGCGGAGGGCGTTTACCGAGACGTCCGCGGCGGAGGAAAGGGAAACGGAGCAGCGCATTGAGGGGTTCGGGAATTCATCATTCACGTAGCCGTTCATGTCGCAGATGTAGGAAGTGCCCGAGGAGGGGATTGTGCCGGAGGACGAGCAGGCCTCCATCCACGTGCCCGGGGTGGAATTGTACCATTCGTGCTTCACCGTGCCGGAGGTGGAGGGCGAGGCGGAGAGCACGCAGGTGAAGTTTGCGTGGTCCACGGAATCTCCGGGGGACAGTCCGGTTGTCCATGTGCCGTTCACCCAGTAGGAGGTTGTGCCGCCCTCGGTTGCGTAGGAAGAGTCCACAGAAGTTACGTTGGAGGAAACGTCATAGCCGTTGTCGTCGAATGCCCATGCGGGGCCGCTCTCCCCGTATGCCGGGTCGAATGGGTCTATGTCAATCGTGTATTCCTGGCCGGGGACCACGCTCTTGAGGAACACCCAGTCCCCATGGCAGGTGCGGGTGGTGAAGTTCCAGTCTTTGCACTTGTAAACAGAGCTGCCTTTTGCAACTACGGTTGCGCGGCCGCCGGTTATGCCGCGGGGGTCGATTGCATACGCCTGCAGGAAGCCGGGATAGGGGAAGGTGTCGAAGGAGATGTTGGCGCCGTCGGAATATTCGAAAAGCTCAACTTTCTTTACCGGCATGTCCTCGATTGTTATCTCGGCCTTGGAGGAGGTCACTTCGATGTTGTAGCGGAAGTCGCTGAGCGGGGACGCAGCCTTCACTTTCTTGAGGTTCGCTTCCGGGGGCTCCTGCGTGGGGCCGGGAGGCACGGGGGCGCCCGGGGGCGTGCCGCCGCCAATCACCACGTCTTCGACATCAGCGTATGCGCCGTCGGAGCCGTTGCTTACGGCAACCTCCTCAATGTCTATGTATACCCCGCCGTCTAGGGCAAGGGGGTGGGGCCCGATTGGGTTTACCGTCAGCTCCCGCACGTCGGTGAGGAAAACAGGGGAGATGGAGAGGATGAGCACTAGAGGGACCAGTAGCGAGGCTAATGACAAGTAGTGGAGAACACCCTTCCTCATTGCCCATAATTGGGGAATAAGGTATATAAATGCTCCGCCGGAGCTACTGACGGGAAAAACGAGCCTGTAAAAACAAGGGATTTTGTGTCTTATTCAGTGGGCCTGTGTTCCCTGCGCACATACCCTTCGGAATGCTTATGGCCTGGCTGGCCGGGCCTGCCCTCGCGGTGCGCCCCCGCGCGCCGGAGCATCTCGTCGCGCTTCTGCTTCTGGCGATAATAGTATAGGAGCGTGCCGACCAGCTGCAGGAAGGCAATGTTCACCATGAAGCACGGGTTGAATATCCACCAGCCGGGGAGCGAGAGGAGGATGGGGGCGGCCGAGTACACGAGGCCCCAGTGCCTCTTCATCAGCTTTTCCTTGTGGATTATGAAGTAGTTTGCAAGGGCGAACAGTATCAGCGCGGACCAGAGAATCCAGTAGTCCGGCCTCGGGATGTCCCACCATTCTAGGAAGAACGGGAGGCGGCACACTTCGGGGGCTATTTCCGGCTCCACGAAAATGGTTATGTAGCCGCGGCCCATCGGGCGGCCATTCTCATAGATGGCCACGGGGACGCGGTATTTGCCCGGCTCGGTGTCGAGAGGTATGAATATTGAGGCGCGCAGGCTGCCGGTTTCGCCGTGATAGAGGATGTCAGGCAGGCTGATGAGGGTAAGGAGCTCTCCGTTGGGGCCCTGGAAAACCGCACTCAAATTGTAAGTGTACGCGGTGCCGTTTCCGATGTTGGTGAGGTCGAGAGAGGTCTCGCGCTGCTCGCCGAGGTCCATCCAGAGCGTTATGTTCTCCACCATTATCTCCGGCCTGTTTATAACCAGGTAAACGTTCGCCTTGGTGGTGAGCATCAGGGAGGAGTTTATGTCCTTGAAGCCCACGCATTGCATTAGCCCCTGCGTCCCATCATTGTAATCCAGTATTGTGGTGGGCGGCATGTCAACGATTATCTCTCCGTAGATGAAGTCGCCGCCCGGGATTGCGTCCTCCCCGAGCTCAACGCGCGTCCATTCCTGGAAGTCGCCCGTGACAAAGCACTCCACGTCATGGAGGGTGTTGCGGGAGTAGAGGGTGAAATTCGCGCGGCCCTCCTCGGGGTAGTTCACAATCACCCAGATGTCCTCGGGAGTCACATCGAATTCGTCGTATGATGGGGGAACCGGCGGGATGGGGGGCGGGGGCTGGGGAATGTGGGCCATCCCAATCCCTCCGGGGATGGGCGGCTCGGTCTCCACGCGGAAAGTGACCGTGTCCTGCCCTATCTGGCCGAGGGTGTCGTTTGCGTAAAGCGTGAGGGTGTGCGAGCCGTCGCGCACATTTAGCACGTAGGAGATCGTGCAGTCCGGCATGTCCGTGCGCTGGCCGTCAAGTATGTACCAGCAGGAATCGACCGGGCCCATGAAGGTGGTAATCGTGTAGATGAAGGGGATTGTGTTCGTGTCATAGGAGCGCGGCTCGGGCGAGAGTATTTCCACTTCTGGCGGGAACATTCCCGGCCCGATGCCGTTTATGTGGATGTAGTAGGTTCCGCCATACCCCCCGAGCGAAAGGACCACGGAATCGTTAATGGAAGCGATTGCGGTGTCGGTCGTTTCAAGGGCGGTGCCCATCATCAGGCCCACCACCAGGAAGTCCACGTCCGGGACGATGGGGTTGCCGCCGTCGTCGAGGGCTTCGGCAACCGTGATGTTCACGAGGTTGCCGGCCTGCGAGGAATTGACAGTGTAATCCCCCGCGAGCCATCCGTTGGGGAAAAGGAACTTCACGCGCTCGGAGGTGGATAAGTCGGGGCTGTCCCCTATGAACAGGAACGGGATGGAGGGATACCACGCCTTGAAGCTGGAGAGCTCAAGCGGCACGTAAACGCAGTTGGTCGGGGGGACGCTTGTGATTTGCACGGGCGCGTGAGTGATCTCTATGTAGTCGCCGGGGTTGGTGCCGTCCGCATAAACGAGGGAAACCCACTTGTTCTGGAGGTCGCCCGAGTTGAGGGCGCAGATGCGCATCTCCGCGTCCGGGTTTTCAAGGGAGTTGTCCTTGTAGGAGGTAGAATTGTCGTCGTAGAGCAGCGCCATTGTGGAGTGGTCGCTCGCGCGCACTATCCACATCTCATAATACTGCGCAGATGAGACCGAAACTAGGATTAGGAGTAGAAGCGCGAGCTTCCGCATCTAAGGCACCACCAGTTTCTTCGTAATGGAGAATACCTCATAAATCCAGTCGTAAATCCAGAGCACGTAAGTGTCCTTGTTCACCAGTTCCTTGTCGTTCACCCAGCCGGGGTCCGCGCACGTCCAGTTGCCTATCCACAGCGGGCGGTCGTATGTGAGCGAGCCATTGTAGGCAATCTGCAGCGGCGAGCCGCCAGCGGTGTATGCGTTCACTATCACTGCGTAATTGCCGACGTAGGTATCGACCCCGAGGTATGAATAGGTAGTATATAGCTTGTTGCAGGTGGGGACTATGTTGAGGCGCATGTAGCCGCTTGCGTTGCCCTGCATGTTTGAAACCGAAGACGTGCTTATGCCGTGCAGGGTGCCGGTGTCGTTCCACACCTGCGTGGGGATGAACGGGTTGAGGCCGTTTGCCTCGGTAACCCGGTAGCGGGCGTTCGGGATTACGTTGCCGTTGGAATCGTTTATGAAGAAGGTGACGTTGTAGGGCCTGCCCCACTGCGGGAAGGTGTCGTTGTACTGGCCGTCTATCCATACGTGCAGGTAGTAGACCGGCTGAACCACCACGTTGGTCTGGGCGCGGTTGTTCGCGTAAGAGCATTCTGCGATGTCGTCGTCCACGTCTGCATAGGTAACGAAGGTGTAGGTGCCGCTCATGCCGGTCGCGTTGAACGACCAGTTGCGGGTGGTGGAGGCGCCCACCGGGAGGTTCTCGGGTATTGCCCAGGTATGCTGCACGAAGTAGCCGCCGGGGCCGGTGATGTTGAGCAGGAGGTCGAAGTTGGTGGTTACGTCAACGTTGCCCACGTTGGTAATTGTTATGGTGACGTTGCTCTGGTCGCCGTAAATGATGTTGGGCGGATTGGCTGAAATGCCTGCAGCAAGGTCGGCCCCGATGCAAATCGGGTAGCCGAGCCCGTCCACCACCACGTACCTGTTATAGACGAACTGGTCGGAAATCGGGGCGGCCACTGCAAGCGCTGCGGGAAGGTCGCCGGTGGAATTGACTATCGTGGCATCGGAACAGTAGTTGCCGAAATCGTCGTCGCAGAGGGCAATGAGCATGCTGCGGCCGGTCGAGGAGTTGAGGCCCCAGTCCGGGTCTCCGGGCAGGCGCGTGATTGTGCCGAACTCGGTGACGAAGTCGATGCTGTTCACGTTCGCGGTTACGAGTGCGGTCCCCTGGTTGAAGGAGCGGGAAACGGAATAGCCGCCCTCAAGCCAGCCGTCCGCGTAGTCCATCGGGATGAGGTCCGGTGAAACTGAGGCGTCCGCGCTCGTGGAATAGAGCGCGTGCAGGCGGCCCGGGAATGCGGAAACGAAAACCGGCGGGGCGCGGGTGAAGTCGCGGAACTGCGAAAAGGCGAATGAGTCGACAGGGGTGTAGTAGCATGGGCCCGGGCCGTGCGTCGTGTAGGTGAGGGTGTTGGTTGAGCCTGCGGTGAGGTTCTTGCTCACTGCAGTATAGACGAAGGTGCCGCTTACGTTGGCGGAATAGACCGCGGCAACGTAACGCCGCCCGACATCGCAGAGGCGGAGGGCGAAGTCGGGGTTCGCGCCGAACGTGTCCACGTAAACGCGGAATGCGGCGGACGCGAGGACGTTCTGCGTGACGTTGCTCACGTCAACGATTTGGGCGCTCTGCGAAAAGGCAACGGAAAAAAGCAATAGCATGGCGAGCAGTTTCTTCATCATCACACCGTTGATATCGATTTCCCTATGTTTGAAAGCACCTGGTTGATGTTCTGTAGCGCGGAAGCTATTAAAGCGTTTGTAGCCTCGTCCATGTCCATTTCCGAGGGGGCGGGCGGCTCGAGCACGTCATCCACCGTGAAAGTGAGGTTCGCTATGTTATTGCCGTTGTAGTACACGAGGAACGTGAGGTTCGCGTTGTTGTTGTAGTGGGTCGGGATTAGGATGAAGGTCTCATTGCTCTGGAAAGTGCCGGAATTGTTGTAGAGGTCCTTGCCCGGCTGGATGGGCACGAACACCACCTGGCCATCGTCCTCGCGCACCGTGATGTTGCCCGTTACCGGGACTCCGCCGTTGAGGATTGTTATGTTGAACCAGTTGGGCGCGCCGGCCTTGAGGGCGGGGAGCGGGCTCACAACGCCTGCGGTGGTGACCGTTGCGGTCGCATTGCGCATCTTGCGCGCGTATATCCACCTGCTCGCGGTGCTCGTGAGCGAGTTCATGCTCTGCACCGAGGATTTCACCTCGCTGCCGTATGCGGCGTTCACGAGGGAAGTGCGGTAGAACGGGGCGAGGACGTTGTATACCACAATTGTGAAGTTCTCACGGCAGTATGCCGGGCTGATTACTTCGACGTAGGCGATGTAGCTGAACGAATCAGGCACGTTGTAGCGGGTGGGGGTGAGGGCGTAGGCCGCGCCTCCGCTGGAGTTGGTGCGCATGCGGCCCAGGCCTGCGAATGTCTTGCCCTGGTAAAGGTTTGGGAAAAGGATGTTGCGGCCGTTCTCCTCCACCACCTGGATGACTGCGCTGTCTATCGGGGTGTCATCTTCGTATGTGACGCGGAATTCCACCGCGTAAGGGACTCCGGTGCTCGGGAAGGCGGTCGTTTCCACGTTATCTATCCAGACGGTTATGTTGCAGTCCTCGGGGTATACGTAGAAGCTGTAGTTCTCGCTCTTCGGGACCATGTACTGGAAATCAAAGTATGTGCCGTTGAAGCCGAGCTGGTTCTCTATCAATGCCACGAAAAGTGGCTCCTCCCATGTGCCATTGGAAAACTTGAGCACCGCAAGGCGGGTGTAGTTGTTCAGGATTACATATGGGCAGGGAAAGGTGTGCGAGCCAATCTGGCACGCCATCATGTTCATGGGCACAAAGGTCTGCAGGGGGCTGTCAAAAAAGTAGCTGAAGTTGAGGCCGGAGAATATGCTGAAATTTGAGAACATGCCCGTGGTGTTGAAATCCTCCGCGGTTGGCGTTTGCACCTGGAGAAGGTCCGGCTTGAAATCAAGGCGCGTCACAACCATCGAAACGTTGTAATATGTGCCGTTCGGGTAATTGGTATAGAACGGGAAAAAGCCGGCGTCCTCATGGGAAATTGCCCTGTTCGGGTCCGGGATGCCGAGGGGGTCCATCCAGCCCACTAGGCCTGACCAGTATTTTGTCGGCTCCCAGCCAGTCAGGTTGAAGCCCGTGACATTTCCCCCTTCTGTGCTGGTATTTGCCTGCGCGGCGAGGGCTGGGGCTAGCAAAAGTATGAATAGCAGTATCGCACCTTGCCGCATGACGGTGTTGTGCGAATTAGATTTATAAAGGAAACGGTGGCGACATCGGGTTTAAATAGTGGAAACGAGCAGTTTTTGCAGAATGGAAAGCATAGTTTCATTGTTCAAAAAGAAGTTCCCCGGCCCGACCAAGGTGCAGGGGAAGGCCATGCCCCGGCTGCTGCAGGGGGGCAATGCAGTGGTGATTGCGCCCACCGGCAGCGGGAAGACCGAGGCGGCCCTGCTCCCGGTGCTGGAGAAAATACAGGGAAAGGGCGGGATTGCCGCGCTCTACATCACCCCGCTGAGGGCGCTGAACAGGGACATGGAGAAGAGGGTGAAGTGGTGGTGCGAAAATGCGGGCATAAGCTTCGGGGTGAGGCATGGGGATACCAAGCAGGCGGAGAGGGGCAGGCAGAGGAGGAACCCGCCGCAGCTGCTCATACTCACTCCGGAAACACTGCAGGCGGTGCTCGTGGGCAGGGTGATGCGTGAGCACCTTGCAAATGTCAGGCATGTGATAGTGGACGAGCTGCATGAGATGCTGGAGAGCAAGAGGGGCTCCCAGCTGTCCATGGCGCTGGAGCGGCTCGCGGAAATTGCGGGGGAATTCCAGAGGGTGGGGCTGAGCGCAACGGTGGGCAGCCCGGAGGAAGCCGGGAAAACGCTCTGCGGGAAGAGGGAATTCGAAATAATAGAGGCAGGCACCAGGCGTGAGATGGACATTGAGGTATTGAAATATGCGGGGGGCTGGGGCAAGGCATATTCCGCGGTTGGCGGGATGCTGGGGGACGGGAAGAAGAGGATAATTTTCGTCAATACGAGGAGCGGCGCGGAGGAGCTTTCCACCAAGCTGAAGATGGAAAAGGTGCAGCTGGACGTGCACCACGGCTCTCTTGCTTCTGATGCCCGGCTGAGGACCGAGAGGGAATTCAAAGATGGGGAATTGGATACCGTTGTGGCAACTTCCTCGCTCGAGCTTGGGATAGACATAGGGGGGGTGGAGGAGATTGTGCAGGTTTCTTCCCCGCGGGCGGTCTCGCGGCTTGTGCAGAGGGTGGGCAGGAGCGGCCACTGCGAGGGGCTTGTGCCACGGGGGAAGGTAATCACCGTTGATTTCGATGACTGGCTGGAGGCGGAGGCGGTAAAGGGGAAATTTGAGGGTGGGTTCCTTGAGCCGCGGGAGGTGCCCAAGGGCTCGCTGGACGTGGTTGCGCACCAGGCAGTGGGCGTAATGATTGAACGCGGCATGTGCAAGGTTGATGACGTTTATGCGCTGCTGGGCAGGGCGCATTCATTCGGCATAGGGAAGGAAAAGTTCCTGCAGGTGCTGAAGCAGCTGGAGAGGGAGCGGCTCATTTTCCTGAATGATGACGGCACGGTGAAGGCGAGGAGGGATGCGAGGGAATATTACTTCTACAACCTTTCCACAATTCCAAAGGAGCGGAGGTACCTGCTGAGGGATGCGAGCACCAACCGCGCAATTGCATCCTTGGATGAGCGGTTCGTTGCGACCCTCGCGGAGGGCGAATGCTTCAGCGCAAAGGGTAGGGTATGGCAGCTGGTTGAAGTAGGGGCGGAAGTGATTGCGGAGCCGGCTTTTTCCTACTCTTTCGTGGTCCCGGAATGGAGCGGGGAAGATTTGCCTGTGGATTTCGAGATTGCACAGGAAGTGGGGAGGCTCAGGAGGAAGCGCCTGAAGGAAGGGCCTGTGCCCGATGACAGAACCGTGGTGGTTGAGCTTGCGGGGGATTTCATCATAGTGCATGCATGCTTCGGGACGAAGGTGAATGCTGTGCTGGGGAAGGTCTTCCGCATGGAGCTTGCGAAGCTGCTGCGGGTGGACGTGGCAGAGGCGTCCGATGCGTACAGGGTGATGCTCAAGCTGCCGTTCCCTGCAAAAAGGGAATGGGCGGAGAAAATCATTTCCCAAAAGGACTTCATGTGGAAGGCGGAGGAGGCAATAGCCGGGACGCCCATGATGAGGATGGAGTTCCTGCATGTGGGGAGATTATTCGGGCTTTTCGGGGAGGAAGCGGAGGTCGGGAGCAAGCTCGTTAGGATAATGGCGGGCAGCCCGGTGTATGAGGAAGCGCTCAATTCCATTTTCAGGAGGAGGCTGGATGCGGGGAAGGCAGGTGAGCTGCTTGGGGAAATTGAACGCGGGGAACGGGAACTGGCTTTCGTGCATAGGGAAAGGCCGGGCTTCCTTTCAATGCTCGGCATAACGCGGAAGGGCAGGGGCGTGCCTTCAATGCAGCCAAGGGATGTGCTGCTCAAGGAAGTGCGGGAGGAGGTCAGCAGGAAAAAAACCACTCTGCTCTGCCTTTCCTGCGGGGCGACAAGGATTACTACCATTGGGAATGCGCCGGAAGAGCTGAAGTGCCACAAATGCGGAAGGAAGAGCCTTACCGTGAAGGGCAAGGAGGAGAGGTATGCGGCAGGGATATTGCAGGCGTATGGGAAAAGGGGCCTGCTTGCGCTGGGGTTCTATGGGGTGGGGCCCCGGACTGCTGACCGGATACTGAGGAAGCTGCACAGGGACGAGGAAGCGATGCTTCTTGAGCTGCTGGACGCGCAGAAAGATTTCATAAAAAACAAAAAGTACTGGAAGGCCTAGCTACTTCTTTTTCGGCTTTGGCTTGGCCTTCTTTTCCCCGCCTTTCTTTTTCCTGTAATAGAGATAAGCGGCTATCAGCAGGAGGAGCAGGAGAAGCAGCCACAGGAGGTCGAAGCCGGTGTCGATGACCGCATCTATTGAAGTGCTCTTCTCAAGGAAGGCCTCGCGGCCGCCGTATTCCGCGGTTACAGTCATCTCGGTTTCCTGGGCAAGGCTGGAGTCAAGCAGCAGGCCGGTCAGCTGGATTACCTCCACGTGGCCGGGCTCGAGCATGTGGATTTCGCCGTCTTCGAAAACCGTGGTGCCTTCGGGATTTGTGTATTCCGCGGAAAGGCGGTAATAGACATTTTCAGTGCCGTTGTTCTTCGCCTTTACGGACAGGGTGTCATCGGGCACGAGGTATTCTGCATCAAGCAGGGACAGCACGCTGTTGTCTGAATATGAAATGATGCCAACGCCCATATACTTGATGAAGCCGTAATCGAAATTCCTTGTTATCCCGTAATAAACGGTTGAGTTTATCGCGAGGTCTCCGGTCCTTCCGCCAAGGTCCAGCGGGTATTTCATGCCCTTGGATTCCCCGCGCCTTATTGTGAATGGGTCTTCATCGCCAACCACGGCAAACTGTTCACCGTCAAACAGAACACGCGTGTTCGACTGGACAAACGCCCTCGCTGTCCCGGCATTGCTGAAAACGAGCTCAAGCATGCCGGAAGCAGTATTGTATTTGGCGGAATCGAGCATCACTTCCGCGTATGCGGCGGGAAGAGGGAACATCGTTAATTGGCCCACACCATCATCCGGGCTGGTCGACTGGCCGAATTTCACCATGACAGTCAATTCATCAGAGCCCAGCTCCGCATTGATTGTCTTCATCATGTTGTATACCGGGTTAAGGTGGGTGCTGCCGACAAGGACCGCGGCCCCGATTTGGCCGTCCCGCACTTCCTGCAGGATGAAATTATGCATGGGGTCGGGGATAACTGAGGAAATAAGCAGTACCGGCTGCACCCCGGCATCTATTGAGTTTTCCAGGGCCCGCCCATCGGAAAACAGGACGGTATGGGTTTCCGGGCTGATGGCGAAGAACTTCTTTGCAAGCGCTATGTTGTCAAGGTACCTGTCCTCATTGTCTATTGTTTCGTAGGAAACCCCCCTGGCATCAAGCGCATCGGTTACTTCCCCATCCATATACCCATATACCAGCAGGGAAGACGGGGGGCTGGAAGACAGGAAAGAGGATACTTCATCTGCATTGTCCTTGGTGGCGAAAAGAACGTATGAGCCGGTTGCCTTTGCGTATGAAATGAGAACCACTATGTTGTCCCCGTAATTCGGGTCGGTTATGATGAACTTGCTGGTGCCTGCCATGCCGGCGAGCTCAAGGTTGAGGTCGGAATAATTCTGGAATTCGACTATCTCCACTGAATTGCCATACTGCTTGAGGGCGTCATCAAATCCGATGAATGTGGGGCGCTGGGTGGATTCAAAAAGGGTTATCTCCCCCCTGTGGCCGATCAGGCGGGCATTCATGACCAGGTCGGTATTCGGGGGCAGGTAACGGAATTCCTCGCCCTGGAGGTGCGCATAGAATATTACGGAGGCAACATCGCGGCCGTCCTCCGAGTTGACAACTATATAGGAGCTTGCAACGCTCACTAGCAATAAGAATAGAGCAACCGTGCTTACCCTCATGGAGGGGGTATGGAAGTAAACTAATTTAAGAGTTCCGTGCCGGCTTCCGCTTGGTTTTTAAGCCCCTCCAAGGAGAATATTTGGCATGGAAGAGGACGAGGCAACGCTTGAGGAGTTCGAGCAGGCGGGGAAGCTCGGCGCGAAAATACGCGAGGACAGCAAGCGCCTCATAAACATCGGTGAAGGCGTGCTCGACATCGCAGAAACGATAGAGGGAATGATAGCTGAGGAGGGCGCATACCCTGCATTTCCGGTGAACATTTCCATCAATGAGATCGCCGCGCATTATACCCCGGAGGATGGGGATGGCAGCACCCTCGGGGAGGAGGACGTGGTGAAAGTCGATTTCGGGGTGGAGGTGAACGGCGCAATTTCGGATACTGCTTATACCATTGACCTGGGCGGGAAGCACGGGGAGCTTGTGGCCGCGGCAGAGGATGCGCTGGCGAAGGCGATTGCCGCGATAAGGCCCGGAGTGAAAGTGGGCGAAGTCGGGGCTGTGGTGGAGGAAACGATAAAGGCGAAGGGGTTCAGGCCGATTGCAAACCTCACAGGCCACATGATAAAGACCGGCATGCTGCACGCGGGCGTGGAGATACCGAATGTGAAGAACGAGGACCCGTATGAGTTCCAGGTGGGCGACTACTTTGCAGTGGAGCCATTTGCAACGGACGGCAAGGGGTACGTTTCCGACACTGAGCAGGTTGAGATTTTCTCGCTCTATATGCCCGGCGGGCTGAGGATGAGGCAGTCGAGGCAGCTGCTGAACCACATAATAAACAGCTACGGCATGCTTCCATTTGCGGAGAGGTGGCTGCTGAAGGAGTTCAAGTCGAAGCTGCTGGTGAAGAACGCACTCAAGGAGATGCTGAAGGCGCATGTGCTCAAGGGGTACCCGGTGCTCAAGGATGCGGGCGGCGGGATGGTGGCGCAGGCAGAGCACACCATCGTGGTTGAGGAGAAAGGGGCGCGAATCCTCACCCAATAGGCAACTGGTTATTTAAGGTTCTGATTCGCATAATAGTATATTACATTGGGCCCGTGTGGTAGCCTGGATAGCCGGCAAGGCTTCGGATGCGTTCTCCTGATTGCAGGAGCAACCTTGAGGCGCGGGTTCGAATCCCGTCGGGCCCGTATGGAAAAGGAAAGGGCGGAAAGGAGCATTGCGAAGCTGAAGGCGCAGCTTGAGGGATGCGCGGGGCTGGAGGGAAAGTATCCTGCGGTCCTGGAGAGGGCGGGGGAATATGCCCGGGACGCGGAGCACTTCTTTGGGAAGGGGGATTACTTCTCCTCGTTCGGGGCTTCGGATTATGCATACGGCCTGCTGGACGCGCTGCTGATTATTGAGGGGAAGAAGTGAAGCTGAAGAAAGGGCTCGGGCAGCATTTCCTGAACAGCGAAGCGGTGCTCAATTTCGAGGCGGGCCTGGCAGCGGTAAGGGGGATGCGCGTGCTCGAAATAGGGGGCGGGGACGGGCGGCTCACGGAGAAGCTGCTTGAGAAAGGGCCGAAGGAACTGGTTGTCGTTGAAAAGGACCCATACTGGGCAGAGGAGCTCAGGATGAGGTTCGGGGATGATGTGGAGGTCGTAGAGGGCGACTTCCTTAAGCAGGAGCTCGGGGGGTTCGATGTGATAATCGGGAACATACCGTATTACATTTCATCTCCGATTGTATTCAGGATTGCGAAAATGGAATTCAAGAGGGCGATATTGCTTGTGCAGCTCGAGTTCGCAAAGAGGATGGTGGCAAAGCCGAAGACTGCGGACTACGGGAGGCTGAGCGTCACCACGCAGCTGCTCTTCAGGCCCACATATGTGAAGAGGGTGAAGAGGGGGAGCTTTTCCCCTCCGCCGAAGGTTGATTCAGCAATTGTCCTGCTCAGGAAAAGGGAGGGGGCGGGGCTGGATGGGTGGGCTGAGAAAGTCATACGGGTGCTGTTCCAGCACAAGAACAAGCGCATCGCGAATGCGCTGAAGGATGGCGGGATAGAATTTGAGGGGGAGCTTCCGGAAAAGCGGGCACGGGAGATGAGCCCTGAGGAGATAGTGGAGCTTGCTGAGAAGCTCAGGCCTTCTTGACCTCTTTCTTTTCGAGGCGCGGCGCGGCCTCGAGGCTGAAGTTTTCCTCGCCCTCCGCAATGAGCTTTGCAGAGGATTTGGACTGGGGGTAAACGAACTCGAGCTTCTCGCCGGCCTTTATGTTCTCGCGGACGAAAACAAGGGTGCCTCCGGAAGCGTTGTCCTCTATGGTCGCTTTCCGTATGGGGATGAATGCCTGCAGGTAGACGTTGCTCTTGCCGCCGCTTATGACCTTTTCAAACTTTACAAGGGAGGAAAACCTCTTCCAGAGGAGGTATGCAACGATAAGGAAGACGATTACTGCGAAGAACGCGAAAGCGCCTATGAGAACCCATCCCAGCGTGTCCATCATACCACTTCCAGCCCTGAGCGGGACCGGAGCACTACTGCTTTCACGCCCTCCTTTTTTAACCTATTCCTGAGCGCCTTGTCGTTGGTGGCGACGAGGAAGCCTTTCCTTTTTGCATAGGAGGAAAGCCAGCCGTCAACCTTCCCGGAGCTCTTTACTTTCTTCAATTTCCGCACTTCAATCAGCTTCAGGGCGAACCGGGCTGCCGCGCCTTCCTTCCCCTTCCCCTTGGAAAGCTTCCTCAGCTCGGAGATTACCCCTGTTGGGAGGAGCAGTTCGTGCGGCCCGTCAACCATGAAGTCTATTTGGGAAAAAATGTCCATCTTGAACTGGTAGGGGACGAGAAGGAAGTTGGTGTCGAGCAGTATCCTCTTCATGCGTTCACGCAAGTATTTCATCGATCACTTTTTCCGGCTGGAAGCGCTCAATGTCATCATACCCCTGGCCGGTCCCGACATATATTATCGGCAGGCCAGTGACTTCGGAAACCGAAATCACCGTGCCGCCCTTTGCGTCGCAGTCCAGCTTGGTGAGGATCACGCCGTCGAGGCCTATCTCCTCGGCGAAGGAGGAAATCTGCTCGGTTATCGCGTTGCCCGCTATGCTTTCACCCACGTAGATTTTCATGTCTGGCTGGATTACGCGGTTCATCTTCTTGAGCTGGTTGAGGAGGTTCACGTTTGTTTCCTGCCTGCCGGCAGTGTCTATGAGCACGACGTCGATGCTGTGGGCCTTTGCATAGTTCACCGCATCGAATGCAAGGGCGGTGGGGTCTGAGCCGTACTTTGCGGAGAGCACTTTGAACCCGAGCTTGTCGCCATGGTGCTGGAGCTGCTCCACCGCGGCCGCGCGGAAGGTGTCCGAAGCCGCGACCACGCAGGAGATATTGCTGGCCTTGAGCATATTCACTATCTTCGCGATTGTGGTGGTCTTGCCGGCGCCGTTCGGGCCGAGGACCATTATCGTGGCGGGCTTTTCAGAGGCAGCTATCCTCTCGGGGAGGGAAAAGCCTTCCTTGGAAACCAGGGAGATTAGGACTTCGCGGAGCTGCTCCCGGATGAAGGAAGCAGTCTGGCCACGCTTTACCTTTGCGCCGATCACGCGCTTCGCGAGCTCGGACTTGATGCGGTCGGCAACAGGAAGAGCAACGTCGCTTTCGAGCATGCCGAGCTCGAGCTCCTCGAGCAGCTCTGTGACTTCTGCCTCCTTTATTTCGCTGGTGCCGGTGAGGGTTTCCCTTACAGCGGAAAATATGCCCTTCTTCACTTTCTTTTCAAGGTCTTTTTTTTCCTCAGGCGGTGAAGGCCCTTCCCTGGGAAGGGGAGGCTCTTTCTTCTCAGGAACAGGAGGCTCTTTTTTCGGAGGGAGATGCTTTGGCTCTTCTTTTATTTCGGGCTCTGTTTTCTTGGGCTCTTGGGAGGGAAGCACTTCCTTTGGCTCGGGCTCTTTGGGCCTCTCAATTTCCGGCTCTTTTTTTTGAATCTCTTCGGGCTCATGCTCCCCTGGCTCTTCCGGCTCGGGCTCTGGAAGGGGCTCGGGAGGCTCCGGCTCCTCTCCGGGCTCGCGGGGCGGAGCCTCTTTCTTTTTTTCCGGAGGTTTCTCCCCAATAAGCTGCTCCTTCGGTTTTTCTTCAGTAATTTGCTCCTCCGGCTTGCTTTCCGGAGGCTTCTTTTCGGCAATTGGCTTTTCCGGAGGGGCGGCCTCCCCAGTGCCCTTCAGCTTGTCAACGAAACCCGATATTTTTTTCTTGAGTAGGTCAAACACTTTACTTCCCGCCTTCGAGTGATTCGCTGTAATCCTGCTCTAGCTTGTGGAACTCGTCATCCAGCTTCTTGAGCTCGGCGCGCAGGGTGTGCACCGCCTTCTCGGTCATCTTTATGCGCTTGTCGACCTCGGTTTTTGCATCCTCAACCCCATATTCCAGCGCATAGCCCGCGCCCACCGGGATGAAGACGTTCTTGTCCACGAGCTTTGTCTTTACCATTGCCCCGCCGCCCACAGGGACGAGCATCTCCTCATCGCCCATGTTCTTTATCGTGCGGAGGGAGTTGCTGAGGTCAACGAGAGACATCATCAGGCGCTCCATTTCGCGCTCAACCATCTGGCGCTGCTGGCCGATTGTCCTTGCCCTTGCGACTATCTGCTCTTTGTTCATGATTCCACCTTTTCAACCGAGTCGACCTTCACCTTTGAGCGCTGCACTCCATTGTTGGAGCCCAGCAGGGAGTATGCCTTCTCCAGCGCGGAGTTCTCTGTTTCCGCTTCCACTTCCTTGGTGAACTTCCTCGTTTCCGAGCCAAGCCTTACTGTTCCGCTTATCCTGAATTTCATTTTGTCACCCCACTTTTGTGCCGGGCTCCATCTCCCTGTCAGGGGCGAGGAGGGATATCTCATCGCCTTCCCATGCTACAAGGAGCATGCCCTGCGACTCGATGCCCATTATCTCCTTGGGCTCGAGGTTTGCTAGAACGATTACCGTCTTATCTTTGAGGTCTTCCGGGTTATAAACCTTTCCTATCCCGGCAACGATGGTGCGGGTTTCCCCGGTGTCAACCTCGAGCTTGACGAGCTTGGAGGAGCCCTCGACGCGCTCCGCTGAGAGCACCTTCCCGACTTTCATTTCCAGCCTGCTGAAATCGTCAAACGTTGCCATTCAACCACCAATCAGGTCCAGTGCCTCCTCTATGCGGCCGAGCTCGTATGCGGTCGTCGCCTCCCCTGCTATGAAGCCCCTGTCGTTTGCAAGCAGGCAGATGGAGACGAAGCCCGTGCCGGTGTTTGCGGTGCCCTTCAGGCCTCTTACGCCGAAGATTGAGGAGAGCTGGCCCATCTCCGCATCGGTTGCGGAATAGTGGGCTATGAAGCCTTTGTTGGTTGCGGCGCAGCAGGAGCCAACGGTTTTGAATCCCGCAATTTTTGCGGGGGTGAGCTCCACCCCGAGGCAGTCCTCCGCAACTTTCCTTGCGGCTGCGGGGATGTCGGGGCTGATTACTCCGCCCTTGTCGTTTGCCGCTATGTTGTTCCCGTTTGCGTTGAATGGGGTGGGGGAGACTGCGGCGTTCAGGCCGGTTTTTTCCTTCAGCATGGATACTGTGCCCTTGGATGTTCCGGACGGGAGGAGAATCCCATTGTTGTTCATCGCAACGTAGAGGCCATTAATGTTGGAAAGGTGCACCGCACATGGGACCGGCTCGGTGCCGAGCGAATCTTCAACCCTGCGCACAAGGGGCTCAGGGGAATCTACCGGGAGCAGGGTATGCGAATTGTTGGTGGACAGGAAAAGGCCGATGAAGGGATTTCCAAAATAGGCGGCCTTCCTGAGTGCTGCTTCCATCTGATCATTTCTTCTCCGGCGCCTTTTCCGGCTCTTTCAGTCGCCCTTCGGGCTCCAACCGGCCAGCTTCACTGGCCGTCGCCTTTTCAGAAGGCTTTTCTTCCTTCTTGGGCTCTTCCTTCTTCACTTCCTTTGCCAGGGGCTTTTCTTCTTTCTTCTCCTCTTTGGGAGGTTCCCCCTTCTTTTCCTCCTTCGGCTTTTCAGCCTTGGGCTTCTTCCCCTCTTTTGCCGGCTTCCCCTCTTTCTTCCCTTCGGCTTTCTTTTCGGCCTTCCCCCTAACTTTCGTTTCGCCCGGCTTCTCATCCATGAGATAGGCGACTGCCTTCTCGCCTTCGCGCACCACGCGGACCTTTATCCTGCGGGGCGGGGAAGTGATGCCGCGCTTCCATATGAGCGAATTGGTGGCTTCGCTTATGCGCACGTTTTTCTCATCGGTTTTCATGTGCCTTGCGAGGAACGCGTAAACCAGCTTGACCGCCTTGCGGGCGCGCTTCTTGTGCGAATAGTCGAATGCCTTCCTGAGCGGTATCGTGTAAATCCTTTCAGTCTTTTCGGCCATGGTATCACTTGTCCTTTATGTCGAGCTTCTCGGTGCGCCAGGTGCGGGTGCTGTTGTTCCACTGCACCTTCCTCTTGGTGCGCACAGTCACGAATATTGGCATGCGCCTGTTCTGGCGGCCTGCCTTCGCGAGGCGCATCTTCTTCTTGTTGGATTTCATTCCCATCAGCATCACCTACTTGAACGTTATCTTGGTTTCCCGGCGGGACTCCCCGCTCAGGGACTTCAGCAGGGAGAGCAGCTCCGCCTCGGTGAGGCGCCTGTTCACCTGCCTGTACAGCGCAAGCACCTGCTGCGCCGCGGCGCTGTAGAGCTTCGGGTTCGCGAGCCTCACGTTCATGAGGCGGTCATAGGCGGGCGGGGAGAGCGAAATCCTGAGGGCGCTCTTGATTTTCTCATCGAGCTGCTTTGCTTCCTCGGCCTGCCTCTCCTTGTCCTCCACCGGGGCTCACCCCTTAAGCTCTGACGCGGCCTTGTCCAGGAGCGCGCGGCCTTTCGGGCTTAGCGTGCGCCCGACTTTTTCCTTGTTCAGGTAGCCGGCCTTCTCGAGCGCCTGCAGGGCCTTCCTTATCGTGGAGCCTCCTGCGGGCGAATGCTTTTCCGGCTTTGCGCCGCGCGACTTGCGGCCGCCGTAGTGCCTCCTCAGGCGGTTGGTCCCTATCGTGTCATTCACGTAGGTCTGCCTGAGTATTGAGGCGCAGCGTATGTACCAGAAGTCCGGGTCCTCCGGGGGCCTCTGGGCGTGGCTGCCGCTCTTCACAAGCCCGACGAAATCCGGCTTCGGGAGGCCCTCTGCCTTGAGGGCGTCCGCCGTTTTTCGTATTAGGGCGCTAGCCTCTACATCATAAGCTCTTGCCATGTTTTCACCTCTTTCTGCAACCCGAAAGAAGCTGGAATCGGAATTTATATTCTGATAGTTTCCATATAAAAAGGTTGCGGGGGGACAGGGTATGCGGGGAAAACATGCCCAAAAGCCCTGAATTGAACGTATACGTGGTCCCATTCCACCAGGACAAGGTGCTGCTGCTCAGGACTCCCGGCGGGATATGGGAGTTTCCCGGAGGGGGCGTGGACTTCGGAGAGAGCCCGGAGCAGGCCGCAGCAAGGGAGTGCAAGGAGGAGGCGGGGCTCGCCCCGAAAAACCTCAAGCTGCTCGGGGTCACCTCCGCGGCTTATGAGAAGGACGGGAAGCCCAAGCATTCGGTCTACATTGTTTACAGGGGGGACGTTGGCTCTGACTTCTTTTCGCTTTCAAAGGAGCACGAGGAGGGGAGGTGGATGACGCTCCCCGAGGTGCGGTTCCTCAAATTGGGGCTGAACGTAGAAGACATACCTGCGATGCTCTAATCAGATGTTGAGGGCCTCCATCACTATGTGGGCAAAGTAGCCCATGAAGAAGGCCAGCGTGCAGTAGAAGACCACTGATGGGAATACGCCGAATTCGAAGAGCAGGAAGCTGTAGGAAATCGTGAATATCAGGAGCGGGATGAAGCCGTGGAACGGAGGCACGGTGGGCCGCATGAAGTCAAAGGCAAAGAAGAGGGCGGTGAGGCCGAGGAGCAGGAACGGGTAGAGTTCCCCGCAGAACGGGAAGTCGAAATGCCTGCAGAACTGGGGGGAGGCCATGAATGCAATCGCCGTGAAGAGGAGGGCGAGGAGGAGCGTCAGGACCTTGAGGTATCCCCAGTAGTTGCGCAGGGGCGGGTCGACGTCCGGGAGCGCCGCGCCCACTGCAACGCTGAGGGCGGCAAGCGTTATCGCATAATAGGGAAAGCCAAATACGTAGAGCAGTATGGCAAACAGCAGCATCAGCATCAGGGAAAATATCTGCTTTGCCCTCATCGGTTTCACAGGTTGAAATATTTCTCGAACTCGTAGGCGCTGGTGCGCAGGTTGTGCTCCTTCTGCTCCCCAATCTTCGCCTCGAGCAGGTCGCCGAGGAGCTCGGACGAGATTACGCCCTTGAGGAACTTGTTGTCGCTCTCGAGATAGTCAATCGCCTCAATCAGGTTGGAGGGGAGGTACTTCACCCCTGCGGCTTTGCGCTCCCTTGCGCTCATGCCCTGTATGTTCGTGTCCACCGGGTCTCCGGGGTCGGCCTTGGATTTTATCCCGTCCAGGCCGGCGGCGAGTATCACCGCATATGCAAGGTAGGGGTTCGCAGTGGGGTCCGGGACCATGTAGGTTATCCCCTTGTTCAGGCGGTCGTTCTTCTTCTCATTGGGGACCTTTACCGCTGAGCCGTTGCTCCTCCTGCCCCATGCGACGTATTTCGGGTCAGCGAGCAGGCGCTTGTAGGAATTGGTCGTGGGGTTGGTGAACAGCGCCATCGCGGGCGCATGCTCGAGAAGGCCGCCGATGAAGTAGCGGGCGTGGCTGCTTATCTGCGCGTAGCTGTCCTTCTGGTCGTAGAAGAGGTTTTCCTTCCCTTTCAGCAGCGAGAAATGGAGCGCGAGCTCGGAGCCCCTCTCACCGAATATGGGGAGCGGCATGAAAGTGGGCGCGCTGTTCGCTATGAAAGCGAGGTTGCGGACCACGAACTTCGCGGTTGCGGTCGCATCTGCAGATGCCTTGAGGGGCATCGTGCCCAGCGTGAGCGACTGCTGCGAGCTGGGGGAGCGGCCATGGAAATGCTTGGTCACCACATAGCGGAAATTGTCCTCCATCACTTCGGAAACCTGGGTGCGCGCTGAGAAAAGGGAGTCGAATGGCTGGGACAGGTAGGCGCCGTTGGTTGCGTTCCAGAGCGGGGAGGGGTTCCATGGGGCTTCGCGGGCGTCCACGAGATAGTTCGGGCCGCGGCCGGGGGTGATTTTGTCTACTGTCACTGCATCGAATATGTAGAATTCCATTTCAGGGGTCACCGCGGTGGCGGTTATGCCCATTGCCTTTGCGTTCACTTCCGCGCGCTCTGCAGCATAGCGCGGGTCCTTGAGGAACCTGCCCTTGTTCCCGGAAACTATTACGTCGCAGATTACGCGCATCGCGTTCGCCTCCCATGGGACGCGGCCGTACGTGTTTGCGTCCGGGAGCAGGAGCATTTCCCCGTCCTCGCTCCATCCATAAACCTCCTTGAGGTCCCCGCAGGAGATTCCGTCCTCAAACGAATCTTCGGTGAGCTCGCGGGCGCTTATGGTGGTCTTGTTGAACTTCCCGTCAGTCCCTATGAACTGCAGGTTCACCCACCGTATGTTGTTAGAATTAGCGTAATCCAATACTTCAGCTGGAGTCGGCATAAGAGCACCGCGTTAATAAAAACGAATAGCATAATAAACATTTCTGTGCGAAGAATGAGTCTACCCCTGGAATTCCCATGGGGCTTGGCTTCCCTTTGGGGGAGGTTAGTAAGGGGGAATGGCCCTTATCGCCACGGTAGCTCAGCTGGGAGAGCACTCCAGGTTTTTCGGAAGGCCGGAAAACCGGTGAAGCTGAAGAAGAATTCTCTCAGATACGGAGGGGTCGCTGGTTCGAGTCCGGCCCGTGGCACACTATTTTTGCCTTAGCTTCACCTGGGGCACCGGCAACTTTGTTGCCGGGTTGGGGTGGGGGGCTGAAAACCCCGGGGCATACCTCCCCTATTTTAGATATTATTGCAGCAAGCATGGCATGCGGTGGGCGATTGCAGTAATCCTTCTGCTTCTTGCGGGATGTGCAGGGGAAACCATGCCTGCGGTGGGAAACGAAGGCCCGGGGGGCGCAATCACAGTTGAAGAAAATGAAGAAGCGCCTGAAACCGTGGCAATTGAACCTGCGGACGCTCCTGCCGCGCCTGACATGGATCCTCTTGGGCCGCTTGGGATAGAACTTGCTGCCCCAGAAGAAAGCCTGCAATGCGGAGAGAGTTTTGAAGAATATTGCGCAGGGGAGGGAAAAAAGTTCGCGCTTGTCGTTTCAGGATATGATGACGAGATGTTCCTGCTGGACGCGCAGAATTTCTATCAGTTTCTGAAAGAGGAAGGGTATTCGGATGAAGAGATAATTTACTTGGCGGCGGGGGAAGGGATGAATGGAAGCGATGGCTATGCATCAAAGGGGGAGGTGCTTGCCGCGGTTGACGCGCTGGCTGAAAAGGCAGGGTGCTGCGACAGCATAATAATCTATTACTCAGGCCACGGGCTGTACAGGGAATGCTGGCTGTTCGAGAATAAAGAAACCGGGGAGCTCAGGTGGGTGAACAGGTTCGATGGGCTGGAAGGGGGCTGGGGCAGCTGGGGCTATACCGGGGAGAAGGACTCGTTTTTCAAGATGGCAGTGAGCCCTGATACGCGATGCGGATATTATGGGGCGGATGAGGGAGGGTGGCTGTGGACTTTCGAATTGGAGCCGCATTTGGATGAACTGCGCCCCTGCAACATTACTATCATACTGGCATCGTGCTACTCCGGGCTGGGGGCGGATGAGTTCGCAGGGCCCGGGAGGACTGTGATAGCCGAGAGCAACGGCACGCAGGCATGGATGGTGAGGGTAGAAAGCAACCAGTACGGCCTGCCGGCCGGCAGCGTGTTCACCAACTTCATGCTGGAATCCCTGCGCAACGGCTCCGGTTGGGAGAGGGCATTTGCTTATGCAAACGGGAGGGCTTCCGGCGAGATTGCGGAATGGGGCGCGGAGCCGCAGGAAGGCGTGTGGGCCTCCGGCGGGGAATGCTGCTGCATACATTTAAATAGCGGAAATGAGTAATAAAACTACAAGATGATGACATGTACAACCTCTGAGCGCTCGCGCGGTGATGAGACCAACAGCGTCTGATTGGGACTATTTATGAAAGCTGCGGGCTGGAGCCCCCTCAGGGCGATTGGCCGACAGCAAAGCCATTGTATTGGAGCGAAGCGATTAATTGGGGCCTATTTAGCGGGAATTCATTTCGCAGGGAGCGGAGGGGGGCTGCCGGGCCTCCTTGCCCTGCGGTATGCCTCCGCCTTCTTCACCTGCGCGCGCTGGAAAGCCGCGCGCTTGCCCTTGAGGAAATCCCTGCGGAATTGGTCCTCCCACAGCTTGTCGCCGTTGGTATTCTCGGGGAGAGAGAATTTCTTGTCGTCCAGCCACCTGTTGAGGTCGGACATGAATTCCGGCCCTTCCCAGAAGCCGCGGACCCAGAGCTCTGCAACAACATCAGATGCGAAGGGCGCATCTTCCATGAATGCGCCGATTGCCGCGTATTTCAGGAGCTCGCGGAGGTGCGGGGTGCTGTTGAACTCCCCGAGGTAATCGTTCCTGTTGTCGAGCAGCGAGCGGAGCTTTTCCCCTTCCGGGGTCCCGGACTTGGCCACTGCTTTCGCAAGGCTGTCCCTGAACGCCCATCCTTTGCCCGCGGCCATCTCCACCATGGTCCGTATTGCGGCTCCGCCCTGGGTCGCAAAGGTCTTCATGGCCATCCACTCCAACTCCGGGGTTTCGGCCATTTCAAGGGTCTTGAGCTGGACCTGCAGCGCGGATTCTCCGCCAATCCTGGAGATGCATTCCAGCGCGCCTTCCACCGCCAGCATGCTGTTCCTCGATTCCATTACTGAGAGGAGGGGTCCGAAGGCGTCCTCGCCTAGCCCGACAAAGCAGTCGTGCGCCTTTGCCCTTATGCGGGGGTTCCTGTGCGCGAGCGCAATGGAAAGGATGTCAGCCGATTCCGCGGGGAATGCGCGGGAAAGGGTTTCCAGCGCATTGAGCCTCTTGTTGAGGTCCTCGGTTTCGAGCTTTGCGTATGCTGAAAGCATGTCCTGCGCAGGCTCTCCGAGCTCGCTGAGCATGGAAAGCACCGGCTTGCGCATCCCCATGTCATTGTAGAGCTGGAGGCACCCGTCAACGGTGTCCTTCATGCCCCTTGCCTTAATCGCGCCTTCCGCGGCCTTGCGGGTTTGGGGGTCCGACAGCAGCTCAATGAGGCTGTTCATCGCATCGGGGCCGGGCATTGCGGAAAGCACTTCGAGGCAGGCGGCCACGTGTTCGGAGGCGCCTTCGGAGCCGCGGCCTGCGTTCTGGAGCACTTCCTCCTTGAGAAGCCATGCCACTTCGTCCCTTAGGCCGTGCGATTTCAGAGCCTCCTTTGCAAAGCCGGAGACTTCCTGGTCTTCGGAAAGGAGAAGGTGGGTGAAAAGCAATGCTGTGCTGCTTTCGCTGAGTTCCGCAAGGTGCTTCAGGGCCTCCATCTCAAGGGCTTTTGGGAGATGGTCGAGCGAATCGTAGAGCTTCTCGAGCACGAACGGGTCTTCCCTGAGCACTTCGGAGAAAGTCGGCTGCTTCACGAGTATCTCGAGCGCAGTCTGGGAATGCTCATCGAAGACAAGGAGGGAAACGAGGGTTTTGGCAAGCTCCTTTGAGGGCTCCATCTGGGAGAGCACGGCAAAGGCGCGCTTCGCGGCGAGCAAAGTATGCTCCTCAGATATCCCGGTCCTCTGGATTATGTCCGCCATCTCAATCGCGACTTCGTGCGGGTGGCTCTTGGAAAGCCTGAGCAGCGCGGAAACGCCCTTTGCTGCGACCTCGGGGTCGCTGCCTTCAAGTTCCGGGTTCCCGCCTTCGTAAAGCAGGCTTGCGAAGAAAGGTATTGCATCGGGCTTTCCCCTGTCCATTAGTATGCCGAGGCAGGTGCTGCGCATCGTGTGGCCTTTGGTGCTCGCGATGTCGAATACCGCATGCTCGAACTTCTGGTTCCCTGCAAGGTCCGCGGTGACCTCCCCGGATTTCAATATCGCGGAAAGGGCGCGTGTGCGCGTGGCGGGGTTGACCAGCAGTATCAGGAATCCGTCTGTTGCGCAGTTTAGGGCAGTCTTCCCGTTTTCAGCTGCCCGCGTGTCCCCTGCGCTGCCTATGCAGGAAATCACTTCCATCTCGCGCTCCCCTCCGGTCTGCCATGAGCGGTCCACGAGCGCAAGCACTACCTTCTCGATGTCAGGGTTGGTTTCAAGCGCGGCCGCTGCGGCATCGCGCACTTCCTTCGAATCATCGCTGAGCGCGTGCACCAGGAGGCCTATGGTGCTCGGCTCCTTCTTGCCGCATATCACCTTTACGCATATCTCCTTCACATCCTCGTTCCTTGAGTTGAGCAGGAGGTTGGAGAGCACGGGCTTGAGCTCCGCGTACCTTGCGGAAATGCCTTCTATTATGAGGGTGTCGGAAGCTTCCGCCTCGCGCTGGCCCCCGGACTTCCTCGCGAGCCTGCGGTACATCGAGACCAGCGCCTCGAGGGATTTCTCGGAGATGTCCTCGCGGCCGCCCGCATCCTTCGCTTCCTGCCCGAGGCGCATTATCTCGGAGAGGACATACTTGAACTCTACCTTGCTGTGGAGATATTCGGCCGCGGCCCTCCTCATGTCGAGCAGGAGCAGGCGCTTCTCTCCGGTTTCCTGCCTCCTTGAGCGGAGGGTTTCCAGCATGAGCGGGAGCGCGAACCTATCGCCTTTCATTGCGATTGCCTGCAGCGCGCAGAGCTTTGCGCCCTCAATCTTGGGCGAGGAAGCGAGCTCCATGAGGCGGATGTCCCTTGTCTGCAGCTCGGTGTAGAAATCCAGCAGGCCCAGCGCGGCAGGGCCGCGGTCTTCGGGGTCTTCCGCGATTTCATTGAAAAGCTTGCGGGAATCGCGCGTGTCGAGCAGGAGCATGAGCGGCGCTGCGGAGCGGGCCAGTTCAGGGCTGTACGTCACGCCCAGCTTTTCGGAAATGCGGGAAACGAGCTCCCTGCGGCTTGCCTCCCCGATTTTGCTGAGGCCCCTGGCCGCTTCACGCCTTATGTCGGGGGTAGGGTCGGAAAGCATCGGGAGCAGCGCATCCATCTTGTCGCTGTCCGCACAGTCCAGTGAAACCAGGCACTTGACCGCGAATTCCCTGCGGCTCCATTCCTGGTTGTGGTCGTTCACTATCTCAGTGAGCATCGGGATTGCCTCCTCCCCTACTAGGTTGATTGCCTCCGCGATTATCTGGTCGTTGAGCTGCGTGCCTGCACCCATAAGGCGGCCGAGCAGCGCGAGGCTCTCCTTCGTCCCCATCTGGGCAACTGCATATGCTGCAACCCTGCGGGTTTCGAGGTCCGGGGAATCCCAGATGATTTCCTTGAGGTCCGGGAGGGCGGCGTCGCCTATCTGCGCAAGGAGCGTGCCCGCTCTCTTCTTCGCTTTCAGGAGGTCCACCTCTTCGCGCTCTTCCTCGTGCACGGAATCGCCGAACACCAGGTCTTCCATCCCGGACTGGAGGATTTCCAGCTCCGGGTCGGAATCCACTTCCGGCTTGCGCAGGAGCCCAGGCCCCTTCTTCTCCCTGAGCCAGAGTATGCTGGAAAGCGGCTGCACCGCGGTGTCGGGCATGCGGAGGAGGGATTCTCCGTACGCGGAAAACTCTTCTTCGGAACCGTAAACTGCGAGCTCGGCGAGGCCGTATGCGTCCTTGCTGCTGAGGCCGAGAGTCACGCGCGCCTCGAGAGCCACTGCGCGTGACCAGGGATTATCGCTGGAAATGTTCCTTTCAAGCGGGGTTACCACCGCATCGCCTTCGTCTGCGAGCCAGGACATCTCCTCAAGAAGGCAGATCATGCGCTCCCTGCCCCTCGAGCTTGTCTGGCCTGCGGCCCAGAGCATCGGCTCTATCATGGGCAGGCCCATTGCCTTTAGCGCCCCGGCCGCGGCTTCGCGGACTGCCTCGTCCTCATGGCCGAGCTCCTTCACTATGGTTCCGGCCATGGCCGGGTTGGGGGACTCCGCAAGGATTTCTCCCATTATGCGGAGCATTGCGGCCTTTTCCGCTGCGCGCTCCTCGTCGCTCCTGTCCCGCGGGCTGGGGAGCTCGCCAAGGATTTTTTCGTATGCGGGCAGGATGGACTTATGCGAGAAGCCCGCCTTTGCGAGTATTGTGTATGCCGCGGGGACTGCACTGCCTTCGCCCTTGGTTACGACTTCGAGGAGGGATTCGAGGACGTATGTTTCGCCATTCTGGCTGATTGTGTAGTAGAGCATTTTGTCGAGCGCCTTTGCGGCATTCTCGCGCTTTGTGCTGTTTTCATCTCCGAGCGCGGGGATGAGATAGTCAAGCGCATCGTCCTTTCCGCTGGCGAGGGTTTCTGATGCGAAGCCTGCGATGCCATTGTCTTCACAGCCCATGGCTTCGGAGATTGCGGCCATGGCCTGCCTGTTCCCGATGTGCCAGAGCGCTTCTATTGCGCGCTTCCTGTGCCTTGGCGACTTGCCCGGGTCTTCAAGCGCCCTCTTCAGGTAGGGGGTCATCTTCTCCCCGATTTCCGCTATGCGCTCCGCGGAGAACAGGTAGATGTTGTACTGGGATTCCTTCGCAAGCCGGTAGGACTGGATTTCCGCTGCAATCACGTCCATGTCGAACATCCTGTCTGCGGAAGCTTCCTCCATCTGCTGGGCAGTGAGATGTATTTCCTCCGGGTCCTGGCCTTTTGCCATGAGCTCAACAAGGAGGGTGAGGGAGGCCTTTGTGGAAATCCTGCTGAGCGCAGATATGCCGTTCTCCACTGCAATGAGCGGCTTGTCGCTGACGTCGTCGAAATAGACGACGAGCTCCGGGAGGGCGGCATCCCCGTATGAAACGAGCGTGCCTATTGCGGCTTCCTGCACGCCGCGGTCATCGTCCCCGAGAAGGTAGGTTGTTTCGCGGATTATTGCGGGGTCCTGGTAAAGCGCGGTGGAGAGCGCCTCAAGCGCCCTTTTCCTCACCTGCGGGTTGTCCTCTAGCATGCAGTCCATCAGGGTTGCCCTGAAATCGTCTTTTGCTACCGCCTTGAGGGCCATCACGGCCCAGCGCCTGCTGTCTTCGGGCGCGTCGCTGAATGCGAGCGTGTTGAGCATGCCCTGCGGCTGGGGCTCTGCATCCCCTTCGGCTTCACCGGGGCCGAGTCTGATGAGCAGCTTAGATGCGCGTGACTTTGCGTGGTCGTTCCCATGCCTGAGCGCATTTACGAGGTGGGGCGCTGCCGCCCTCCCGAAATGGGAAAGGGCCCTTTCCGCGGTTGAGCGCATGTCCGGGTCTGTGCTGTTGAGCGCGCTTGCAAGCTGGGGAAGCGAATGCTCACCGAGGTTGACGAGGCCTTCGTAGGCAGTGTCGCGGATGAATGAGACCGGGTCGCCCGAGGCCTTGATGAGGTAGCCCGCGGCTTTCGGGCTTCCGGATGCGGAGAGGGCTTCGGCGGCTGCGAAGCGGACTTCGGTGCTCCGGTCGCGGAGGCCGCCCCCGATGAGCTTGATGTGCCCCTCAGGGGCTTTGGAAAGCGCCTCCACTAGGAGGGAGCGGTCCGCCTCCGTTGAGGCGTATATTGCTGAGAACGCCTCTGCAATTCCTTCATTTCCAAGGGCTGTGAATCTGGCTATGAAATCCTCTTTGCTGAGTTCGCCTGCATGGTAATTTGAGAGCAGGGAGTGGACATTTCCACTCCCCCTCCCAGAAGCGTCGCTATTCATAACTAGTATATGTGGTAGAATATGTTTAAAAACCCCACTTTTAGCCGAAAATGGCTCACTCTGGGGGTTTGGAGAAAATAAAAGAAGAAAGGAAGGGTTTGCCTTCCTTTTCGAACCTATATGCTTCCTCTAGGACAGTTCCAGGAAGAAGTAGTAGGTCTCGATGGTCGCAGGCTGGGTCGCTACCATGAGCTGGTAGTTTCCGTTCGCGCCCGTGACGGTCGCCGCACCGGAGGACATGTTCACGCAGAACGCGTAGTCCGCCTTTACCGCGCCGCCGCCATCCTCGACTGCAACGGTCTCCCAGCTCTGGTCGTCAGTGACCGCGGCGCTGGTGACAGTGGTGCCGTCGATGTCGATGGTGCCGGTTGCGTCGGTCAGGGTGTTCGTGGCGTTGTCGTCAGCAGCTCCCTGGACGAAAATTGTGTTGATGTCCGCCGCGGTCGTAATCGCGAGGTTCGCCCAGTCGAAGGTGCCCGCACCCGCAGATGCGCAGACCTCGCCTGCCCCTCCGTTCCACGTCCAGCTGTACATGATCTCAGACTCGGTCAGACCAAGCACGATGTCGCCGGTGACGTTTCCGAAGTAGCCCGCCCACCTGTCAGTGGAGTCGTTTCCGGTCAGGTTGTAGCCGGTTACGTTGCCACCCTCAGTCGGGTCGCTTGCCTGTGCTCCGCTGTAGGTGTAGTAGCCCTCCTCGACGACCGTTCCGGTGGCCGCATCAGAGATGGCGAATACGCCTGCCAGCAATACCGCGAATGCGGCTATTACCAATCCTTTATTCATAGTTTCACCTTGTCGGTTTTTTACTTACCTGCGCGGACTACTGGAATAAAGTTTTTATACCTTACTGCAAAAAATTGCGAAAACCCGCGGAAATGCACGCGGAGGCGCGGAAAGGCGCGGCTGCTGATAAAGTTTAAAAAGCGAGGCGGGCAATTGTTTCACATGCGACGGCTCCTGCTAATGCTACTGCTGCTGTCCCTCTCGTTTGCCGAGTTCAGGATGACCGCGCTGGACGTGCTCGCGGACGTGGGAGAGGGCGGCAGCGCGCAGGTGACCGAGAGGATGCACTTCATCATCACTACCAGCTACCACCAGTCGCTCTACGAGAGCACGATTTCAAAGAACGACCTTGCATCGTGGTCCTCGGCAACCGGCTCGGAGGAAGTGCGGAGCCATTTCGACAACCGGCATGTGGACATTGACAACGTTGTGGTGAGCCCTGCGCCGCTGAGCAACTGCAACGCGCTTGCGGACCTGTGCCACGGGGAGCTGGTGATTACATATACCATCAAGCCGTACCTTGATTCGGAGGGGGATGCAATCCCAGGAACCGGCATATTCACAATGGACGATTACAAGCCGAGGACTGTGAGGTACTCGCTGAATTCGGAGGCGATTTATTTCGAGGGGAGCGAGCTTGGGGACGTGATACTCGGGGAAAACGTGCGGCTCACGCTGCTGCTCCCGGAAAGGGCGGAGCTCGTGGAAGTGAGGCCGGCTCCGGACGAGGAAGTGACCGGGGGCGCAATCCAGCTGAGCTGGACGAACAGGGTGCTCTCGCACTTCACCTGCGTGTTCGAGATTGAGGACAGCCTGGACCAGGAGGTGGTCGGGTTCTTCGTGGGCACGCGGGGCGAGCTGAGCTCCCTGCTCTACGGGCCGGAAGGGATTGCGATTCTTGCGCTTGTTGCAATCATAATCGGCGCATACTTCTTCCTCCAAACCAAGGTGAAGAGATGACCGTGCTTCATCGAACTGAAAGGGAACTGCTCAGGAGGCTTGCAGGGAAAGGCGAGGTTGAGCTGAAGGAGATTGCGGAGGGGAATGAAAGCGACGTGCTGCGCAGGGCGGCATCGTGGCTGCAGCAGAAGGGGCTTGCGGAGCTGAAGGAAGAGGAGCACGTTTCGGTGCTGCGGACAAAGGAATGCGGGAGGTACCTGGAGGGGGGGTTCCCGGAAGTGCGCGTGCTGGAGCATGACGGGAAGAAGGTTTCATCGCTGCCTGAGGAGGAGAAAAGGATAGGGGTTATGTGGGCGCTCAAAAACGGCTGGGCAAAGGTTGAGGGCGGTGTGCTCAGGGTGAAGAAGAGGCCAAAGGAGTATGCGGTTGAGGATGCGGCGCGAAGCCCGGAGAAGGCGGGCGCGGAGGAAATCGGAATTCTCGTGAAGAGGGGGCTGCTGGAGGAGAAAAAAGGGCATGAGCTTTACATCAGGCTTACAAAGGAGGGGGAGAATGAGGCGAAGAAGGCCGGGAAGGAGAAGGAGGAAATAGGGCAGGTCACGCATGAGGTAATCACGGGCGGGGGGTGGAAGGGGAAGGCGTTTGCGCCTTATGCGGTTGCGCCGGTTGCGGATGCGCCGCTTGGCAAGAAGCACCCGCTCACCCGCAAGATGGGCGAGATAAAGCGGATATTCGCGGATATGGGGTTCGAGGAAATGGAGGGCGGCATAGTGCAGGCCGCGTTCTGGAATTTCGATGCGCTTTTCCAGCCGCAGGACCACCCCGCAAGGGAGCTCGCGGACACTTTCTACCTGGAAGGGAAGGGGAAACTGCCTGAAAAGGCGCTTGTGGAAAAGGTAAGGGAGGCGCATGAGGCGGGCTGGGGATATGAATGGAGCGAAAAGGAGGCGGAAAGGCTCGTGCTCCGCACGCATACCACTGCGCTCAGCGCGCAGTACCTGCACAAACTGGGGAAGGGGGAAAGCGGGAAAAAGTACTTTTCAATAGGCAGGGTGTTCAGGAACGAAGCGACGGACTTCAAGCATCTTGCGGAGTTCTACCAGGTGGAGGGGATTGTCGCATGGGAGGGCGCGACGTTCGCGCACCTCATGGGCGTGCTGAAGGAATTTTACAGGAGGATGGGCTTTGAGAAAATCAGGTTCAGGCCGAGCTATTTCCCGTACACCGAGCCCAGCCTGGAGATAGAAGTGTTCTTTGAGGAAAGGGGGGAGTGGATGGAGCTTGGCGGCGCGGGCATCTTCAGGCCGGAGATGACAAAGCCGCTCTGCGATGTTTACCCTGTGCTTGCATGGGGGCTTAGCCTTGAAAGGCCGGTGATGCTGGCCAGCGACCTAAAGGATATAAGAACCTTCTACAAGAACGACCTTGACTGGCTCAGGAACTCGAGGCTGAAGGAATGAAGAAGATAATAATACTGATAGTGCTCGTGGTGCTCGCGGCGACTTTCTTCCTTGCGCTCACCGGGCCTGAGGAGGAGGGCGCGCCCACAGGGTATGTCGAGCTGATTTCAAAGGGCCGCGCAGGGGGCCAGGGGTACTGGGTTGTTTTTGCGAACGGGACCGGCAACGTGACCCTGATTTCGCTGGATGAAAAGCCCAAGAAGATGGTGCTCGTGCTCAGCGAGACCGGCATCGGGATGGATGGGTTTGACGAGTTCGTGGGGGGCATCGCGGAGCTGGGGGAATACGGGATTACGGTGAACGTGATCGGCAAGGGGGACGTGCGGGGGCTCAGCGATGCGGTGATTATCGTGCCCACCGGGGCGATACCGGAATACATACTGGATGACATCGACTACCTGAGCGACCACGGGAACCAGATAGTGTATATAGGGAGGACGGACTTCGTGCTGGGGAACAACCTCAGGAAGGATTACTGGTACACGCAGCTCAAGAATGGGTCGCAGGAACGGGTAATCGTGATAGACAGCACGCTCGATGAGTTCGTTGAGGACTACGGCGCCATGGAAAGGCTGAAGGCAGACATACTGGCGAATGAATGGGCGGTGGTGGACAGCGAAGAGTTCATATTCAGCAACTTCGACGGGAAGAAATCGGTGTTCGCGGACCTGCCGGAAAGCGGGTACCTGCGCATCGTCTACAATGCGGGGGAGCAGGCCGGCCTTGCGGACTCGGACCTGCTCGGGCAGGAGAAGATAGCCGTGGATGTCACGGGTGACATCTACCCGTGGGAAAAGGCCGAGCTCTCATTCAGCATAGACCGGAGCGCAGGCAAGGTGCTGTATTCGCTCGAGAAGGACGCGGCGCAGATTGCCTCCGAGGAGCTGGGGCTCGTTGTGAGCGAGAAGGCGTATTACTACAGCTTCGAGTTCGAGGACCCGGGAGACTACGTGTTCAAGGTCTATGACAACCTCGGGGTGCTGGGCTCTGCCCACATGCACGTGAAGGACATTGGCATAAAGATAGACAAGGTGCACGATGTGCGCGTCTTCTTCAACGTGACGGTGGACGGGGAGCCCGTGCAGTCCGGGAAGGCGTACGTCTCGCTGGAGGGCGAAGGGGAAAGGGAATATACTATTGTTGACGGGGTGATGTCCGTCCCCACGAAGCTCAAGTCCGGGGAGAACATCTTCAGGGTGAGGTACCTTGAATTCCGGGAGAAGGTGGTTTACGACCGGGCGGGGCAGGGCATATTCGACGTTTACCTGAGGTACGGGCCAGTGGCGCTCATTGCGATACTTGCGGTGTATGCGTATGGGAGGGCGAGGAGGAAGCCCACGTACCGGCTCAAGATAGAGACCATGGGGAGGAAGAAGAGGAATTCTGTTTTCGTGGACGGGGACCAGATACTTTACTGCCTTGAGAACGCGGAGAAGACGTTCGGCTGGAGGAACATACCCGTGCACTTTACCGAGATAGTCCACAGCGTGAAGAAGAACATAACTGACGGGGCGGATATTTTCGACGGCGACCTTGATGCGATACTGCGCAGGCTTGAGGAGAAGGGCGAGGTTGAAAGCTACGGGGATTATTACCAGCTCAAGGGGTGGGGGGACGTGAAGGACAATGCCATCCGGAGGCAGGTGAGGGACAAGCTCGTGATGGCCGGGGAGAAGTTCACGGAGGAAGCGGAAGGCTTCAGGACCGGGGACTACTTCATCTCCACAAAATATCTCGACAAGAAGGGCCATCTGGTCGTGGTCTTTGAGAACGAGCAGGACAGGAGGTCGTTCCTGAAGTCCCTGCCCCACAAGGAACGGGCGATGGTGGACCTCAAGATGGAGAATGACCTGGTGCGCATGACCACGCTCGAGGGCCTGGGCGATATGCTTTAGGTGGGTCTGATGCGTAGGCTCCTGATTGCAGTGCTGCTGGCGCAGTTGCTTTTCGCATATGCGGACCCGCCGCTGGAGGAGGTTGGGGCGCACAACAGCGGGGCTGCGGCGGGGCTGCTCAATTACAGCGACCCGTATGTTCCGGAGCTCACGCGCTTTGAGCCGGCGCATGTGAACATGAGCACCGCGACCCCCTGGCCGGCCGTGGGGGGCAGGGTTCCCTCCAATTTCACGGAAGTCTACTGGGCATGGGCAGAGGAATACCTGGACGGGAATGTGGTCAGGTGGACAACTGACCGCGGGTGCGAGCGGGAGGTGAGGATGACGCTCATGGGCAGGAACTCGAGCGTTGAATATTACAATGTTTTTCAGGGGCAGAACCGGAGCGCTGGGATAGGCATGGATGAACAGCCGCTGCCGGTGCTGTTCGCATATGCGGAGCTGGACAATTCCACCGGGAACGACACCATTGAGTTCATGCTGGAATGGGAATTCGAATACCTCTACTGGATGGAGGTGCTGAAATGGCAGGATGAAGAGAACTGCGTGAACGGCTCGTGCGACTGCGTGGACGCATTCCACAGCGATGAGATGGTAAGCATAACTGTGGGGGGCAGGGACACGAAGGAATATTTTGTCGATGCGGGGGTGCCGGAGTTCATGGTGGTGAAGCCGCTGCTTGGCGAGCAGTGGCATATGAACAACAGGTTCGACTGCCTGGTATTTTCAAAAAGGAAAGCATATTATGGGGAAACATTTCTTGGCGGGAATTCGAGCGCGGAAGCTCGGATATACAATTTTTCCATAATGGAGGATGCGCTCGGGGTATGGCATATCGAAGCAGAGGAGGTTTCCAACTTCTCGAACATGAGCTTTGCGGAGGAAGACGGCGGGGTCTATTCCCCTGTGCCGCTGCTGCAGGAAAACGAAAGCTTTGCGTTTGCATACCTTTCCTATTTTGCGTATAGGGGCGTGGGGCGGCATAACCTCACTGTTGGGGTGAAGGACTGGTATGGGAATGGCTTCAACCATACGGAAGAGATATTGAGCAGGAAGCTGAGCCATTCCGGGGAATATGGGGAGGACGGGCTCCCGGTTTCGGGAAGCGGGAACTACCGGCCGAGCTACTCCGCCCCGGATGTGGAGCTGGGAAGGGTGCTCATACCGTCAAACATACTTGCGGTGCTGATAGTGCTGGCTTCGGTAAGCATATTCTGGGCAAGGAAGAGGAGGGGCTAGGGCCCCTTCGGCTTGTTGCGGAACGGGAAAAATTCCTTCATGCAGTCGTCATCAAGGAAAGCCAGGGCCGCTGCGCAATTCGGGCAGCGGAAGCCATAGTCGGTTGCCGAAACAAAGGAGTAGACTGCACCCGGTCCGCAGCGGTTGCAAAAATAATATTCCGAGGTTTCGATGTCGTCTGGGAGCGCGCTCGTGCTAAGCTGCCCCTCGACCCAAGACTTCATCTTTATTACATTAAGCGACCAGTAATAGGAGAACCAGCCGGTTTCGGAGTCCTTGTGCCTGCGGTACTGGACCACGCCCAGATTATGCAGGTGGTTGAGCGTTGAGCGGATATCACTTATCTTTATTTTGAGCTTCTTCGCAAGGTCCTCATCGCTGAGATCGGTGGAAAATGACTTGATTATCTCCAGGGCATTCTCCCCGGCGCTGTCAACGAGAAGGTGGCGGACCCTTGCGTTGGAAAGCATCCCCAGCACTTCCCTGTTGAGCCGGGGCTTGGGCCGGGCTTTCTGCGGCTCGGGCTTTGCTTTCCTTGATTGCTTTTTCGGGAGCTGCTTCCCGCCCTTCTTCCCTGGGGCGGGCCTTTCCGGTTTTTTCTTCGGCCGGGCCCTGCCTTCCGGTTTTTTGGGCTTCTTGGCTGCTTTCAATGAACGCTTTTTTGCAGGGCTGTGTGCGGCCCGCGCGGGCCTTGGCCCAAGCCTTGGTTTGGGCCTGCGGGATTGCGGCTTTGCTTTCCCGGCATTTGCTTTTGGCTTCCCTGGTTTGGGCCTTGCGGCCGGTTTTTTTGCCTTTGCTGATTGCTTGGCGCGCTTTGAAGGGCTCGCCGCGCGCGCATTTTTCCGTTTAGCAGAAGATTTTTTCCCGGGCTTTGCCGCCATCACAACACCACTATTATAATTGGTGGTGTTGTATTATTTAAAGCTTACACCGTTAAAAGCACCGAATGAACAGAATTGGCGACAAAAGTGGGTAAAATGAGGCCCAAAAAATATTGTTTCCTGTGCAAGGGCACCAAGAACCTGTGCGGGCTGGGGTACTGCCCAGTGCTGAAGCGGCTTTCCGCGCAGCATGAGCGCAAGCGCAGTATTGGGCAGGTGGTGTTCGGGGAAACCAGGGAGATTTTTGTGGGGAGCAGCAACTACCCCTCCATATCCTGGGGGCCGGTGATGCCGCGGGAAAGGCATATGGGCGAGCGGGAACTGTATGAGCAGGAATATTCGGAGATAATAGGGCACAGGGCGAATGCGGTCAGGGGGAAGCGCTTTGGCGGGATAACTCCGAGCAAGCGCATGGTCGCGGAAACCCGGGAGGCGGCTATGTCCCTGGAGCCGGTTGACCTCGAGCTCACTTTCTCCAGGGTGCCGCAGTTCGACATGAGGTTCTCCGCGGTGTCGCAGCCGATCGGGGGCTCTGCGCCCATGAGGAAGGTGCGGCTGTGCGACAACCCGAAAGTGCCGGCGCTGGTCGATGAGGTGCACGGGGAAGGGATCAAGGCGAAAGACGCGGTGGGGGAGCTGCACGCTGCAGGGATGGACAATTATTACCTCTCAAACATACTTTCCGCCGGAGTGCTGGGCACAGTGGAAAGGAGGAAGCTCGTGCCCACAAGGTGGAGCATAACCGCAACGGATGACATGCTGGGGAAGCTGCTCATGGGGAAAGTAAAGGAATATAGGGAAGTTGAAAAGTTCTACCTGCTGAGCCATGAGTCGCTTTCAAACCATTTTGAGATATTGGTGATGCCGGGCAAATGGGAATTCGAGAACTTCGAGGCATGGGCGCCAGGGACGGTTTGGACAGGCGCCGGGGAGGGGCCGGTGATGAGCGTGGAATACGAACCTTTCGGCGGGAGGAGCAGATATGCGGAATCGCAGGCAGGCGCGTATTATGCGGTTAGGCTCGGGGTGCTTGAGTTCCTCCAGCGCATACGGAGGCAGGGGCGCGTGGTCGCGGTGCGAGAAGTGCACGATGGATACCAGGTGCCTGTGGGCGTGTTCCAGGTGAGGGAGAACGTGCGCGATGCGGGGCTGTACGTGAAAAAATTCTCAAGCATGCAGGAAGCGCTTGGGGTTATGGGGCAGGGGCTCAAAAACGGGATGCCGGAATATTTGCGGAGGAGCCGGGTAATCGGCCAGCGGAGGCTGGGGGAATTCTTTTGATGCAGCGATGGTTGAATCGGGTCCGCGGGGATTGGCAATGGGGCCATCCGCTTCGGGTTTTGTAACTATGGTTACACGGAAGGGGGCAAGGGCGCTTCCATATACAAAGGTTTAAAACACAAAATCAGGATATCAAATCATGAAGCTGCGTGAAAAATGCGGTGTAGCCGGTGTGTTCTCTGCCGACGGAAAACCGGTTGCGCAGCTGCTTTATGCTTCACTCATAGCGCTGCAGCACAGGGGCCAGGATGCGGCAGGCATCGTGCTCGCGGATGGCGGGCTGCATGAGAGGAAAGGGTTCGGCCTAGTTGCTGAGGCATTCTCGAAAAAGGACCTCGAGTCTGACGCCCCCGTTGGGATAGGGCACACCCGCTACCCGACGACTTCCACATATACGGAGAACGATATCCAGCCTTCGGTCTGCAAGAATGTTGCGATCGCAAACAACGGGCACATTACAAATTATGAAGAGGTGAAGGGGAAGCTTGCTGGCAGCTATGAATTCAAGGGCGGAGTCGAGTCTGAGCTCATGGCATATTTCCTTTCTATGCAACTGGATAACGGGAAGCCGCTGGATGGCGCCGTGGCTGGGCTTATGAACGCCCTGGACGGGGCATATTCGAGCGTGGGGATCGCGGACGGGAAGATGTTCTGCTTCAGGGACCCACATGCAATACGGCCGCTTGTGCTCGGGAAAAAAGGCGGCACGTATTTTGTTGCTTCGGAAAGTGTCGCATTCGACATGTCCGGTGCAGAATATCTGGGCCCGGTAAAGGGGGGAGAGCTCATTGTTTTCGAAAGGGAAGGGCCTGTGCGGAAGCAGCTCATCCCGGAAGATGTGCGCCACTGCATGTTTGAATATGTTTATTTCTCCAGGCCGGATTCCATAATCGATGGGCAATGGGTTTTTCGGGTAAGGGAGAAAATCGGGGAAATCGTCGCCCGGGAGTCCCCGGTAAAGGCGGACATTGTAGTGCCTGTGCCGGATACATCGCGCTCCGCGGCCATGGTGATGGCGCGGGAGCTCGGCGCGCGCTATGAGGAGGGGGTGATTAAGAACCGGTATGTGGGCCGGACGTTCATAATGCCCGACCAGCAGACGCGGGTTGAGGCCGTGCGCATGAAACTGAACCCTGTTAAGCCCGTGGTGGATGGGAAGAGGGTCGTGCTGGTTGACGACAGCATAGTGAGGGGCACGACCATGAGGGAGATGGTGAAGATGATGAGGGCGGCAGGCGCAAAGGAAGTCCACCTGCGCATAACCTGCCCGCCGATTACGCACCCGTGCTTCTATGGAGTGAATATCCCCACATTCGGGGAACTGATTGCCGGCACCAGAAGCATTGATGAGATAAAGGAATATTTGGGGGTGGACAGCCTGCACTACCTTTCCATGGGAGGGCTGAAGGAAGCGGTTGGCAGGCCGCTCTGCACGGGCTGCCTAGACGGGGGCTACCCCACAGAATACGCAAAGAAGCTTGCTGAAGAACGGAGGGATTCAAGTGGCAGTAGTTGCGGTTGACGGCAGTGTCATTGAGAGGCTCTGCGGCAGGAAGAGGGCGAAGATAATTGAGGGGCTTGGCGAAATTGGGATGCCCACGGAAGAAGAGGGGAATACTCTGATGGTGGAGGTCACCCCGAATCGGCCCGACCTCTTTTCCGCGGAAGGGATTGCGCGCGCCCTGAAGGCATATTATGGCGGGGAGCCAAGGCAATACCGGGCAGAGCAGTCAGATTATGTGCTAAGGGTTGGGAAGGGGACTGAGAAGGTCAGGCCGTTTGTAAGGTGCAGTGTTGTCCGCGGGGTTGGGATGGATGATGAGTTCGTCGCCGACCTGATGCAGATGCAGGAAAAGCTGCATGACACTGTGGGCCGGAAAAGGAAGAAGGTTGCAGTTGGGATACATGACCTTGCGAAGGTGAAATTCCCGCTGGAATATGTGGTCGCTTCGAAAGAGAGGTTCGTCCCGCTTGAGTTTACTGAAAAGATGGGCGTGCCGGAAATCCTGGAGGGGCACCCTAAAGGGAGGCAGTACGGGCACCTGGCAAAGCCGAAGGCGGTGGTCATAAGCGATGAGAAGGGTGTGATTTCGTTCCCGCCCATAATAAACAGCGAGCGGACACGGGTTACGAAAAAAAGCAGGGACTTGCTGGTCGATGTAACCGGGACGCACAGGGAAACGGTGGAAGGCGTGCTCAACATGGTCACCATTGCGCTCGCTGACCGCGGGGGGAAGATATTCGAGGTTGAAATCGGCGGGAAAAGGTACCCTGATTTGGACGGGAAGGCGATGCCACTCGATTTGGAAGGGGCCAACCGGGTGCTGGGCCTTTCGCTTTCGCGCGAGGACGCGGCGGCGTGCCTGCGCAGGATGGGGCACGCATGCGATGGGAAAACCGTGCGTGTCCCGGCATATAGGGTCGACATCATTTCCTTCATTGACTTGGTAGAGGACATTGCGATTGGATACGGCTACGGGAACTTTGAGCCGGAACTGCCGCCTCTCCCCGGCACGGGAAGGATCTCGGCTTCCCGCGGGCTGATAGACCAGGCAATGTGCGGCATGGGCTTTGTAGAAGTGAAGAACTACATACTCGCAGACGGGAAGCTGATGGAAAGGCTCGGCAAGGGCAAGGGAATTATGAAAATATGCAACTCCAGGACGGTGGAATTCGATGTGATACGGACCTGCCTCGCCCCTGGCCTGCTCGCGGATTTTGCAACAAACAAGACAAAGGGCCTTCCGCAGAAGTTCTATGAAGTGGGAGTGGCTTATGAAGGAGAGGAGAGGGGGAAGCTGTGTTTCGCGGAGGCCGGGGTTTCCGCAGGGCTTTCAACAATACAGGAAAGCCTGCAGGCGCTCTTGAAGGAAATGAAAGTGGGCTACAGGTTGGTTGAAGGCAAAGATGAGATGTTTATTGAAGGCAGGTGTTTTATTGTCGAAAGTGAAGGAAAAAAGATTGGGGTGATTGGGGAAATCCACCCCAAAACCTTAGAGGAATTTGGGTTGGAATACCCTGCCGCCCTTTGTGAGATTGAAGTGAAATACCTCTGGTAGGGGGGCCCACATTTCCACTATTTCAATTGAGTTATATTTTTGGTCTTCAATTTGAAAACAATGGCTACGTCTGTGTACTGCCTGAAGAATCCATCCGCCATGCGCTCCATGTCATTTGGCACCACAATTACGGATTTTGTTTTCCAGTAATAATTATTCAGCCCGGCCTTGTTCAAATTATAGTAAAAGCTCCGTTTTATGCGGTTGTAATCCCTAAGCTTCGTCTTAAGGTCATACATATATACAATCATGTGTTCCATGTAACCATAGTTACATAAACATTATAAACCATAACCAAACCAACCCACAATAGTGGAAACACACCCCCCTCTCAGTTTAAATATTCCCTCGGAGAAATGCACCCATGCGCCTTGAGCCCAGGGACTACCAGCAAAACATAATCGATTCCATTGTTTCCAAGGGCAACACCTTGGTGGTCCTGCCCACTGGGCTTGGCAAGACTTTGATAGCATTTGCCCTGATCGAAAAAAGGATGCAACATGGGAAATGCATCTTCCTGACTCCTACGAAACCACTTGCCCGGCAACATTATTCCTCTATCTTAGGAGTGCTCGGCATCTCACAGGATGATGTTTCCCTGCTTACTGGGGAGCAGCCAGCGAAAAGGCGGAAAGAAATGTATGCCAAGCCCGTGATAATCTCCACCCCCCAGACGGTGCGCAATGACATTTCGCGCGGCTACCTGGACCCGGAAACGGTTTCGCTTGCGATCTACGATGAGGCACACAGGGCCGTAGGCAGTTACGCATATGTTCGGATCGCACAGGCGCTCGGGCCCGAAGCACTTTCAATCGGGCTGACCGCCTCCCCAGGAGGGGACAAAAGCCGGATTGACGAGGTGCTCAGAAACCTCAACATGACAAATGTGGAGGTTCGCTCAAGCAAGGACGCGGATGTCCGCCCATACGTCAAGAATCTGTCATTTGAGTGGATACCCGTGGAGCTGGGAGGGGACCTGCAGAAGGCGAGCAGGCTGCTCCGCAAGGTTGCAGCCGATTTCTCCGGGCGCATGAAGCGCTCGGGCATGAGCCCGCCCCTTGCATCCAAGAGAATGTTCCTGGAGATGCGGAAGAAGATCCTCGCGATAGACCATCCGATGAAATATAGGTTGATGTTCAACTATTCCGCGCTGCTGCACGTGCTCCACCTGCAGGAACTGCTGGAGACGCAGGGCCCGTACCCCACCCTCCTCTATCTGGATAAAATTGCGAAGTCAGAATCCAAATCCGCGCAGGCCCTGACGAACAGGGATGAAATCAGGGAAGCCCGGGAGCTTGTCGTTTCCGGGGGGGAGCACCCGAAGATGGCCAAGCTTCTTGAGCTGCTGGACGGCATAGCCGGAAGCAAGGTGATTGTCTTCGTGCAGTACCGCGACCAGATAGCCCGCATAATTGACCTGCTCAGGACTGCAGGCCACCGGGCAATGCCCTTCATGGGGAAGCGGAAGGAGTTTACCAGGAAAATGCAGGAGGAAACAATAGACATGTTCCGGCGCGGGGAATTTGAGATACTCGTGGCCAGCTCAATTGGGGAGGAGGGCCTTGATATTCCTGCGGTTGACGCAGTCGTCTTTTTCGAGCCAATCCCAAGCGAAATCCGCTCAATCCAGCGCAGGGGCCGTGCGGGGCGCTTCAAGGATGGCACCGTCTATGTACTGATGACAAAGGCCTCCAGGGATGAGTACTGCTACTGGGCTTCAGTGCGGCGCGAGAAGAAAATGAAATCCATACTTGAAGGGTATCGGGGCGAGGGGCTCCCCAAAAAAACCAAAAAACCAGAGCCTGCTGATGCGGGCGGCCAATCCAAACTTAGCGAGTTCGCCTAATCTGCCTGCCTAAGCCGCTTGTACCCCTTCTTTTTTTTGCCCATAATGCCTGGCAACTCCACATGTTTGCCTGCGCTGCCCCTCAACATGAATATGCTGACTATGCCCAGCACAAGCATAGCCGTTAGCGCCATTATTATCAGGTGAGCGCCGTCATCGCCTTCACCCTCGCCTATCTTGCTCGTTGCGTCATCCGCCAACATGATGCTTTTTGCGTAATCCCCATGCCCGGCGTATTCCTCTGCGCGCTCTATGGAGGCATCTATCTCGTCCGCCAACTGGCTGTCCAGCAGGTCCCTGGAATCCTCCACCAGTGATTTTGCGTTTTCCAAACTCCGGCCGCTTTCCCCGCCAAGGAAATCCAGCACGGCCTGCATTTCGGCTTCCAGCCCGGCCACCTCCAGCATCGCAGAACCAGCATCCTCTGCCCCCTTAAGCTCCCCCAGCCTTTTCTCTATCCATGAAGGGCCTTTCTTGAAGATGGAGCGCAGCCAATGCCCTTCGGGAAGTGCATCATACTGTTCTTTGTATTTATCAAGCGTTTTCTCTGTGGCCTCCACTGCAGATTCCAGAACGCCTTTGGCTTCCCCGCCAGCCCTTGCAATTTCGGCATCCATGGCATCCAAGATGCCCTCCACTTCTTCTATCGCACCAATCGCCTCGAACGCACGTGGGAAAGTCGCTTCCCCCCCATAAGCAGCGATTTTCCCCTCCATCCTGGTTATTGCCATACTGGCATTCCCATCCATAATGTCCGTTTCAGCCCAGCGCGTTTTCACGCCATTCTCCCGGTTCTTTATTTCCTTCTCAAGCTCCTTCAGCTCTTTGCCTTCCCAACCCATGTCAATTGCGGAAAGCGGGCTTTCCAACATCCCTTCCGAGAGTTCTTCATAAAGGCTATTGTTCAGGCTCGATAGCCTGGCCTCCATCTCCCCGGTATATTCATTGGATATTCCATATCCTTCAGCCATCTCAAGGCCGGAGGAGAGCTCCTGCATCTTTCGGTTAATTTCATATCGCAGTTCCCCATCTTTCTTCACGATTTTCTCCCATTCCTTTGCAGCTTTTTCCAACCCCGATTCGATATCTTCCAATTTTTCAAGCGCGGTGTCATAATCTCCACTGGTGCTTGCGGCGATTGCCTCGTCCAGCGCCTCCTGCTGTTCCGGAACGAGGTCTTCCCCGGAAAGTTCCGAGATCTTCCCTGCCACCACTTCATCCTCGTTGGTGAATTCATATTTCACCCTGACCCTCGCCTCTTCCCCGGCATCCAGCCCCTTCACCTCAAAATACATCCCGCCCGAGCCGAAATAATGCTTGTTGGAGATGGTTTCCCCGGTGTAGCTGTAGGCCTCAATCTTTTGCGGGCTCTTGTCCTGCTCGTCCACCATCACAGGGAGGGTCTCCAGGTCTATTTCGGGCTGGATTACTATGCTGTATTCAACAGTGGTCTTTCCCCCGACTGTGTTGAGGTATTCCTGCTCCTGCCAGAGTGAATAGGCATTTGCATCGGTCCAGCGCACATCAACCGTATGCGCGCCGTTCGACAGCTTCCTGTTTACTGCCCCGTCGTTTACACTGGCCCCGACTCCATCCACATATGCCTTGTCTCCTTCGCCCACAAATATCCCGTCTACTGGGATGGAGCAGTAAACCTTGGTGATTTCAGAGATTTCGGCAGAGCCGTCCAGCGCGCCGATTGCTTCCCTGCGGGAGGATGTTTTTCTGCACGGCCACAACTCAGTGCTGAACACGATGGTTATGGTTTCTTTTGGGCTGATGTTCTTCAGGCGGATGGTTGCCTTGCTTCCACTCCAGCTCACGACCTTCACTCTTTCTGCGCCCTCAATTATATCGATTCCCCGGAGCTCCGCTTCGGTCGGGACTTTCACCTCCACATTCTCCGCCCAGAGCGAAAGCGGGTTTTCAATGATGGCGCTTAGCACATATGGGCTTGGGCCATGCAGGTCTGCAAACCCGACGCTTTCCAATGCAGTTACTTCAAGTGAGTTTTCCACCAGTTCCTGCCGTTTTGCCAGTGCTTCCTCCAATATTGCATCATATGTTTCATCCATGTCCCTCAGGCTGCCCAGCGCACATGCATAATCCAGCATTTCCCCATAGTAGCAGTCTTCCCCAACCAGCCCGGCATAGAGGTATTCCCATTCAGAGCCCCCTGCAGCTATCATTTTCAGGGTTTCCTCCCTTTTTGCGGGCAGCCCGAGGTACTGCACCCCTGCCTTTTCAAGAAGCCCTTCCTTCAGGTTGCTTAGCACAGAGTACGAATTCCTGCCCCCATACAGCTCAATCATCGTAAGGGCTGTGCGCTCCCGGGCGGTATCTATGCCATCCCTTCCGGCATTTGCAATCATCCCATCCAATTCTGCCTTCAATACTTCCAATGCAAGGTCCGGCTCCTCCGACTTCTTTGCCAATTCAGAATAGTACCTGCACTGGGAGAATTCATAGTATGCCTCCCCCAACCTGTCCGTGCTTTCTGCCGCATAGCAATGCGTTTCCGCAGTTTGCAGCGCACGCACATCCCCCCCGCCTTCACTGCTTTCGTATGATGCTTCTTCCATGGCAGCTGTTGCGGCTGCACCGGCCCCATCAACAACTTCCTGCGCGTCCTCCAATAGGCTGTCTCCCTCCCAATTTGCTTCTGAGAACAGGCTGTAGGCATCAGCCATTCCATTGTATTGCTCTGCGTAGGCATCGCTTTTTGAAATCCCCTCAATCAGGTCTTGAGCTTCCGCCAATTCCCCCTTAAGCATGAGGTACCTTTGCGCTATCGTTCTCCCTTCCCCCAGCTTGGCCTCCTGCGGCCCGACAGTTATCTTGTCCAGCCGGTGGTATTCCAGCATTTCCTCCTTTGCCAGCGCCTCTGCCTGCTCTGCGTATGCGCCTGACCGCAGTTCTCCGAGCTGCCCCTGCATCTCGCCCCACCCATTACTTATGTTTTGGCATTTTTCATCCAAGGCAGATTCGGCATCCCAGATTTTGCGCACACATTCCGGGAGCCATCCAGTCTCCGGCACGTGTTCCCAGATGCCGGAATAATCGCAGTCCACATCATCTACAACAACGTAACAGTAGCCTGTTCCCGGCCCGGAATATCCGGCTTCGCACACACCCTGATTTTCCAGGAATTCGATTTCATACTGGAGTTCTGCCCGCTTCGCATTCAATGCGCCGGCTTCATCCCCAAGGCCGTCCAGCGCGCGGCCCATCGCCTGCTTCCAGTTGCCCACATAGTCAATTACCGTCTTTGTGCACGCCGCAGGCCCAAGCGGCCCGAATGCCAGGGATTCCATTCCGCATCCCTCAGTTGCCTTGTCAGCCCATGATTTGTAATAGGCGGCGTCCCCCAGCCCCTGTTCGCTTGCCGTTTCCCGGGATTCGGGGCAAAGCCTGTTCAACCCAAGCCCTTCCAGTGAAGGCTGGAAAGCATATATTATGCTGTCAGCTTCATGCTCGCTCAGGTTTACATGTGGATTTACCGGGGTCCACCACAGTTCCCAGAGCCCCAAATCAGAGATATACCGGTTCTCGGAAACCCATCCGGCGTCGTCCCATGGCCGGGGATAAACCTCCTCTACAGCAGAAACTGAAGAGACCAGGAAAACCAGAAAAACCAAACACGCCTGGCGCATGTTTATCGTATATCCGCAGAAATCTTTTTATTGACACGCGTTTGGCCGTAATTCCTATGGGTGCCCCTGAACTGGGGTTCCGGCTATTTTTTCCAGCCCCTGAGGAAGGTAGTAATGAGCCGCACCCCAATGCCCGTCGCGCCTTTCCCAAGGTACGAATTGTTTCCCTTGAAATCAGAAACTCCTGCGATATCCAGGTGCACCCATGGCCGGCCCCCGGTGAATTCCTTGAGGAATGCGCCGGCCGTGATGGTGCCTGCTTCGCCGTTCTCACTCCCGATGTTCTTCAGGTCGGCAATGTCACTTTTCATCATCTCGGAATAGTCCTCCCAGAGCGGCAGCTGCCATACTCTCTCATGCGTATGCATGCCTGCCTTCTCCAGGCCATTTATCGCCTTGTCGCTGGTTCCCATCATGCCCGCGCCGGCCTTCCCGAGGCAGACTATGACTGCTCCGGTCAGAGTTGCGGCATCGATAATGAGGTCTGGCTTCTTCTCCGCGGCGTATGCAAGCGCGTCCGCAAGGATCATCCTGCCCTCAGCGTCAGTATTCAGTATCTCTATTGTTTTCCCGTTATATGCCCGCACTATGTCTCCGGGCTTGGACGCGCTCCCGCTTGGCATGTTCTCCGTTGCCGGGAGCACCGCAGTAATCTGCAGCGGGAGCTTCAGCTCCGCCGCCGCGCGCATTACCCCTAGCATCGTCACGAAGCCGCACTTGTCATACTTCATATCGTACATCCCCTTGCCGGGCTTCAGGCTTATCCCTCCGCTGTCAAAGGTTATTCCCTTGCCCACGAGCGCAATGTGCGGCGCGCCCTTCTTCCCCCCGGAATATCCGAGTTCCACCATTACCGGCTCCTGCACGCTCCCCTGAGAAACCGAGAGCAGCGCATTCATCTTGTTCTTTTCAAGGTCCTTCTTGGTGAATAGCCTGTATTTCAGCTTATAATCGCGCGCAAGCTCCCTTGCAACACGCGCAAGCTCGAAAGGCGTCATCACGTTCGCCGGCTCCGCCGCAATCATGCGTACGTAGTTCTGTGCCTCTGCAAGCACCGCGGCCTCATCAACATTTTTCCCGATGTTTTTTGTGCAGGCAACCGTGAGCTTCCCGAGCTGCACCTTCTTCTCCTTCTTCGTTTTGTACAGGTCCAGCTTCAGGGAGCCCAGCAGCACGCCTTCAACAAGCGCGGAAGCCGCGTCCCCTTCACCCATTTTTTTCCCATATCCTGGGATTCCTGCAGTAACTGCTTTCCATTCCGCGCGCCTTGCGAGCTTCGCTATTTTCCCGCCGGCAGCGCGGAACCCCTCCCGGCTCGCCCCCTTTTTCGGGCCGAGACCCACGAGCAGCAGGCGTGTGTGCGCCTTTCCGGGGGTGGCCAGCACTATGTACGTGCCCTTTTTGCCCTTGAAATCCGCGCCTGCCCCGGACTTTTTCAGCTCGCCGGCAGCCCACCCCGGGCACTCGCCCTCGAAGCAGGGGATTGCCAAAACCTCGGCTTTCGCATCTTTCGGGTCTTTCTTGACAAATGCAACATCCATGCTACCAACCCATGAACCCCCGCGCCGCATTGGCCGCGGGATTGTCCCGGAACACCTTAACCGAATAGAAGCCAATGCTAATAAAGATTGTTTCTGCCAGTGCAAAGAGGGCCACCTGCATTTCCTTGCCCGCGGGGATGATTGGCACCGTGCCCACCACATAATCCATCCCGTCCATGATCAGGAACCAAGCGAGCACAACCGCCAATGCCCCGGCATCCATTTTCTTCGGGATGAACACCATGCCTCCCACCACCATCAGGATATGCCCCGCAATCAATACTAACGTCGAGTTTATGATTACCGGGGCAAAGTATATCTCCGGGAACGACCAGAAAATGAACAGCGTCCACAGCCCGTATTTTGCCATTCCCACTGCGGCCAGGAACTGCACTGTTTTGCTCTGCACCCTGAACAGGAACACGGCCAGCGCGATGAAAACGTACATCGGGCAGTCCGGGAGGAATGCCCAGAGCAGTGGCGAAGTCGTGCTGAATTGGTGCATGTAGAAGCTTGCCCCGATAAGTATTGCTATGATTGAAAGGGCAACAAACAATGCCCCCCCAGCCCTCACCTTTTCTCCACCTTCATTGGGTTGCCCTTTGCAAAGGAGCCTGCAGGCACGTCGCGGTCGACCAGCGCCGCCGCGGAAACCACCGCACCCTCGCCCACTTCGACCCCGGCGAGCACGGTGGCATTTGCGCCCACCATGGCATCCTTCCCTATAACCGTTTTTCCGGTCCTCAGCTCATTCCTCAGGAACTCATGCGCGAGAATGGTTGCATTGTACCCAACTATGCAGTTGTCGCCAAGCTCGATGAGCTCGGGGTAGAATATGTCAAACATCGCACCAAGCCCGACCGATGCCTCGTCCCCGACTTTCATCCCTGTCGCGCGCAGCAGCGCCCTCCTAAGGGCAAGCGAAGGCACGTACCTCGCGAAAGAAATCAGCATGAAATTGATGCAAACAACCACGGGGTTCTTGAACGAGGCCCAGTAGCATAGGGAATTCTTTCCCGTGGCCTTGAAGGCGGTGAGCTTCCTCAAGCCCGCCCACCTTTTTCTTCCAGGTACCGCACCGCATTCCGGAACACTTCAAGCCCCCTGCCGGTTTCCCCCACGCCCCTTGTCCATTTTGGGTTGTTGGTGCGGTGGTTGTATGCTTCGGGGTGAGGCATCAGCCCGAAAACCCTGCCGGACCTGTCGCAGATGCCTGCGATGCCCATCACCGAGCCGTTGGGGTTGTACGGGTAGCCCGGGTTTTCCTTCCCGCCCGGCCCGGCATACCTGCAGGCTATGAGATTTTCCTTCTGCAGGCTTTCCAGCACTTCCTTCGTTGCGGGAATGAACCTGCCCTCGCCATGGCGCACGGGCAATTCCAGGGTGCCGATGCCGCGCGTGAACACGCACGGGCTTTCCGCGTTCATCTTGAGCGTTATCCACCTGTCCTCGAACTTGCCCGACTGGTTGTGCGTCAGCGTAGTCCTCTGCACGTAGTCCGGCTCAGGGAGCAGGCCCATCTTCACCAGTGCCTGGAATCCGTTGCATATCCCGAGCACGAGCTTCCCGTCGTTCACGAACCGGAGCAGGTCGAACCCTAGGTTGAACCTCAGCCTGTTAGCGAGAACGCGCGCCGAGCTTATGTCGTCCCCGAAAGAAAAGCCCCCGGGCAATATGAGGAAATTGTATTTGTAAAGCAGGCTCTTGTCCGAGATGAGCTCGCTCACGTGCCGTATCTCCGCCTCGCCTCCGGATGCGCGCACTGCGTAGGCAGTTTCGTAGGGGCAGTTTATCCCATACCCGTTCAATACTAGGGCGCGCGCCTTCACCAGTTCACCCCCTTCTTCCACGCCTGCGCCAAGTCGCCGAAGTTGTCGTTTATCAGGAATTCGTCTCCGCGCTTTATTATCACGCGGCTGTCCCCCCGCACGCGGCCCGCTTTCCTGCACACGGCTCCTTTCATCGCAAGCTCGAAATTTGCGCCATCTCTTTCGCGCACCGAAACCACGAACCGGCCCGCGCTTTCCGAGAACAGCAGCGCCCTCCCTTCTTCCGTTTCACGCGCAACCTTTGAGATGTCCATTTCAGCTCCCGCTTCCCCGCTTATTGCGCATTCGGCAAACGCAACCGCAAGGCCGCCATCGGAAACGTCATGGCAACTGCGCACAAGCCCCTTCTCGATTGCCTTGGAAAGGGCAAGGTACAGCGCGGCGTTTTCCTTCACCCGCACCTCTGGCATCCCGGGCCCGACCCCCCCGCAGAGCTTGCAATATTCGCTTCCGCCCATTTCCTTCCGCGTGGTGCCGAGCACGTAAATCGCATCCCCGGATTCCTTGAAGTCCTGGCTCACTGCCTTGCCCACGTCATCAATCTTCCCCACCACGGTTACCAGCAGCGTGGGGTTCACGGAGTATTTCTCCCCTTCCGAATAGTAATCGTTTTTCATGCTGTCTTTGCCGGAGATTATCGGAACCCCGTATTCAACCGCAACATCATGCATGCCGCGCGCGGCGCGCACAAGCTGCGCAAGCTTGTATTCCCCGTCAGGGTTCTTTTCCGACTTCAGCGGGTCGGGCCAGGAATAGTTGTCTAGGCATGCGAGGTACCCGAACCTTGCGCCAACGGCAACCGCGTTCCTCACCGCCTCGTCCACTGCGCACGCGGCCATATGGTACGCGTCCTCAACATATCTGGGGCATATTCCGTGCGCAATCACTATGCCCTCATTCTTCTCCAGCATCGGCCGCACCACCCCCGCATCCGCGGGGCCGCTGAACGCCATTAGCGGCTTTATCGCGCTCCCGCCCTGCACCTCGTGGTCGTACTGCCTTATTACCCATTCCTTGCTTGCGATGTTCGGGGAGGAGAGCAGCTTCCGCAGCACCTCGTTATTCTCCTCATCCAGCCCCGCGACTTCAGGGAACAGCTTCTTTTTCCATTCCGCATGCAGGGACATCTGCGGCACGCCTCCGTGCAGGAAGCCCATCTCAAGGTATGCGACGCTTTTGTCGCCGTACATCACATGGAAGAAGCCGGAATCCGTGAACTTGCCGACCACGGTCGCCTCCACATCGTGCTTTTCCGCAAGCTTCCGCAGCTCCGGCCATTTTTCCTCCGGAACTGCAAGCGACATGCGCTCCTGCGATTCGGAAAGCAGTATCTCCCACGGCATCAGGCCGGGGTATTTCAGCGGCGCCTTGTCCAGGTGGATTTCACAGCCGTTGCTCATCTGCGCCATCTCGCCCATGCTTGAGGAAAGCCCGCCTGCGCCGTTGTCCGTGACCGCCTCGTAGAGCCCCCGGTCGCGCGCCTCCAGCACCAGGTCTATTACTTTCTTTTGCGTAATCGGGTCGCCTATCTGCACCACGCTTGCGGCTATTCCGGATGTGAGCTGCTGGGAAGAGAATGTTGCGCCGTGTATGCCGTCCCTGCCTATGCGGCCCCCGACCATCACCGCAAGGTATCCCGGCTCTATTTTCTTGGCTGCGGTGTCCCGGCCGCCGATTTCGGTTGGCATCAGCCCGACCGTGCCCGCATACACAAGCGGCCTCGTATTGTAGCATTTCTCAAAAGTGACCGAGCCGTTAACTGTCGGGATGCCGACCATGTTCCCCCCGTGCTCGATGCCCTTTATCACCCCGCGCGCAACCCTGCGCGTGCGCAGCACCCCCTTGGGCACCTTCGCGTCAAGCTCGCCAAAGCAGAGCATGTCCATGTTCGCAACCGGCTTCGCGCCCATGCCGGTGCCGAGCACATCCCGGTTCACCCCGAGTATGCCCGTTAGCGCGCCGCCGTATGGGTCGAGCGCGGAGGGCGAATTGTGCGTCTCCACCTTCACCGCGATGTTGTTGCCTTCATCGAACCGTATTATGCCGCCATTGTCCTTGAACACCGAGACCACGTAAGGCTTGCGCACCTTCTCAGTAGCCCCTGCAATGTATGTCTTGAATATCGAATCCACTATCTCTTCGCCATTGTCTTCGGAATAGGTTATCTTTGCATTGAAAATCTTGTGCTTGCAGTGCTCGCTCCATGCCTGCGCTATCGCTTCCAGCTCGACATCGGTGACTTTCTTCCCGAGCCCCTTCCATTTCCGCTTGTTGAGCACCCTGTCGGAATTCAGGTAATCCCTTACCGCAGCCATTTCCTCAAGGGAAAGCGCAAGCAGGCGGTCCCTGCTGAGCTTCACGAGCTGCTCATCGCCGATGTTCAGGCTGATTTCCCCGGCCGGGGGAGGCTCCCCGAGCTCCACCTTTGGGATATATGGCTCAAACCCGCCCGAGCCGGGCTCGGAAACCTTTACCTGCTGGATGACCTTGTTTGCGAAAAGCGCGTATGCGACGTCCGCGGCGTGCACGTCGCTCCTGAATTCGGCATCTATTGCATAGACACGCGTGGAATAAACATTCGGCTTCCTCCGCAGGATGTCGTTGATGCCCTCGCCCGCGGTTTTTCCCTCGTTGTCGGTCATGCCCGGGAGGTAGCCGACCTCAATCCTCCAATACTCATTATTGAACGGCTCCCTGAACGTGAACTCCTCCATCACCGCATCCGCAAAAAGCTCCTTGCCAAGCCTTTCCATGTCCGCATCCGGGATGTCATCCTCTATGCTGTAGGCGCGGATTGCCACAATGTCCTTTGCCTCCAGCCCAAGCTCCTCCTTCAATTCTGAGGCAAGGGCCTGCGCCGTCGGGTCTTCCAGCCCTTTCCGGCGCACTTCAATGCGGCGCATTTGTTTCCTCCTGGGCCGGTATCTCTTGTAATATTCTTAAGGATTGCTAAGGCGGCCCCGCCGCATGCCGTGTAACCATGGTTACATTGGCCCACCTGGGAGCGGTCATTGGAAGCTTCTGCCGCGCCGGTCTCTGTAACCATGGTTACATAAGCTTCGCAGCTGCCACAGATATCTTCCCCGGTGGCAGCAGCGGGAGGACCTCATCCGGGTGCACCCCCAGCCTCTCCGCAATGCGCTTCGCCGCCTCGCCCTTCTCGAGCTTCCCGGGCAGCATGATGCGCTTCTTCCTCAGCTTCGCATGCTCCGCTCCGACTGCAACCTGCCCGCTCTCGTCCAGCCCTATTGCAAGCCGCAGGGGCGTGTTCCTGAACCATTCCCTCTTTCCCAGCAGGTCGAACGCCCCTGCGCCGGCACCCTGCGCCGTTCTCACTTTCCCGAAGGGCAGGCAGTATACATCCACCATGCTGAATTTCTTCACCCATGCCTTTGAATAGCACGCGGCAAGCGCCGCCGCCTCCATCTTCTCCCCCCTCTCCCCCTTTTCCCCCTCCTTTAGAACAGTGGCCGCGCCCCCCTTGATATCCGCATGGAAGAAAAGGTCCCCTTCCCTGAAAACCTGCGAGAAGACCCGGTCATTCTGCGCCGCGCTTTTCCCTGCGACAATCAGCTTCCCCTTGGTGGTGAACGCCCACCGGTACTCCTCATACCATTTCCGCTCCCTCTTCACGCGCACCACTTTCTTCGCAGGCTTCTTTTCCCCCGCTTTCCTCCTGGTTTCCTCAATCGCCTTCTCCAACCCTTCAGCCTTCCTCTTGGCCTTTTTCGCCTCCTCGTAATAGTCCGCGGCGTTTGCCTGCACGCTCTTGCCGAGGGAAACCCTCACTTTTGCCATGGAGAAACACCGTCCCGAAAAGCTTTAATAACCCTTAAGGTAACACCATCTCGTATGGCATATATAGAAACACTCCTCTCCAGCTGGCTAGAGATCCTGAAATCCGCAGGGACCACGATTTCTCTTCTGCTGATAGTCGTCGGCGGGCTCGTGTATGGCGCAGCCCAGCTGCAGCCCGGCGAAACCCGTGGCAAGTGGCAGGCGCTCGCCATTGCCATAGTTGTCGGCGGCGTGGTGATAGCCGCAATAATCGGCTCCGCGGAACTCATACAGGAAATCTCATCCAACCTGCTGAAGTGAGCGAATGGCCCTGGACCTGTCAATTGCTGCGACGGTGGTTACACTTTCGATAGTGCTATCCGGCATACTGATAGGCCTAGGCCGCGTCCTCAGCTCGAAGAAAGTCGAATACTTCGGCATGGAGGAGCTCATCCAGTCCGTAATCAACGCGGCGCTCCTCGGCGCCTATGGCACCATAGTGGCAGTCGCAACTGAAATAAGCAAGGAGCTCATAGAGGTCCCTGCCTGCGAGGCGGAGGACGCGCTTGCCAACCTCTCCTGCGTATACCAGATGCTTGCTGACGACATATATGCCCTCATGGGCAGTTCCCTCGACCTCCAGCACATTGTTTCCTATTACCAGTCGATTGTGCTGGAATTCCCGACCTTTTCCATCCAGCCGATGTCCGCCCTTTATTCCGTCTCCGATATGCTCGCGGGCCAGATTGAATACCTCCAATTCCTCCTCATGGCGTCCGAGCTGCAGGTGCAGCTGCTCTCCTTTTTCGCGCCCCAGCTCCTCACGTTCTTCCTCCCGCTCGGCCTGGTATTCCGCTCGTTCTTCTCCACACGCCGCCTCGGGGGCTTCCTCATAGCGGTCTCAATCGGCATATACCTCCTCTACCCCGCCCTCATACTGGTATTCCCCGTGCCCGAGCTCAACGAGACGCGCGACTTCATGGTGAATGTCACCAACAATTCGTTATATGCGGCCTATCCGGTCCTGGACCTCAACGACAGTTACGGCATAGGCGCCCGCATAGACAACATGTCCGCGGGCGACTTCAGCGGGGACCTCACGCTTGCAATCCAGCGCCTCACCGAAGCGACGACCGCCCTCTCAATATTTGTCATAGTGGCGCCCATATTCTCGCTGCTGCTCACAATCATATTTATAAAGGAAGTTACGGATATATTCGGCGGGGAATTCTTCTTCGCGGTGGGATCCTTATGATAGAAAACCGTTCAATGACACTTGCTGCGCTCGGCGGAGGCCTCGTCTCGGTCGTGCTTGCGGTCGTCTCTTTCAACATGATTTTCGCGGTGCTGGCCGCGGTGTTCTTTGCGCTGGCGCTGCTGCTCTGGAAGTACAGCTACCTCATAATCCCGTTCTTCACCTCCGCCGCGAACATCGTTGAGATACGCGGCGGCTATGAAATCCCACCCACGCGCGACTGCATAATCAAGAAGCACGGCGCAGGCTTCTATGCCTCGAAATTCCTTGAGATACGCTATTACGAAAGCACGGTGGACAAGGCAGTCTCGGACAAGGCCGCGATGATAGAGTCGTTCGAGAAGGCCCTCTCCTCCCTCAAGAACGTGATGAAAATCTCGCTCCTGGTTTCCTCAATCGACCTCACGAAGCACACGGAGGAGATAAAGGCGAAGCGCAGCTCGGCCGAGACGAAGCGCCGCAAGCTCCCCGCCAACAGCGAGGAGATAATCCGCCTAGACAGGGAAATTGCGATGTGGAACCGCCTGCTCGACCGCATAACCCACGGCGACCGCCCCCTTGAAATCACCTCCTACGTGACCACAACCGCTTTCGGAGTTACGCGCGAGGAAGCGCTCTCAAAGGTGCGCAGGCAGTCCAAGGAAATAAAGACAATCATCTCTTCCACCCTGGGCGCGGACGTCGCGGAGCTCCTAGACCTCGATATGCTCCGCTGCTTCGAGTGGGAGTATTTCATCCCGGCGGAAACCGAACAGCTTAGGGACGAGGTGTTCTAGATTGAAGCTCGGCAGCCAGCTCACAAGCGAAATGGCCAGGAAGCTCTTCCTGGTGCACCCGCCAGAGCCCCGGCCGGACCTCCTCCTCTCCTTGCCCCATGAGGGCATCTACGTGGGTAAAACCCGCTGGCTGAACGTCCCCCTCTTCTGGAACTACAACAAGCTCGTAAACCCCCATATCGGCATAGTGGGAATCACCGGCTCGGGCAAGTCATACCTTGTGAAGACATTCCTCACCCGCGCCTCCCTCGTCTGGAACTCCAACGCGGTAATCCTCGACTGGGTGGGGGAATACAACAAGTGGGTGAAGCAGGCGGGCGGCAAGGTGGTCTCCCTAGGCAAGGAGCACCTCAACCTCATGGACCTCGCCGGCCTTTCGCCTACCGAGCGCATAAAGCAGATAATGAGCGCGCTTGACATCCTCATCGACCTCAAGCCGTTCCCGCAGGAGCGCTACGACATTGAGGATGCATTGGAGGAAACCTATGAGCGCATGCGCAAGCCTACCCTCGTCGACGTTGTAAAGACCCTCGAATCCAAGAGGAAGCGCTCTGCCGCGCGCCTTGTGAAGCGCTTCGTCACCGAGGGCAGCGACTTCTTCGCAAAGCAGTCCTCGCTCGACCTGGACAAGCTCGCAAGCTCCGGCCTCGTGTGCATCGACCTGCACTCTCTCCCCACGGAGGAGATGCGCTCCCTCGCAGGCCTCACAATCCTCCAGTTCCTCAAGGAGAAGATGCGCCATGAAGAGATGCAGGAGGAGCGCGGGGTAAAGCTCTTCGTGGTCGTTGACGAGGCATGGAAAATCGCAAACGACGAGCGCTCCGATGTCATTACGATAGTCCGCGAGGGACGCAAATACAACTTCGCCCTCATTGTCGCCTCCCAGAACCCGACTGACATGCACAAGACAATCTTCTCCAACGTCGGCACGCTGTTCATCCTGCGCCTAGTGCTCCGCGAGTTCAAGGACTACGTGCGCAGCTCCCTCAACTACTCGGATTACGTCGACAATGAAATCTCCAAGTTTGGGGTCGGCGACGCCGCAGTGAACATGATATTCTCAAAGCGCGCGGGGAAGTCCCTCACGTTCCTGATGGAAAAAATAGACGGCGAGGAACCGCTTTTCGTATACACCATAAAGGTGGGCAAGATGAAGGACGTTGAAATTGAAAGGGAGCAGTTCTCGAGGATGCTCTTCGAGCTCGGGCTCAATGACGAGCAGATAAACCTCATAAAGGTTGAGTTTGAAAGGGGGGATGGCGGCATGGACGCCACGGACTTTGTCGGCATGCTCGAGAAGTTCGGTTATTCGCCCTCGTCCATAATGACGTTCCTGCGGGAACTGGGGGTGGATGAGAAATACATTGTGGAGGTGTTCTCCCTCACGCGCAGGAGGAAGGCTTCCAAGGGCATAGTGGACCTTCAGATGAAGGAGGATTGAAATGGAGGAAGTAATCAAGATAAAGACGAAGCGGAAAAAGCCGCTCAAGCCCCTTCTTTCCATGCTGGGCAAGCTTGGCTTTACCAGGATAGAGTATTCCCCGGACATGCTCCTTATTGAGAAAATAGAGTCCGAGGACCTGAAGGGCAAGCCCTTCCTCTTCTACCGCGCCGAGCTTTCCCGCGCCGGCATCACCGTAAAGTATACCTCGCCCTCCATGCGCACAAAGCTCATGCGCAACCTTGACATGGGCATAATGCTCCTGAACCTGTTCCTCCTCCTGGAGGACTATTACGACGTGCAGGTCCCTTCGGTATACATGTTCTATTTCCCGCTGCTGAAGTCCCTTTCGGAATCTGTGGAAAGGGAAAAGCTGGAAATGTCATCGCAGCTCGCGGAGCTCCAGAGCAGGCACGACTCTATTGAAAAGAGATACAAGGACCTCCTCCGCTCCAGCGAGCAGAACGCCCGCATACTCGTGGAATACGAGCGCAAGAACGAGGAGCTCAAGGAGAAGATTTCCAAGCTCGAGGGCCTTACGGACGAGGTGCTGCAGGAGCGCGTGTTCCAGTGGATAAAGGACCACGACGGCGAAATCGACCTCTTCGAGTTCTCTAAGATAAACAGCATGCCAGTCGGCAGGGTCGAGGAGGGCCTCGACCTCCTCATAAAGAACGGATATATACGCAAGAGGTAATGCATGCCCAAGGCAAAGGAGGAGAAGGCGAAAAAGGCAAGGGTGTACAAATTCACCGTGGCCAAGCGCTTCCCCCGCACCAAATCATACGTTGTGCTCAAGCAGTTCGGCATGAACGCCTTCGACGTTTTTGGCAAGACCGTTTCAAGGATAATGGGTGGAGGTAAGTGAATGAAAGTTTTGCTCGTAGGCGCAGGCGCAAGGGAACACATAATAGCCGAACAGCTCTCAAAGAGCGCAGCATTGTATTCCATAATGCCCAAGAAGCACCCGGGCATCGCGGCCCTTTCTGAAAAATTCCTGATTGCCGACCCAACAGACAAGGAAACGGTCGGACAGTGGTGCATAAAGGAGGGCATAGACCTCGCTTTCGTAAGCCCTGACGCCCTGCTTGCCGCGGGCGTCACCGACATAATAGCGGATGCGGGCATCGCCGTCGCCTCGCCCCTCAGGGAGGCGGCGCGGATAGAATGGGACAAGGCATATGCCCGCAACCTCATGCTCGACAACTCAATCCCGGGCCTCCCCGAGTTCGAGGTGGTTGACAACGAGGAGGACGCCCGCTCATTCATCAAGGATGCATGCGAAGTCGCGGTGAAGCCAATCGGCCTCACCGGGGGAAAGGGCGTGCGCATAATGGGCGAGCACTTCGCCTCGGCCGAAGAGACCATGACCTACGTGAAAGGCCTCATAGAAAAGGACGGCTCGGTGCTCCTCGAGGAGCGCCTCGACGGAGAAGAGATTACAGTCCAGTCCTTCTCGGACGGCGCGGGGATCTCCCTCATGCCCCCGGTGCAGGACCACAAGCGTGCATTTGTCGGCGACCGCGGCCCGAACACTGGCGGCATGGGCTCCTATTCCACAGGCAAGCTGCTCCCGTTCATGGAGCAGAAGGACCTCGACTCCGCAAAGGAAATAATGGAGAAGACCGTTGCCGCAATGAAGGCGGGCGGAAACCAGTTCAAGGGCGTGCTCTACGGCCAGTTCATGCTCACCTCCTCCGGCCTCCGGGTAATCGAGTTCAATGCCCGCTTCGGAGACCCCGAGGCAATGAACGTCCTGACGCTCCTTCGCACCCAGCTCGCGGACATATTCCAGTCCATCCATGATGGCAAGCTTGTCCAGCCCGCGTTTTCCGACCAGTCCACCGTGGTAAAATACCTCGTCCCCGAAGGCTACCCCGAAGCGGGCAAGAAGGACCAGAAGATAGGGATAAACGAGAAGGGCGTGTGGGACTGCGGCTCCAAGCTGTATTTCGGCTCGGTGTACGAAAAAGGCGGCGAAATATTCACCACTGCCTCCCGCACCGCCGCGCTCGTCGCGCGCGCGGACAAGCTGGGCACCGCCGAGGAAAGGACCGAGTGCGCCGCCCGCCACGTCTCCGGCCCGGTCTGGCACAGGCCGGACATCGGCACTTCTGCCCTAGTGAAAAAGAGGATGGAGCATGTGAGGCGGCTCAAGTCATGAAGCGAATCCTCCCCCTGCTCCTCCTGCTCCCCCTTTCCTTTTCCTACGTAGGCCACCTCACCGTTGCCGTTGAGAAAACCTGGGTAATCGAATCCGGCTCCGCAGAGCTGCGGGACTTCGGGATGAACTCCACCTTCCTCGCCCTTTCCCCCAACCAGCGCATAGTGCAGCTCAACGGGAGCGAAGGCCTGGAATTCCTGGAGGAGGGCGACAACCTCCGCGCATACTACTTTTCCGAAAGCGAGGAGACCCCAGTAATCCTTACCGCCACCGCGCTCGTTGAAATCTCCTACGGCCCCAATGCGGCCTCCGACCCCCCATTCGCCGCCTCGGAGCTCCCTGCCTCCGGCGATATCGCCTATTCCGATGAAATGCGCTCCTTTGCCCTCTCCCAAACCTCCGGCAGCGCAGGCCAGCTCGAGGCCACCACCTCCCTCGCGGACTGGGTCTACCTCACTCTCGAATACAACCTTTCGCGCTGGGGCGAGAAGGCCCCCGCAGAGCAGGTATATGCCCTCCGCTCCGCGGTATGCACCGGCTACTCCCACCTGTTCATCTCCCTTGCTCGCTCGGTCGGCCTTGAAGCCCGCTACGTTTCCGGCCGCGCATTTTCTGAGCAGTGGCAGGACCATGCATGGGCCGAAGTGAAAATTGGGGGCCAGTGGGTCCCTGCCGACCCCACTTTCCATGAATTCGGCATGCTCGATGCCCGCCACGTCGCGTTTTCCTATTCCGCCGACCAGTCCGGGGCGTTCGACAAGGTGACCGCAAAGGGCGGCGAGCTTGCCTTCACCAACGCGGTGCACACGCGCATAGAGCGCCAGGAGCCCTATGAAGAGACAATAATAGCGTATACTGCCCTGGAAGGCGAATCCCTGAATGTTGTGCTGAACAACCCGACCGAATACTACCTCACGCCCACATTCGACCTGCGCATGCCCGAATACATAAACAAGGGCGAATCGCGCATCCTCGTCCTTGCGCCCGGAGAGCGCAAAGTCCTAACCTATGAATTGGACACCCGCTCACTCACCCCCGGCTACACCCACACAATCCCCTATACAATCGCATTCCAGGGCACAACGATTAAGGACGACATAGTAATCACAAAATCAAAAGATGGTGGAGTGACCGGAGAATACTCCCCCCCGGAGCCAGGGGCGGACCTTGCCACCTGCCCGATCGCATTCGCAATGCTGGCCGCTCTCTTCCTTTCCGCTATGCGCTCTCAATCCTGGGCGCCAGATAATAAGTGCTCTTAGCGCCTTCGACTTCGTACTCGATCTTGAGCGGCCTGTCGGTTTCCAGATAAATGGTAATCTCCGAGCCGCCCTTGCTCGCGCGTATGATGTCCTCCATGTACTGCAGCGGGAAGGTCGCCTTTGCGTCCTTCCCTTCGAGCTCCTTCAGCTCTTCGCACCCGCTGTCGAACTCCTCCTTGATTTCACCCTCATCCCCCTTTATCTCAACCCTGAAGCCGCCGTCGTCCAGCAACAGCCTCACGTGCGAGCTCACGAGCTTCGCATCCTTGAGTATCTCCTTGAGCGCATCCGAAACCAGCTTCACCTTGTTTGAATACTCTATTTTCGGCTCCCTCTCCAGCCCGCCGGTCATCTCTATGAGCGGCAGCCTGAAGGTCCTCCTGTTCTTCTTGCCCCTGAAGCTCACCACGATTCTCCCATCCTCGAGCCCGAGCTCGGCGCTCTCGCCCGCCCTTGACCTGCCAAGCACCTTGCTCAGCTTGTCCACGTCTATGCCGAGCTTCCTCTCCTCGGAAATCTCATAGGTGGAGAACGCCTCCTTCGGCATGAAGAACGAAATCATGGAAATCTGGGACGGGTCCATCGCCTTGAGCCCTATCCCGTCCTTGCCCACTTCAAAAAGCCCCTCCTCAACAAGGTTGACAATAGTGTCCACTGCATCTTTGAGTTTGGGAGCATCGTCGATAATTATCTTCATCTAACCCACCCGGCGCCTATTCTGCGTTCAGGTTTAAAACTATTCCGCAGGCCCCCGCCTCTTTTCCCCGCCCTTCTGCTTCAGGTACAAAATTGCAAAATAGGCCGTGACCAGCGCAGCCGCCCCCAGCCCTATGCAGGCAGCTCCCGTTGGGCTATGCATCGCATCGCTGCCCGCTTTCTGTACACTATTGTAAACATCATTATTGCACGCCGTGCCGTTGCACCCCGCGGCGCCCGCCGCGCCCGCCAGCAGCACCGCGGCGCCTGCGAATGCCTTCCCTGGGCGCCCGCCC
>CAZKHX010000004.1:0-28767 GCA_964552755.1 Microcaldota archaeon | reverse complement strand
GCCCGCCCTGCGGCCTAGCGATAATGCGTCCAACCTCGTCGCCTTTGCGGAATTCCCGCACCCTCAGGCACATCGGCTTCGGCTGCCCCGCCCCGCCGCGCATCCTGTAAATCCACTTCGAGTTGGGAGTTCTCGTAGACATGCGAACACTTGCAGTTTGGTGTGTTTGAAAGTGTTTTTATTACTTTCCAGTCCGGGCATACGTTTAAATATTTCCTCCACGCCGATATTAACGGTTGGTTGTGATGGTGCAAAAGACAAAACAAAATGAAGCAAAGGCCATGATTACAGGCATATACAATGACAGCATCAAGCAGTATTCCGAGCAGGCCAAGGCAGAAGCCAAAGAACTGAATGCTTTCCTCAAGACCGCCCAGGACAGGTTCCTCAATGGAGGCGCCTCCGCAACCGAAATACTTGACATTATGGCAGTTTATGATGGCTATTTTACCGATGAGGACGTTGACCTCAGGAAGTACATAGAGGAAGGCCGCGAAAAAGGGACTTCCGATTCTGCACTTCTCGATGAGGTAAAAGGCCTTGTCGTTGAAACGGATGCTGAAAACTATATCAAATGGATGGGGGGTGACGGAATACTAAAATCAGGCCTCAGCTATGATGACTACAACCTTGAGTGGGCCTGGTTCATAGACGGAGCCGTGGATGACGACCTCAACAAAATCCCAAAGTTTGTGGAAGGGGAGGGTTTTGGGCCAGAAAAAGGGTGGGAAAAGAACGAAGAGCATGCAAATGGCTTGGCTGAGGATTACATTGAATACAAGGGCCTTTCCCACATTGACCCGAGATACGTAAAATTCACGGGAAAAACATACATTTATGACATAAAGGCGTTTGACAAAGAATTCAGGAATGCATGCACGGAAGGAAAGGAAGCCTTTGTCAACGGGCTGTCCGCATACCTGACCGGGCTTGACTTCGATTTCAGCACCATGCAGGTGAGCTCAATGCTCGACCCAAATTATGACTATAACAAGAAGTTTTCGGATCTCCTCAAAAACAACATTCAGGCGGATGTATCCAAACTCGCAGAATTCATGGACCCCGATATGTCCGAGAAAAAGATGGTCATAAGGTACATGGATAAGATATACGGCCTTCAATTCACATGGGGCTAATTTCTTAAACCTTTCTTATGTTATTCTTTATCCACTAACTTTTGCGCTTTTGAAAGGTGAGAAATATGACCAAACAGATGGGAGGAGACCAGGTATACGTAATGCCCGAAGGCTCGAACAGGGTAATGGGCAGGGACGCAATGAGGCTGAACATCGCCATCGGCTACGCCGTGGCGAATATCGTGAAGACCACGCTCGGGCCGAAGGGCATGGACAAGATGCTCGTGAGCGAGCTCGGCGACATCGTCATCACGAACGACGGCGCCACCATCCTCGAGGAGATGAACGTGGACCACCCGGCGGCAAAGCTGATGGTGGAAATCGCGAAGACCCAGGACAAGGAGGTCGGCGACGGCACAACCACCTCGGTGGTGCTCGCGGGCAACCTCCTGCGCAAGGCAGGGGAGCTCCTCGACCAGGGCATCCACCCCACCACCATAATCAAGGGGTACGAGCTCGCCGCCAAGAAGGCGGAGGAGGCGCTTGACTCGCTCTCCAAGCCGGTCACCCCGCAGGACGCGGCAATCCTCACGAAGATAGGGCTCATCTCAATGGGCTCCAAAGGCATCGGCAGCGACGATGAGAAGGTGAAAATCTCCCAGCTTGTCGTTGACGCAATCAACCAGGTTGCCGAGGAGGAAAACGGCTCCTACTACGTTGACCATGACTTCATAAAGATTGAGAAGAAATCTGGCGGCGACGTGATGGACACCGAACTCGTGAACGGCGTGGTAATCGACAAGGAGGTCGTGAACGCCGGAATGCCAAAATCGGTGAAGAATGCGAAAATCCTCCTCCTCGACATCGCGCTCGAGATAGACAAGACCGAGACCGATGCGAAGATAGAGATTACCTCTCCCGAGCAGATGGAAGCCTTCCTCAAGCAGGAGGAGAAGATGCTCAAGGAGATGGCCGGCAAGATAAAAGACTCGGGCGCAACCGTCGTCTTCTGCCAGAAGGGCATAGACGACCTCGCCCAGCACTACCTCGCGAAGGAGGGCATAATGGCGGTGAGGCGCGTGAAGAAGAGCGACATGGAGAAGCTCGCCCGCGCCACCGGTGCAAAGATACAGTCCTCCCTCGATGACATAGGCGAGAAGGATGTCGGCTCGGCTGGCTCCGTGGTAGAGAAGAAGGTCGGCGGAGAGGCATTGGTGTTCGTGCGCGAGTGCAAGCACCCCAAGTCCGTCACCATTTTCGTGCGCGGAGGCACAGAGCACGTGGTTTCCGAAGTCGAGCGCGCCATCAAGGACGCAATAGGCGCGGTCTCCAGCGCAATCGAGATGGGCAAGTACGTTACCGGAGGCGGCTCAATCGAGATGTCCCTCAGCGCCCTCCTGCACGCCTACGCAGTTGAAATCGGCGGCAGGGAGCAGCTCGCGATACAGGCGTACGCTGACGCCCTCGAGTCCATCCCCAAGGCCCTCGCGGAGAACGCCGGCATGGATGCAATCGACACCCTCGTTTCCCTGCGCAACAAGCACAAGGGCGGCAAGGGCGGCGGCATTGGGGTCAGCGTCCTCGCGGGCGAAGTGGGCGACATGGAGAAGCTCGGGGTGCTCGAGCCCGCAAAGGTGAAGACGCAGGCGCTCAGCTCCGCGACGGAAACCGCGCGCCTCGTGCTCCGCATTGACGACATCATCGCCTCGAAGGGCGGCAGGGGCGGCGCTCCGCCCGGCGGCCCCGGGGGCATGGGCGGAATGGGCGGGGAGTTTTAGTCCGCCCCATCCCTCCTTTTTTTAAACAATCTCCCAGCTATATTATGGATGCTGAAAACCTCGCTTGCAGGGGTAGAACTGCAAAACCCGACGGTGCTCGCCTCCGGCATAATGGGGCTCACGGGCGCCTCCCTCTGCTTTTCCGCGAAGAGCGGCGCAGCCGCAGTGACGATGAAATCCGTGAGCATCAAGCCGAGGGAGGGGCACCCCAACCCCACAATAGTCCCGCTTGAGCACGGCATGATAAACGCAGTCGGGCTCTCCAACCCCGGCTCCGAGGAAGCCCTCGGCGAGCTGGGTTATGCAGTAAAGAATGCAGGCGTGCCGGTAATCGCCTCGATATTCGGCTCAAAAGTGCCCGAGTACGCAACCCTCGCAAAGCTCCTTGCAAAGGCCGGCCCCCACCTCATGGAGGTAAACATCTCCTGCCCCAACGTAGAGGACGAGTTCGGCAGGCCTTTTTCCCACAGCCCCGAGCTCGCAGCCATTGTCACCAAGACAGTAAAGAAAGCATGCAAAATGCCGGTGCTGATAAAGCTCTCCCCAAACGTTTCCAACATAAAGGAGATTGCCGAGGCGGTCGAGCACGCAGGCGCGGACGGAATAACCGCAATCAACACCGTTGGCCCCGGCATGGCGATAGACATCAATTCCGCCACGCCCATCCTCACGAACAAGTGCGGCGGCCTCTCCGGCCCGATGATAAGGCCCATCGCAGTCCGCTGCGTCTATGACATATACAAAACTGTGAAAATCCCCATCCTAGGCACGGGCGGGGTTGAAACAGGCCGCGACGCAATAGAGATGGTAATGGCCGGCGCCTCCGCAGTGGGCGTGGGCACTGCGGTCCACAGCCGCGGCATAGGCGTTTTCAAGAAGGTATGCGCGGAAATGCAGGAGTTCATGGATGCGGAAGGATACAAGTCAATAGAGGACATGAGGGGTGTTGCCCATGAGTGAAGGCACTATGGTCCCGCTCAAGGCTGCGGAAGTGAAGAAGGAGGGCGAATGCGCGGCAACGCTCTATTTCGATTATCCCCTCAACGCAAAGCCCGGCCAGTTCGTAATGCTCTGGCTCCCTAAAATAGGCCAGAAGCCCATGTCAGTTTCCTACCAGGATGGAAAGCGCTTTGGCCTCACAGTATTTCCAGCAGGACCGTTCTCAAAAGCCGCAGTTTCCTTGAAAAAAGGCGCAGCCGCAGGCATCCTCGGCCCCTATGGAAACCACTTCAGGCTCCCGAAATCCGGCCCAATTGCAGTGGTGGGCGGAGGCTGCGGCTCCGCACCGGTCGCATTCCTTGCCGAAGAAGCCCTTGCAAAGGGCATGAAAGTGTTTTTCCTTGAGGGCGCACAGGACAGGTCCCGCCTCCTCTTCCTTGACCGCATGAAGAAGGCAGGCGCGGAAGTGATGGTCTCAACAGATGACGGCAGCATGGGCCGCAGGGGCTTTGCAACCGACCTGCTGAAGGAACTCCTCCAAAAGGAGAAAATCTCAAAGGTTTTCACGTGCGGCCCTGAGATAATGATGAAGAAAGTGGTCGAAGCCACCGATGACTCCAGCGTCCCCTGCGAAATAAGCATGGAGCGGTACATGAAGTGCGGCTTCGGCATATGCGGCCAGTGCGCCGTAGATGAACTCGGCATAAGGGTATGCAAGGAGGGGCCGGTCCTCTCCAAGGAAATTGCGAAAAAGATAAAGGAGTTCGGAGCATACCGCCGCGACGCAACCGGGAAGAAGGTACAGCTTTAGGTGAACAGCATGTATGACATAGCGATAATAGGCGCAGGGCCCGGGGGGCTCACCGCCGGCATGTACGCTGCCCGCTCAGGGCTGAAGGCAGTAGTGCTCGAAAAGGGCCTCCCCGGCGGGCAGATGGCCACCACGTATCTTGTGGAAAACTGGCCCGGCTCAAAGCCGGCCTCCGGGGAAGAGCTTTCCAAGGCCTTCGTGGAGCAGGCAAAATCATTCGGAGTTGAAATAAGGGAAAACACGGAAGTCACGGGCCTCGAGCCCGGGGAAGGAAAGCACACCCTGAAAACCTCCTCAGGCGATATAGAGGCAAAGGCGGTAATCATCGCCTCCGGTGCCCGCGAAAGGAAGCTGGGCATCCCCGGGGAAGAGGAATTCAAGGGGAAAGGCGTGAGCTATTGCGCAACGTGCGACGGCCCTTTCTTTCAGGGCAAGGAAATAGCGGTAATCGGAGGGGGCAACTCAGCAGTGGACGAGGGCACTTACCTCGCCCGCTTCACAAAGAAGGTGCACATAATCCACCGCAGGGACAAGCTCCGCGCGGACAAGGTAATACAGGACCGCGCCTTCTCCAATGAAAAGGTCGAATTCATCTGGGACACAATCCCCAAGGAAATCCGCGGGGAGGGCAAGGTGCAGGAGCTCCTCCTCGAAAACAGGAAAACCGGGGAGCAGTCGACCCTCAAAGTCGACGGTGTCTTCATCTACATAGGCCTGCTCCCGAACACCGGGTTCCTGAAAAGCACAAACGTGGAAATGAACCAGTGGGGCTTCATAAAGACCAATGAAAAAATGGAGGCCGGCATCCCCCGCGTTTACGCAGCAGGCGATGCGCGCGACTTTCCCATAAAGCAGATAGTGGTCGCCGCAGCCGAAGGCGCAACCGCCGCAGTCATGGCGGAAAAGGCCCTTGCCGGGCTCACTTCTTGAACAGCACTATCAGAGATGTGTATGCTATCGGGTAGAACACCAGGTACGTGAGGATGTTAAGCAGCGGTATGTTGGTGGAAAGCGCCACCAGCGAATAAACCAGGTATACCCCGAGCGCGTTCACGTTCTTCTCCTTCACGGTGTTGAACGAGATTATCATCGCCGTTATGGGGCTCACCTTCCTCGCCACGTACGCGATATACGAGAAGGAGAACACGAACTCTATGATGAACACGAGGAGCAGCGCAAGCAGCACAAGCAGGTAAGTGTACGCATCATGGTATTCCCACAGCACGAAATAGTACAGCAGGAAAAGCGGCATCACCACGAACCCCGTAATCACCATCTTCACGAACCCTATTATGAAGAAATTCGGCGCGTTCTTGAATGCGTATTTCAAGAAATGCTCCAGCCCCACAGGCTCTTTCTCAGTGGCATTGTTGTATTCATTCACCATGGAGCCCTTGTACCCTGCGGCAATAATGACGTAAATTATCCCCAATACCGCAGCGATTGCGGCCAGCACGTATGTGGATGCCTCGCCAGTAAACCCAACAAGCGAGAACAGGAAAAAGAATATGAGCAGTATCCCTGAGAACGCGCCGAGCGTAATGAGCATGAGGACTGGGTAGAGGAAAGTCGGGACCATGAAGGCAACGGGGTCCCGTGAGAAGTGGTCCATAGACTCCTTAATAGCAGATATCAACGCATCACCAAACCCCTTAATTGTGGATTATTTATAAAGGTTCTTCCGCATTCCTACATTATGGATGAGCTACTCTTACTGCTCGCAAGGCGCGGGGCGCTCGCGCGCCCGGTCCGACTGAGAACAGCGGAAATTGGGGAGGAGATGGGCATGAGCCAGCAGAACGCGTCCGTGCGCCTGCGCACGCTTGAGGCAGAGGGCCTTATAGAGCGGAAGGGCCGCATGCTCGCCCTCACAAAAGAGGGCATCCTTTCCCTGCGCAAATCATATTCACAGCTCAAATCCGTTTTCGAGAACCCCGGCTTCAAGTTCTCAGGCCAGGTGGTTGACGGCCTTGGAGAAGGCAGGTACTACATGACCAAGCGCCCATATGTGAAGGATTTCGAGAAGAAGCTCGGCTTCAGGCCCTTTGGGGGCACGTTAAACCTGGAAATACCCGATGCCCTGCTCGAGCAGCGCCTCCAGCTCCGCGAGACCCCGCCAGTGAAAATTTCCGGCTTCAGGATGGGCGGCCGCACATTCGGCCCCATAGACGCCTACAGGTGCAAGGTGGGGGCTGAGAACGGCGCAATAATATTCCCAATACGCAACCACCACCCCCTAAACGTGCTTGAAGTGGTTGCTCCCTCCAACCTGAGGAAAGCCCTCTCGCTCTCCTCCGGCTCGAAGGTGGAAGTGGAAGCGATATTCTGATTAAGGGAATTGTGGGCCCGGGAGGGATCGAACCCCCGGTCTTCGCTGTTCCTACATCTTCCCGGAAAGCCCAAAAAAGATGCTGTAAGAGCGACGTCTTACCATTCGACTACGGGCCCTCAGTACCTGCCGCCAGGCTTGAACGGCTTTACGAACATGTAGTACCGCTCCTTCCCCTCTATTTCGGAAACTATCCTGTGCACGATTGCCGCGACAGGGTCCCCGAGCGTGGGCACCCTCTTCTTGAGGTCCCCCATGCTTTCGAAGGGCTTCTCCTGCCTTTCCTTGAGTATGAGCTCCATATTCCGCTTCCCGATGCCCGGGAGCAGGTCAAGCTGGTGCACCCTCATTGAGATGGGCCCTGCCTTGTTGATGAATTCTATGAAGCGCGCCTCCTGGCTCTCCACGATGTTGCGCACCACGGTGGAAAGCATCTCCTTTGCCGAATCGGTAAGCTCGTTGTGCCCGATGCGCCTCTTTATGCGGTCTATTTCCGCGCGCTCCCCCTTGCCCACGAAAATCTTCTTGCCGACCATGAGGGTAGCCTCGGGCTTCACTGTCGCCTCAAGGAGCGTGAATAGCTGGTCGCCCACAAGCTGGGCCATCGGCTCCTTCCTGGACTCGGTTGACCTTCCTGCAGGGAGGTACTCGACCACCCATGCATAATCCTCCATCCTCTCACCCCACAATTTTCAACAGCGCGGCTATTTCCTCGTCGTTGAGCTCTACTTTTTTCCTGAGCAGCAGCGTTTTCATGAGCTCAGGGCTGTTGGGCAGCACGTCTGCTATCTTCGTCGCTGCCTCAATATCCACTTTCTCGTTTGCCTCCATGAGCTTCTTCACGAGCGCCTTGGACTTCTTTTCATCCAGCTTTGAGAAGGCGGTTGCGTGCTCAAGGGCGTTAATCTGCTCGTACCCAAGCTCCTCGCCATCCTCCTTGCGCTCCTCCAGCACCCTGCGGACCTCAGCAGTCAGCGCCGGCTTTGATTCAATGATTTTCATTTGCCCACCTTTTTCTTTGCGCTTGCCTTCCCCGCCTTCTTCGGTTTTCCCTCCGGTCCAGCTGCCTTCTTCCCCCCTGCTGGGGTAGCCTTAGCGGCCTCAACCCCCACCTTCCTGAGGTGCACAGGGGAAACCACGAGCTTCTTGACCGCCCTGCCGTCCCTCACTTCAACCAGGTAGGCAACGCCCCTCTTCTCCACGACCTTCCCGTGCTTGCCGTGGTAGCGCGGGGCTGGCAGGCCGCGGAATAGCGGCACCACCATTATGAGCACCGTGTCCCCGATGGAGAATTTCTTCACCCTGTCGGGCACCGTAAGCTTGCGCTTGCGCCTGAACCTCTTCGTCCTCTTGACCATTGTGCCTTTTGAACGCTTAACCATACCACCACCTCGAGCCCACGCAGGCAAGGGCAACTCAATTTTGTCCTCACCGTTTTATAAACATTCCACCGTGGGGAGCGTTATTATTCTGGGATAAGCTTTAAAAAGGATTTATAAATGCTTCCTTCTGTTATTTAAATGGTGGTTCCTTGGCCAAAGGGATAGAATACAAAGTAACCAACATGGTCGCATCATCAAACCTCGGGCTCGAGCTCGACCTTTTCCTCATTGCGACGAAGCTCCCCCAAGTGGAATACGAGCCGGAGCAGTTCCCGGGCGCAATCCTCAAGTTCGAGGAGCCCAAGGCGACGATACTGCTCTTCAAGAACGGCAAGATAGTATGCGTGGGCTGCAAAAGCGAGAGGAAGATTTCAGAAACAATCACCAAGACGCTGAAAATGCTCACTCCCTATGCAAAAAAGATACTCAAGAAGCAGAAGAGGCCGAAATTCGAGGTTACCAACATAGTCGCCTCCGCCTCCCTTGGCATGGGGCTGGACCTCTATGCCCTTGCGTATGAGCTGGACGACGTCGAATACGAGCCGGAGCAGTTCCCGGGCGCAATCCTCAAGTTCAGGGACCCAAAGGCCTCGCTCCTCCTCTTCAAGAACGGCAAGGTAATCTGCGCCGGCTCAAAGGACGAGAAAAGCATAAAGAAGGCCCTGCTCAAGGCAAAGAGGCTGCTCAAGCCCTTCTCAAGCAAGTAGGCGGTATTGTGCCAACCGGGGAAGAAGTCCGCGAAAAGCTCAGGGAGGTAATGGACCCGGAGCTCGGCGTGAATATCGTAGACCTCGGCCTGATTTACGGAGTTGAAGTGAAGGGAAGCAGCGTCACTGTGAAAATGACTTTTACCACCCCCGCCTGCCCGCTCCTCAATTTCCTCGTCCAGAACGTAGAAAGCAAGGTGAAGGAACTCGGTCTGGAGGACGTGCGCGTGGAGCTCGTGTGGGACCCGCCCTGGACCCCTGAGCGGATGAGCCCAGAGGCAAAAATGCAATTGGGGATGAAATGATAGTAGTAATGACCACGGTCTCCAAGATGGAGGACGCCGAAAGCCTCGCGCGCCTCCTGGCCGCAAAAAAACTGGCCGCCTGCGTAAGCATCATCCACATTGAGAAATCAATCTGCCTCCGGAAGCAGAAGCTCGAGGAAGCGGAAGAGTTCATGCTCATTGTGAAAACAAGGAAAGGCCTCTGGGAAAAGGTCCGCCGCGCAATAGAGGAAAACCATCCCTACGAAATGCCCGGGATAATTGCAATCCCTGCCGAGCGCGTCTCTCCGGAATATAAGGCATGGGCAGAGAAATGCACTTCTAGAGCGGAAACGTGAGCTCGAGGATGCCGTTCCGGTAGCCCTTCTTCATCTTCTTTGTGCTCACCTTCTCAGGGAGCTCCACAATGCGCGAATACTTCCTCTCCCCGCTCTCCGCCTTTATTGAAAGCTCCTTCCCCTTTATGGATACCTTGATTGCCTTTTCAGAAACCCCGGGCATCTCCGCAACGACCTTCACCGCCTTCTTCTCCCTGAAAACGTCAACAAGCGGCTCCCTCTCATCCGGGTGCTCCGGGCCATGCTCCCTTGCGCTGAGCTTCATGGGCTCCTTCACGTTCCCGAACTCGCGCACCACGGGCCTACCGTCCTGCCCGATGCGCATCGAGAAGCCGTAAACGCGCGGGTTCCCCTTCTGCACTTCCATCCTGCGCATCTCCCCGGACATCCTCATCATCCGGTCCATGTCCTCGCGCATCCGCTCGAACATGTCTCCAAAGAGCTCATCGTCACCTGCCCCGAAAAAATCGTCGAAAAATCCCCTCTTTTTCTTCTTTTCTGCCATGCAGAGCGCACCGTGCTTAATGGGCCGGCATAGTTATTTAAGCGTTATTGCCGGAGCAAGAGCACAAGGTGAATTTCGTGGAAGGAGAAGAAGAGAGCAAGACGGTTGACCTTCCCAAGCCGGTGAAGGTCGGGGACATCGTGGAAATTACCATCGAGTCCGTAGGCGCAAAGGGCGACGGCATCGGGAAGACGGATGGCTTCGTCATCTTCGTGCCGGGCGTGAAGAAAGGGGACACCGTGAAGGTGAAGATAACAGAGCTGAGGAAAACTTTCGGGATAGGCGAAAAAGTGGAATAGCATACCCTTTTACATTTTTTCTTTTCCTATTTCTCCGGTGCTTGCATGGGCAACATAGCCGACCCTTATGAGGAACTGAAGAAATGGAGGAAGCGGTTCCGCAATTTCTTCCCGGAAGATTTTGAGCGCGAGTTCGGCCCCGTGGTGATGGAGGATGTCCATCCCGGCGTGCGCAGGAAGAAGGGCGGGCTCACCGTGCGCGTGAAACTGCCCGGCTTCTCGAAAAAGGACATTGACGTAAACGTTACGGAGAGCAGCATCGCGATTTCCGCTGAAAGCTCCGAAGAAAAGGCGGACCTCAGGAAGGGCTCATACCGGAGGGCGAAGAAGGCCTCTGCATTCCGCCGCGTGCTCGCCCTCCCGGAACCCGTGGACCCGAAGAGCGCACGTGCAAAATACGAGAATGGAATGCTCGAAGTCACGCTGAAAACCGTGTCCCGCAAGAAGGGGAAGAGCCTCCGCATCAAATAGGGTTAAAAGCGTTCCAGCCCATTTCTTTCCGGTTGGTCAAATGGCAAAGATAGTACATGAAAGGAACGGCTGCATTGGATGCGGCGCGTGCGCAGCGGTCTGCCCCAAATACTGGGAGATGGGCGGGGACGGGAAGGCCTCGCTGAAGGGCGCTTCCCCGGACGGGGACAACTTCGCGCTCGAGCTCCCGGAAGCGGAATGCAACAAGGAAGCCGCAAGCGCCTGCCCCGTGAACGTAATCAAGGTAGAGGAATGAAGATATACACGCGCACTGGCGACTCCGGGGACACCGCCGCCCTCAGCGGCAGGCGCCTCAAGAAGGATGATGCGCTGATCGAGGCCTACGGCACGCTGGACGAGCTCAATTCGGTCCTCGGCCTCGCCGCCGCATTCTGCAAGAGGAAGAGGACAAGGTCAATGCTTTCCGCTGCGCAGAAAGACGTTTTCGAAATAGGCGCCTCCCTATGGAAGGGTGAGGAACTCCTTTCGGGGAACAGGACCACAAAGCGCCTTGAGAAGGAAATAGATTCCCTTGAGGGCCGCCTCAGGCCCCTGAAGCACTTTATCCTCCCCTCCGGCACCAAGGAGGCCTGCCTCCTGCACGTTGCGCGCTCGGCCTGCAGGCGCGCGGAACGCCGCCTGGTTTCCGCAAAGGTGGAAGGCGACCGCCTCGCATACCTCAACCGCCTCAGCGACCTGCTCTTCGTGCTTGCCCGCTTCGAGAACGCGAAAAAAGGGGTCGGCGAAGAGCTCTGGAAAGGAAAGTAATGCAGATATCATAAGTGGCTCGGAAGCTACTCTGGTCATCATCAAATCAGGCTGGGACAGTCTCCTCATTGCCGTATTATATTCCTCAAAGCCGCTTTATAAGCTTAATTGAGCGGAAGGTATGCATGGCAGAAATCGCGGTTTTGCGCCTAGGGCACCGCCTCCCGCGGGACGAGCGCATCACCACGCACGTATTCCTCACCGCGCGCGCCTTCGGCGCCTCCCGCGGCTTCTACTCCGGCCAGACGGATTCCTCCCTTGAGAAGAGCATTTCCTCAATCTCTGAAAACTGGGGCGGCAAATTCCCGGTTGCGCATGAGCCCTCCCCCATGAAGCTTATCCGCAAAATGAAGAAAGAAGGCTGGAAGGTCGCGCACCTCACGATGTACGGCCTCCCGCTTCCAGAAGTGCAGCCCCAGCTCGCCTCTGCAAAGAAGCTCCTCGTAATAGTGGGAGGGGAAAAGGTCCCACCCGAAATATACGAGGCCGCGGGCTTCAACGTCGCGGTGGGCTCCCAGCCCCATTCCGAAGTCGCTGCGCTCGCCCTCCTTCTCGACCGCGCCCTTCAGGGCAAGGAGCTTGAGCGCGCATTCGATTCGAATTTTGGGGGAAAAGTGAAGCTGGAGCCCTCTGCAAAAGGAAAGAAAATAAGGGGGCGCTAGCCGGATATGCAGGCGCCGTTGCCGCACCCGTATGGGCAGGTGACCATAGCGGAATACACCGGCAGGTACTCGTTGTTTATTGCGCAGTAGTAGTCCACCACATGGTTCGAGTCCTCGCAATAGTCATTCCACGTGCCGTAAGTGCCGTCGTACACTCCGGTCGCATGCCCCGGAGTGTAATAGCTCGGCCCGTTCTCGCTGTCACTGCACATGTAGTCGGTTTTGCTCTCGCAGACGCCTTGGTAGCACACCGCTCCCTCGCAGCACTCAAGCCCGCCTGCATAGCCCCCGCAGTCGCTTCCCGGGGCAGCGCATTCGTGCTCCCCGCCTTCCATGCAGACCCCGTCCTTGCAGTCAAGCCCTTCGCAGCAACTCATCGCCCCGACCCCGCAGGCCTCCCCGTATTCCGAGCACCCTCCGGGCGCAGTGCACACGTTGCCGACGCACTCAAGCCCTTCGCAGCAGTCCCCGTGGTCAGTCGGGGGGACATAGGCAGTGGTCGCAGTCGAAGCAACCAGCCCGCATGTTTCGCCCTCCTCGTTGCATTCCTCAGGAGGCATGCAGACGCGGTTTGCTCCGCAGTAGCCTTCGCAGCAATCCCCGTCTTCCTCACAGGTTCCGCCGGTCTCAACGCATCCGCCTTCCCCGCACCTGTTGTCTATGCATTCATACGGAGGGCAGCATTCCCCATGGTACACAGGGGCCTGGTATGCGGTCGTGGCTGCAGGCGCCACGTACCCGCAGGTCATGCCGTAGTCAACGCACTCCTCTTCTTCGTACCAGCACCTGCCGTCCATGCAGGGCCCTTCGCAGCAGTCGTTGTCCGTCCTGCACACCTCCCCGTAATCCACGCACTCCTGCTCCCTGCCGCAGTACCCGTTCACGCAGTCATACGGCGGGCAGCACTCCCCATACCAGGTAGGCTCCTGGTAGTGGGTCGCAGTCTGGTAGAACTCGGAAGGCCCGTATTCGCAGAGCATCCCATAGTCAACGCATTCCTCCTCCGGCTGGCAGTACCCGTCGATGCACACATCTGGCGGGCAGCACTCCCCATAATAATAGGCCTCTGCGGGCGGCGCGGCCGCAAGGTAGCCCGCGTAATTCGGGCCGTAGCCGCACTGCTCTCCCGTTTCCACACATTCATCGCAGGGCGGGCATTCACCCTCAGGGCATTCCTCAAAGCAATATACTGCGGTATAGCAGATGGTGTTCCTGCGTATTCCCGTCTGCGGGTCGGTGAACACCGCAGGAGTGCCGGTCCCCCCGGTAATCACGGCGCGCCCGCCGTCTTCCGAAGTAAGCACGCTATTCGTCCTGCCCCCGGTGTCGCGGATTTCAGAGCCGCCCCCTTCCTCAGGCCCGACCTCGACCACTTCCTGGCCGAAAGAAACAAGGCCCGATGTGGAAGAGCTCTGGGTGGCGGCAACTGCGCCCCCGCACCCTCCGCAAACCGCAAGCACCATTACAGCGCCGATCGCTAATCCCACTGCAAAAAACAAGAATGGCATATATGGCCCATCCATTTTAGCACCGAAGGCGCTTCGGGTGCAATATTTTTAAAGGAAAGGTTTAAATTCCCGGGAAGCACGATAAATGCATGGCGCGCAGGCTCCTGTTCGACATCGACAACACGCTTTTCCCGACCGCGGAATTTGCCGAGCGCGCCCGCCGCAACGCGGTGCGTGCAATGGTCGCCGCAGGCCTCGACATGGGCGAGGCCCGGCTATACTGCCTCCTCATGAAGCAGGTGGCAAGGAAAGGCTCAAACTATGAGCACCATTTCGACGACCTGTGCAAGTCCCTCGGGATAAGCAAGCCAGCAAAATACGTTGCCGCCGCGGTTGCAGCCTACCACGACACGAAGAATGCAATCCAGCCCTACCCGGAAGTCCCCCGCACCCTGCTGAAGCTCAGGGAGCTCGGCCACCCGCTCTACATCGCAACCAGCGGCACTGCGGTGAAACAATGGGACAAGCTCATAAGGATGGGCCTCACCCCGTATTTCGATGACGTCTTCGTCACCGAAGAGCTCGGCGCGGAAAAGGGCCCGCTCTTTTTCCGCAAGGTGCTGAAAAAGCTGAAGGCCAAGCCATCAGAATGCATAATGGTTGGAGACCGCATGGACATGGACATCCTTCCCGCGATGAAGGCGGGGATAAAGGCGGTGCGCGTCCTCCGCGGCCCCTACTCCAAAAAGAAAGGCAGCGCCGCTGCCGAAATAAAGGCGCTCTCCTCCCTCCCCTCCGCCCTCAGGAGGATATAGGTTGTTTTAAATAGGTTTTTGGGTATATTTTGACCGGTGTCTCAATGAACCGGATGATAATTGGAGGACTGTTCGTGTTTTTCATGCTCGCGCTCGGGTGCGCGGGCGAAGAGGGGCAGCCGTCTGCATGCTCTTCTGATTCTGGCTGCGACAGCTGGCAGAGGTGCGACAGCGCATCGGGCACGTGCCTGCCAAGGAGCGGCTACTGCGACAGCGATTCCGACTGCCCGTCCAGCCAGGAATGCGACAAGGGCTCCCACCGCTGCACACTGCAGGAGGGCTACTGCTCACAGAATTCCGACTGCGACATCGCATGGCAGGCCTGTGGCTCAGATGGCCTGTGCAAGCCGCTCACCGGCTTCTGCGGCTCCGATTCCGACTGCAGGGCAGACGTTGAAGTCTGCAACACGGCGCACAGGTGCGAGCCGGTGGAGGGCCGATGCTATGATGATTACGACTGCGAATCCTGGGAAAGCTGCAACGTGAGCGAGCGCGTGTGCATCCCGTTCGAGGGCCGCTGCAACAACGATGTCGACTGCCCCTCGTGGCAGGAATGCAGCACCAAGGAGCACTTCTGCGTGCCGCGCGAGGGCTTCTGCGTGACCGATGGCGACTGCGACAACTGGCAGACCTGCGATACCTCCACTTCCAGGTGCCAGACCCGCGAGGGATACTGCGGCCACGATGCGGACTGCAGCAGCTGGCAGTACTGCGACCTCAGCAAGACCCACCTCTGCTATGCAAAGCAGGGCTGGTGCGACGCAACCGAGGACTGCAACGAATGGGAGCTCTGCAACGGCGCTACCCACAAGTGCATGGCGAAGGCGGGCAACTGCAACACCAACTCTGACTGCGAATCCGGGGAAGTGTGCAACCTGCACAATCATGAATGCGAGCAGTCCTAGGCTAAATAGATGGGTGGCGCTGCCACCCTTTTCCTTTTCTCCCAATAAACCTAATTTCCCAGCACCAGCCAAAACGAAACTATTCCCTTTCCCTCCACAATTTCCTTTTCCTGTTCAGGAGCTCCTTCGAGATGGAAAGCACCTGGTTGCTCAGCCGCAGTGCCTCATCCGGGGAGAGCTTTATCGCTGCCTGCCCCACAGTATTCATTACCCTCACGGTCACAAGCCCGTCCCGCGGGAACCCGTTGGAGTTGTTCGGCTGCTCGCTCTCCAGGCGGAGGATGGTCCTGTGCTGCTCTCCCTTGTCATCCTTCCACCAATGGATTATCTCATCCTCGATGGGCATATTGGTCGCCGGCTAAAGGAGCCCAGCCGGCCTTTAAATAGGAAATTAGGGTGTGTTTCCACTGGCTCCACTGGAAAAAACAGAAAACAAAAAACAAAGAACTATTTCTTGAGGAGTATCTCCATCGCGGAGACCTTGCTCTTGCTCCCGTCCTCGGACTGGAGCTCCTCGGTCATGATGACGATGTTCGCGACCTTCACGCCCGGAAGGAAGCGGTTCCTCACGATTTCGGCAACGTCCACCGCGCGGGATATTAGCTTGCCCCTTGCCTTTATGGTCACTTCCGTCGCGCCGTTGTTGAACTGCGTGACCACCGCGAGCACGTAGCCCATCACGCCCTTCTTGCCTACATATACGGTATTCTCGTCGCGCTCCCTCCGCTCGCGCGGCGCGCCCGCTTCGATTTCTTCTGCCTCGGGCTCTTCTTCGGGCCCCGCCTGGCTTGCTTCGTTTGCCTCTGGCCCCTCCGCATTCGGTTCCCCAACTGCCGGCTCTTCCGCCTTAGGCCCTTCCATTGCTTCCACAGGTTTTTCGATGTTTTCCTCTTCTGCCATTGTCTTCACCCCATTTCATTGCCGTTCAAAAGAAAGCATTCCAAATTACCCAATTAGGTTTTTTAAGGGTTCCTTCCCCCTAAATACTCTCAGAGTGGATTGGAATGCCAACGAGAATTGCGGTGCTTGACAGGGAGCTGTGCATACGGAAAAAGTGCGGCTACCTCTGCGCAAATATCTGCCCGGTCAACCGCATGGGCGACGAATGCATAGTGGTTGAGGACGACACGGGCTTCCCGGCGATAGCTGAAAAGCTGTGCGTGGGCTGCGGCCTCTGCGTGAAGAAGTGCCCCATGGACGCCATCACGATAATCAACCTCCCCGGTGAAGAGGGAAGGCCCCTGTACCAATATGGCATAAACATGTTCCGGCTCTACGGCCTCCCGCTCCCGCAGGAGGGCGTCAGCGGAATAGTGGGCCGCAACGGCATCGGGAAGACGACTGCCCTGCGCATCCTCTCCCGCCAGCTCAAGCCAAATTTCGCGGAATTCGGGGAAGAGCTCTCATGGGATCAGGTGCTGGAGCGCGTCCCGATTTCGGTGAAGCGCTATTTCGAATCCACGGAGGAGGGCAGCAAGGTGAGCTTCAAGGTGCAGATGGTTGAGCGCCTGCGCGAGGCATTCCCGGGCACTGTGCAGGACCTGCTCGCGGAAATGGACGAGCGCGGCGCAATGCATGAAATTGTGGAAAAGTTCGGCCTGCAGCCCATCCTCTCCCGCAAGACCGGCCAGCTCAGCGGCGGAGAGCTGCAGAAGGTCGCGCTTGCCGCGGCCCTGCTGAAAGATGCGGGCATCTATTACGTTGACGAGCCCAGCAACTACCTGGACATCGAGGAGCGCCTGCGCATCGCGCTGCGCCTGAAAGAATTCGGGGAGGGCCGCCGCGTGATGGTGGTGGAGCACGACCTTGCGCTCCTTGACTACATGAGCGACTACGTCTACGTTTTCTACGGGGAGGAAAATGCCTACGGCATGAGCTCCGGCGCCAAATCCACCCGTGCGGGCATAAACGAATACCTCTCCGGCTTCCTGAAGGAAGAGAACGTGCGCTTCCGCGACCGCGAGCTCAAGCTCATCAGCTTCTCCGAGAGCGAAAAGAAGACAAGGGCAAAGGTTTCCTATGGAGAGATGAAGAAGGCTTTCGGCGATTTCCGCTTCTCCTGCGAGGGCGGCGAAGTCCGCGAGGGCGAAATAGTCGGAATAGTAGGAAAGAACGCCTTGGGCAAGACTTCCTTCATAAAGCTCATAGCGGGGCTGGAAAAGCCGGATGAGGGCGCGCCCCTCGCAGGGGTGAAGGTCTCCTACAAGCCCCAGTACATCAAGCCCGGCCCCGGTACGGTAGAGGGGCTGTTCGCAAACGACAATGTCGACCCCTACATTTACGAGAAGGCAAGGAGGGAAATGAACATCGAAAAGCTCCGCGAGAAGAAGCTAACTTCCCTAAGCGGAGGGGAACTCCAGCGTGTCTCCATCGCCTATGCGCTCTCCCAAAAGGCTGACCTTTACCTTTTCGATGAGCCCACCGCCTTCCTTGATGTGGAGCAGCGCCTCAAGTTTTCGGACCTGCTCAGGCACGTTATTTCAGAGACCGAGAAATCCGCCTTCGTGGTCGACCACGACGTGGTATTCATGGACTCCATTGCCCAGCGCCTCATGGTGTTCGAAGGCAAGAGCTCGGTCGAGGGCCACGCCTCCGCGCCGATGAAGAAATCCGGCGGGATGAACGCCTTCCTGAAGGGCGCCAACATAACGATGCGCAGGGACAAGGACTCCAAGAGGCCGCGCATAAACAAGCCGGGAAGCGTGCTCGACCGCGAGCAGCGAGAGGAAAACAGGTACTATTACTGAGCTATTTCTTGGAAAGGTAGTTCCTGCAGGAGCCCACTATACTCAGCTTGTCCTCTTCAGTAAGCTCCCTCACCACCTTTCCCGGCACCCCGAGCACGAGCGAATTCGGAGGGATTTTCTTCCCAGGGGAAACCACCGCCCCCGCGCCCACTATGCTCCACCCCCCGATTTCCGCACCGTCAAGCACGGTAGCGTGTATCCCGATAAGCACATTGTCCCCTATTGTGCACCCGTGCAGCACCGCATTGTGCCCTATGGTGCATCCGCTCCCTATGCGCACCCCCGGGCCGTGCACGGTGCAGTGCTCCTGTATGTTCGTTTTCGCGCCGACCGAGATTTTTCCCTCGTCCCCCCTCAGCACGGCATAAGCGGAAATCCCTACCTCCTCCCCAAGCTCAACCTCCCCCTCCACTATTGCGGTCCTGTGCACCCCGGGCATTTCCCCACCTACTTGTTAATCCGCTCAATGCTCACAAGCATGCCGGTCTTCCTTATCTCAACCCTATAGTAATACGGAGCCTCTTCGGAATCCCAGTCCACTATCCAATTGTACTCCCCTTCCCACACGCGAGGCACCGCATCCGGGCATTTCCCCAGGAAGCTGGCTACGGTCTCGGTCCCCGGCAGCGTATGCGACGCAATTATTGCCTCCTCCCTGAACGCAATCACGCACGTGCCGTCCCTGCAGACCACGCATTCGCGGGTGATGCGCTCCGGCGGCTGGGGAATGAAGTTCTGCTCCGGGTAGAAATAGAAGTAGTGCGTCCTCATCGGGCACGGCGTATGCAGCCCTTCGCTCGCATACCCTTTCACAAGGTAGTATTCCTCCCCGTCCTCGTTGAATTTCTTCTCCCACGAGATTATGCCGACCTCGTCCGCATTCGGGTGCTTTGCCATGAGGTCCTCCAGCACATGGTTCTCCGCATCCTCCGAAAGCACGCTTTCCTCGTAAAACCGCATGCCTCCGGCTACAATAAGCGCTAGTATGATGAGAGCGAACGCCCAAACGGCGAGCTTCATCTGCATGCTCCCCACTTCGGCAGAAAAACTTATATATCCATTCAGGGAACGCCCGAAGGGCGGAGCATAGATTTATATAGTGTTTCCGCCTTCTTAAATCCGCGATTTTGGTGGTTTATTGGGAGACAGACCGAGAAAGTGGAAGAAAAAGGGCCGCATGCGCTGGAAATGGGTAAAGAAGAAAAGGCGCAGGCTCAAGAAGAAAATGAAGAGAAGGGTAGGCGAGCTCTAGCAGGCCTCCTTCACCAGTTTTTCATATTCCTTCACAAGCGCTTCAGCCTTTTCCTTATCCCGCGATTCGGCGAATACGCGCACGTAATGCTCCGTCCCCGAGGGCCGCACAATCACCCACGAGTCCTCAAAATTCACCCGCACGCCATCCACGCCGATGAAATCCAGCTTTTCCTTTTCCGCGAATTCCTTCACTTCCTTTATCGCCTTGTATTTGTCGTCGCCCTTGCACTCCACCTTGATTTTCACGTTGGAGTACTGCGGCAGCCCCGCAACCCATTCGGAAAGCGGCTTTTCGCAAACCATCTCCACAATTTTAGCGGCAGTGATGAACCCGTCCTTTGCAAGTGAAATCTCGGGCCAGATTACGCCCCCAACTTCCTCCCCCCCGAGCACCGCTTTCCCCTTTGCCATCTCCTCGCTCAGGTAAGGCGCGCCCACTTTAGTGTAAACGGTCTTGCACCCGTTCTCCCCTGCAATGTCCTCAGCAGCCCTGCTCGTCGCAACGGTAGTAACAATATCCCCTTTCTCCTTCTTCAGCTTATGCAATACAGAGAGCGCAAACACCTTGTCCCCGACAACATAATTGCCCTTCTCGTCCACGAAAACCACGCGGTCGCCGTCCCCGTCCCATGCAATCCCGGCATCAGCGCCGTTTTCCTTCACGAGCCTGATGAGCCCCTGCACGTTCTTCTCCGTGGGCTCGGAGGGCCTTCCCGGGAAATGCCCGTCTATTGCCGAATTGAGCGTAAGCACCTTGCACTCCATCTCCTTGAACAGCTGGGGCGCAACCAGCGCAGGCGTGCCGTTCGCAAGGTCCAGCACGAGGAACGGCTTCCTCCCCGCAATCTTGCCCTTATCCACAAGCTCCTTTATGCGGTTTATGTGCTGCCTGTCCGCACCCTGCTGTACGCTCTTGCCCCCAACCTTGCCCCATTCCGCAAGCTTCACCTTTTCCATCAATTTTTCAATTTCCTCCCCCCTCTCCCGCGAAACGGTAATCCCCTTCCCATCCACCACCTTGAGCGCGTTCCACTCAGGCGGGTTGTGCGACGCAGTAACAATGACCAGCCCGTCGCCCTTCAATTCCCTTAGCATGAATTCCGCGGTGGGAGCGGTCGCCATCCCCAAGTCCACAACGTCGCAGCCCACGCCCTGCAGCCCGGCCATCACCGCGTCCTTGAGCAATTCTCCCGTGAGCCGGTGGTCCTTCGCAACCAGCACCTTCCCCTTCCTGAAGTACATCCCCACTGCCTGCGCAACCTTCATCGCAAGCTCCGGGGTAAGCTCATCCAGTTTTCCCCGCACGCCGTTAGTGCCAAAATACCTTGCCATCATTCCACCTTTTTCTCTATCCTCTCGAGCCTCCTGCCTATCTCATCCAGCCGCCTGAAGTTCTCGTTCCAGGTGGGGCTCCTCTCCTTTGCCGCCTTTTCCTGCGCCTGCGGGAACTTTATGTACTTCTCCAGCACCAGCCCCATTCCCCATGCGCCAATGAGCGCAAGCGGCACCAGCATGACCACCAGCTCAGAAGTATAAGTGACCGGTATCACGCTCTTCAGCTTGTCCGATGAGGCAATCACAAGCAGCACAAAATTCACGAGCGTAAGCACCTGTATCCCGATAAGGAACCTCCACCACTGCTCGGCGGCGAAGTCCCTTGCCTTCCTAAGCATTCTTCATCCACTCTACCGTTTCCCCCAAACCTTTCTTAAGCTCCCACTCCGGCTTGTACTTGAGCATTTTCTGCGCCTTCCCTATGCTCGCATAGGAGCGGTAGATGTCCCCCTGCCTCTCATCCTCGAATTTCGGCTTCTGCTTGCTCTTGGTTAGCCCCGCAACCTCGTTCCAAAGCCTAAGGATGCTCGTTTCCTTCCCCGTCCCTATGTTGAAGATTTCCCCAGGCGCCTTTGCAGCCTCCATTGCCAGCATGTTCGCCTTCACCACGTCCCCCACGTACACGAAGTCGCGCGTCTGCTTCCCATCCCCGTAAATCACCGGCCGCGCCCCTTTCAGCCCGGCCCTCACGAACTTTGTGATTACCCCGGAATATGGCGAATCCGGAACCTGCCTCGGCCCGTAGACATTGAAATATCGCAGGCAAACCGTCTCCAGCCCGTAGTCCTTCCAGTACTTCACCGCATTCATCTCGTTGATGTGCTTGCTTTCTCCATAGGGCGATTTCGGCTGCAGCGAGCCATCCTCCATCTTCGGCAGCCCGAACGCGTCGCCGTAAACCGCCGCCGAGGAGGAGAGCACCACCCTCTTGGTCACCTTCTCCTTCTTAGCCGCCCCCAGCACAAGGAGCGTCCCCCTGATGTTTATGTCCCACGTCTTCACCGGGTTCTTTATGGAATCCTGCACCGAAACCATCGCCGCAAGGTGATAAGCCTGCCCGCATCCCTTCATTGCCTCGTCCACCGTAGGCTTGTCCGAGATGCTTCCCTTGATGAATTCGATTTTCTTCTCCACTGCCTCAAGGTTTTCCATCCTGCCGGTGGAAAGGTCGTCCAGCACGCGCACTCTGTGCTTCCTTTTCACGAGCTCCTCAACAAGGTGCGAGCCGATGAAGCCCGCCCCCCCGGTAACAAGAACTCTCATCGAACCGACTTAGAAATGAAAAGTTATTAATGTGCCGGCTTTTTCCCAGCATTGGCAAGGACGGATTCTGTTTCCTTGAGCACCTCTCCCCACGAGTGCTCCTTCAGTTTTGACTGAGCATTCCCAGCAATCTTAGTTGCAAAGCCCTTATCCCGCAGCCTCTCCACAGCCTTCCTTATCCCCTCGACGTTCTTTTCCCGCGGCTCCAGCGGCACAAGCAGCCCGTTCTCCCCGTCCGTTATCAGCTCCCGGTTCGGCTCTATGTCGCTTGCAATCACCGGGGTCCCCGCGGCAAACGCCTCCAGTATGGAATGCGCCATCCCTTCATAGGAGGAATTGAGCACGAACATTTCAGAGCCGGAGAGTGCGGCCATCAGCTCTTTGTGCGGCATCTTCCCAAGTATTGAAACATTCTGCTTCCCGGAAGCCATCCCCTCAAGCTCATCCTTCAGCGGCCCTTCCCCGACAATGACCAGATTCTCTTCCGGAAGCCCGGCAAAGGCCTCTATCACCCCGCCGAAATGCTTCCAGGGAACGAACCTCCCATATGCAATCGCCCGGCGCTTCCTGCCCCCCGCGGGCACAACCTCTTCAATCGCATTGTTTATCGCAAAAATCTTCCCCCCACCGGTCCCCATGCAGTCCATGAGCACCCTCTTCAGGTACCTGCTCGGGGTGATTACTGCAGCGGCGCTGCCAAGCACAAACTTCTCCAAATCCACAATCCAGTGGTTCGCATCGGGCTCGCGCAGGAACTCTTCGATCCCCTTCGCGCTTTTCCCCTGCCTCCTCGCCTTTTCCCATGCAGTGTCCCCCGCATACCTCACCACCACCGGCTTCCCGAGGATTTTCCCGGCAAGCACGCACTGCATGCCTATTGCCGCAACATCAAGCGCGTAAATCACGTCGCTTCCCCTGCCCAGGGAAAGTATTGATTTCAGCAATCTCGTTTCCCGCACGGGCATCGCATCCCCGTGCAATACGCTGAACACGTCCAGCCCGAACTTCTCCGCAGGATGCTCCGTTGCCAGCGCAACCACTTTCACCGAATGCCCCTTGGAAGCCAGCCCCTTTGCAAGCGGCACTATATAGGTAGAAGGGCCGCCTATCTCCGGGGGGAAAAGCGGCGAAACGATGAGCAGGTTCATCCGATTACCTCCCCATTGCTGTCAAACGGGCAGGTCTTCATCTCGCTTGTCCGTGATTCAAGGTATTTCTTCGCGACCTTGTACTCCAGCGGCAGGTCGAAGAACTTCGCCTTCCACCTTGCTTTCGATGCGAGTATGAACAGTTTCTTCAGCGCATTATTCACCCTAACCCCTCCTTCCATGAGCCTCTGCTCGGGGGTGAGCGCAAAGTTGAGGTACGGCCACAGCGCCTCCACGAAATCCGGCTCCTTCACCCAAGGGAAATTGTGCGGGGAGAGGAAGCTCCACTCATTGTGTATCAGGTCGGACCATGCCTGCAGGCTGGCCGGAGGGCTCCAGCCGGCCGCCTCGCACTCGTTGTCCAGCGGCGAGCCCGGGTATGGCCTGAAGGGCTGCGGCCCTATGAGTTCGCAGTCGGGGTTCGCCCCGTACATTTTGTATATCAGGTCCAGCGTCTTGAGCATGTCCTCCTTTTCCTCATTCGGCATGCCTATCATGAAAGAATACTCCGGTATTATCCCGTACTCCCGCGACTTCCTTGCAGAGAGCAGGAGCTGCTCTATGGTAACGTCCTTCTTGAGCATGCGCAGTATGCGCTGGGAGCCGCTCTCCGCCCCGAATGAGAACTTATAGCACCCAGACCTCTTTATGAGGGAAAGGTAATCGTCCGTTATTATCTTCGTGAAATAGTCCGCCCTCACAGTGGTTTCCCATTCCGCCTTTATCCCCCTGTCCAGCATCCCCTGCATTATTCCTTCCGAGCGCTTCGGGTGGTTGAAGAAGTTCTCGTCCCAGAAGCGCACCTTCCTCCCCGGGAACTTCTCAGTAACGTATTGCAATTCGTCCAGCACCCTCTTCGGGCTCATCCCCCTCCAGCCGCACCCCGTGATTGGGTTTATGCAGAACGCGCACCTGTGCGAGCACCCTCTGCTAGTGTGCGAAGGGAAAAGCGTGAGCTTCTTCAGCACCTCCTGGTCCAGCTGGCCGTAGTTTATGAAAGGCAGCCCGTCCATGTCCACGTGCTTCCTGCGGGCGGTGTGCACGACCTTCCCATCCTTCCTCCGGAATGAAATCCCCTGCACCTCGCCCAGCCCCTTCTTCCCGAAGTGGAATGAATGCGTGAGCTCCAGCGCCGTTTCCTCGCCCTCGTCCCGCACCGCTATGTCCACCCTGCCGTCCACCACCGTCTGCGCCGGGAAGAGCGTCGGGTGCGGGCCGCCCCACACAATTGGCACTTCCGCGTCCAGGGTTTTGACATATTTGCACAGGAAAAGCGCATGCGGTATCTGGGTGGTCATCACGCTCATCCCCACCCAGGTGCATGAAGGCAGTTCCCTCTTTATCGACTCAAGGTGGTTCGGGTCAGTGAGGCAGTCAATTATCTTTACCTCTACTCCCTTGCTGGCCAGGTAAGACCCCACGTATGCCAGCCCTATGGGGATGCTTGCGGCATCAGAGTCAAATTCCAGGCCGCTGAAAATCGGATTAACCAGAAGGACTTTCATCTAACCCCTTTGTTTTATTTTGTCCCCACACCCATAAAAACCTCACTCCCGTCCGGAGCGTTCCGCAACTTCCTTCTTGAGATACGCCAGCTCGGAAACAATGTCCCTCACGAGCTCCTCGAACGTGCGGGTTTCCAGCTCCCCTGCCGCGCTCGCGGGGTTGAGCGCAAGCCCTATCTGCACCTTGTAGTACTTCTCCATCGCGTCCGCGAGGTCCTTGAGGAAAACCGCGGTCTTCACTTCCGCCTCCCTCATCTTTCCATATGTGAACTCGCTTTTCACGTTCAGGAGCCGTTCATAAAGCATCACCAGCCGCTTCCTCTGCCCCTCGTCGAGCTTCAGCTGCGAGCCATTCAGCGAGGCGCTGAAGCTTTCCGGCAGGATTACCGCGCAGCCGCACCCCGGCGAAATAGTGTATTCATATCTGAAAGCGAAGTCATCGTGCCCAATCCTCATCCTCTTTTCCGCAGTTTCCATACAAATCACTTTATTGCAAATACGTTGAATCCGGTGCAGGTCGCCTTCCTTGAAAGCCCGTTGTCGAGCAGGGAGGCAATCGGGTCCAGCGCCACAAACAGCGCTGCCGGGAGGTTGACTGCCATCGACCCGAACGTGCCCCGCACATGCTCTATTTCAGCCGATGAGAAATCCCTGAAAAGCAGTTCCGCCCCGTCCCTGGTGAAGCGCCAGTAGTCCTTGTACCCGCTCCCATGGTAGGGCCACACAAAAGGGATGAACGCATAAAGCTTCCCGCCCTTGCGCAGTATCCTCCTCATCTCCGATACGGCTTTCACGGGGTCCTCAACGTGCTCAAGCACTGACCGGCATATAACCGCATCTACAGAGCTGTCCGGGATGTCAAGATGATGTATGTCCCCGACAATGTCCGGCTTCGCATCCGCGTCAATATCAACCGTCTTGTAGTCGCACCCGGCAAAAAGCTCCCGGTATTTTGACATGCCCTTGTGGAACGGCTTCGCCCCCCCGACGTCGCGAACCACTTTCTCCTTTGCTATCTCGCGCATCGCCCTATCGAAGAATTCATCCCACCTGCTCATAGCCCACCTTCATGAGAGGATATATCCTCTATTGCATAAAGGTTTAAAAGTGTCTCAAGCCCGCTCATTCTGGCCGGTAAAGGTCCTTGATGCTCTCAGGGAAAGTGTCCTGCTTTTTCATGTGCAGCAGCCCGCTGTCTTTTTCTGCGGAAAACCATATATTGGGCCCCCACCTTTTCAGGAACCAGTCGCAAGCAGAATTCACCGGGCCCGGGAAGCTCCTGACAAACCCGGATTCCCCGGTTACCCTGTAGCCGGACTTGGAGAGCAGGTACTTAAGCGTCGGATAGTCAAATGCATAATAATGGCACGGGCTCTCATAGGTTCTCTTTACTGATTGGGGTATCAACGGGGTGTACTGCGGTATCTGCAGTATCAGTTTCCCGTTGTCCTCCATCAGCTCCCTGCATTGCAGGAGGAAGGAGTAAGGAGCAGTTAGGTGCACTATAAAGTCGGTGCACCAGATATGGCTGAACTTGTCCCCTTCCAATTTATCATGGAACCTTTCCTCTACATTGATTTTCCTGACGTCCAAGCCGATAGACCTGCAGAAACCGATATGCTTGTCGGAAACATCTACGCCGACCGAGTCCTCCCGGAAATTAATCAGGTTCATCCCATATGAGCAGCCGATGTCAAGTATCCGGTCATTCGGGCTGAGGCCGAATTTGTCGTACAAATACTTATGGGATTTTGGCCAATCCCTGAAATAATTCTCATAAATCCTTTGGTTCTCCTCTTTTGAGAAACTGCCCCGGTTTATGATTAGCTGTTCGAGATCATTTCCGGAAATGCCCATCACACCACTTCATCCTGGTTCCAGTAAACGCTAAATTGCTCCAAACGTTTAAAAAGAACTTCCATGCCTTTTGAGCAATATGGAAATTCTCATCACTGGCGGGGCCGGATTTATCGGCAGCCACGTCGCGGACCGCTTTCTCCGTGATGGCCATTCCGTCCGCGTGCTTGACAATTTCGACCCTTATTATTCCCCTGGACTCAAAAGGCAGAACGTACAGGCAAACGAAGGCAATGAAAACTACAAACTCATTGAGGGCGATGTCCGGGACCGGGAAACCGTGAAAAATGCCGTTAAAGGCGCCGACCTAATAATCCACGAGGCCGCGCAGGCCGGTGTCCGCGCCTCAGTGGAAAACCCGGAAAAAACCATTTCAGTAAACATGGACGGCACCGTGAACATCCTTTCCGCTGCAAAGGACGCAGGAATAAAAAAAATAGTGTTCGCCTCTTCCTCCTCCGTTTATGGGAAAGTCCATTACCTCCCCTTTGACGAAAAGCACCCCACCGAGCCCATTTCCCCCTACGGGGTGACCAAGGTTGCGGGCGAAGGCCTCTGCAGGGTCTATTCCGAGCTTTACGGGATGGAAATCCCGATGCTCCGCTACTTCACGGTCTACGGCCCCCGCGTGCGCCCGGACCTCGCAATAAACGCCTTCTTCCGCAAGGCGATGAAAAACGGGCCGCTCGAAATATTCGGGGATGGCTCGAAAACGCGTGATTTCACCTATATTGACGACATAGTGGAAGGCACCATGCTCGCAGTGGAAAAGGGGAAAACTGCCCCCTATAACCTTGGCGGCGGCAACCGCATCTCGGTGAAGGAGCTCGCAGAGAAGATTATCTCAATCTCGGGCAGCAGCTCGGAAATAGTCTATTCCGAGGACCAGAGGGGCGACGTAATAGATACGATGTCAAACCCGGAAAAGGCGAAGAGGGAGCTCGGCTGGGAGCCCAAAACGAAAATAGAAGACGGCCTGAAGAAATACTACGAGTGGCTCACTCAACAAGCTCCTTGAAAAGGCTGTCCGTTATCCTTGCAACATTCTCCCACGAATACTCTTCTTTCACTATGTACTCCGCCTTTTCCGCAATCTTCCTGTATTCCCCCTGATGGTCCATGAAGTGGATGAGCCGCTCCACCAGCCCGTTTTCGCCCTCAAAAAGGAACCTTCCCTTCTCATCCCCGTATGCCTGCTCGAAAAGCAGCGGCGCATCCCCCACTGGCGTTGAAAACATCGGCTTCCCCGAAGCCATCGCCTCAAGCCACACGAGGCTGAACCCCTCATATTTGCTCGGCAATACCACGCACTTCACTTTCCCGTACAGCTCCCCCATCTTGTCATACGGCACCTGCATGAACGACGGCTGCACCCCCAGCTCGTTGGCCATCTTCTGCAGCTTCTTCTTCATCCCCTCGTCCTTCCCCACGAGCCACAGCTCCAAATCCGGGTATTTCTTTTTCAGCCGCGCAAAAGCCCGTATGAGCGTATCCACGCCCTTGTACTCGTCCAGCCGCCCGATGTATGCAATCACGTTCTTGCCCTCGAAAGGCGTGCTTTCGAAAGTTTCCTCGTCTATCCCGTTGGGCACGTACACTATCTTGGAGGGGTCCACCTCGCCCTTTATGTCCTCTATGCTGGAGCGCGAGACAACAATCACCTTCCTCGCTATGCGCAGGAAGATGCTCGCGAAGAAATACTTGTAGAAGAGCTGGAAAAACCTCTGCCTCCCCTTCAGCTTCGGGTAGCCGTGCAATGTAAACACGAATGGCTTCCCGTTTATCGCGGCCGCGACCGAGGTGCAGAGCGGCATGGGCGACCCGTACCCGTGCGAAGAATAGACGTCATAATCCGAGTTCAGCAGCGCCATGAATGCGCTGGGCGAGAACCTCACGGAAGAGAAAAGCGGGAAATTGATGGAAAAGAACCTCCGTATGGAAAATCCCTCCACGGTTTCCATGTCCTTCGTCCCCGGCAGCTTGGTCGTGAAAACTGCCACCTTCTCCCCGAGCTTCACGAGCTGCTTGGAGATGTTGAACACGTGGTGCTCAATCCCCCCCGTTGCCGGGTAGAACAAGTGCGCCACTTCCGCGATTTTCATTGAAATGTTAATTCTCCGAGAAGTTTATAAAAGAAAGTC
>CAZKHX010000003.1:100083-144591 GCA_964552755.1 Microcaldota archaeon | reverse complement strand
TGGGCCCGTGGAGATTTGAACTCCAGACCTACGGCTGTCTTAGGACCATGTATTAGAGGTGGCCATATAAGACCGTCGCTCTAACCAGCCTGAGCTACGGGCCCAAAAGCATCTCTAACTACCCCTGAACTCTTTTTAAAGGATGCGCAGCCGCGAATGAAATGAATACATTTATAAACATTTTAAAGCACAATTTAATCCATGGCGGCAAACAAAGCTTTCAGGGGCGGGGGACCGCGCGGGAAAGGCCCCCGCGCAGAAATGGCAAGGGCTTCGGACAGGAGGCGGTTCCTGAGGGGGCTCCTATGCACGGCGGGCGCGGCCGCGCTCGGGAGGTGCGGCTCGGCCGGGAACTCCCCGCAGGACTTCTGCCAGAAGTCGGAAACTCCATTCACGGACGAGGACTTCCACCTTCTGGCGGAATCGGACAACAGGGAATTCCAGCTTCGCCTCAGCGATTCGTTCAATACCTCCCAGGCATTCGGAGGGTATAAGGTCCGGCTCGAGAGCATCTCCGAATCCGCAGGCTCTTCCGGATGCGAGTGGGACCGGGACGTCATGGTAACCATCCTTGACGAGGCAGGAGCCGTGGTGGAAGAGAACGTCGCGCTCAACCCGTTTAGCATATCCTACTGGGAATCCCCGGGCGGCCTGACAATCGTATCCTATTTCGCGTCGTATTACGGCGCCGGGGATTTCGGCAACTGGGCCGGCATAGGGATGTACGACCAGAACTCCCCGGTTAGGCACGACTGGGTGGACCGGAAGCTCCTGATAGAGCAGGAACAGCCCCCGGACTGCCTTGAGACGGAAACCACGGAGAAGCTCGTAGGCCACGACTCCATATTCACGCCCGGCCTAATCTCAGCAAGGAAATACGAATATGCCCCCTGCCCAATGCTCGGGAATAACCGCTACATAGTGAAAGTCCTCCCGCCCGCGGAAAGCGCGGGAGGGTGGGGCGAGCTCACGATTTTCGAAAGCAGGGAAATCGCGAACAACCTCCTGGGCGGCGCCGAGCACGAGTTCACGGGATACAAGCTCTTCGTTGAAGAAGTGGGCTGGAACCAGGACAACCTTTACGCCAAAATCCGCCTCATCGACCTGGAGAGCGGAGAACTGCTGGTGGAGCCGGATTACCCGTTCCCTTCGCGGACCAGGCTCATGCTGGGGGAAGACGCGCTTCACCTGTGGGTCGTGCCCAGCGGCGGGCGCATAGCGCTTTTTCCGGAAATCCAGTACGGGGTGAAGCTCCTTAAGGACGGCGGCCGCATAGGGCTGGACGGAAGCAACTGGCGCGCCTCCATGGATTACAGCCCCGAAGGCGAATCCATTACCGGACTCTCCCTTGACCTTGAGGAATAGCAAGGATTAAAATTCCCCAAGAAGATAGCCCCGCATGGCCTTCAATTTCGCGAAGTTTTCCGAGAGGGTGCTCAAGGCGGTGAAGGGCCGCTTGGGAAAGGAAGACATAGGGAAGCTGGAGCGGCTTTTCCGCAGGGTGAAGAAGCGCAACCGGATTCTCGCGGCAGGCATGCTCTCCGCCCTCCGCGCAGGCGGCGCATCCAAGAGGGACATCGCCCAGCTCGCGAACCTGCTTGAGAAGGCGAATGAAAGAATCGAGGAAGGCAAAAGGCCGTTCACATTGCAGGACGAGCGCGCCCTGCACAGTATTTTCAAGAGCGCAAACCTCCCGCTGGAAGCGGAGAAGCGCCTGAAGAGCAACGTGAAGATGGACAAGGACGACATGCTCGCGGCGGAGATAGCAACTTCCCTCCAATCCGGAGTTCCCGTAGTGAGGGTGCCGTTCCTGAAGGCAGCGGACATGAAGCCCGCGAAGCTTGAGCCGCCGGTTGAGCACAGGCCGAAAAAAGGTAAAAGGAAGAAGGCTGCAAGGTAGGGGAACAATGAAACTTAAGCTGGAGCCGCCCCTCTGCTATGTCATAGGGATCTGGAAGGAAGCCCGCGGCAAGGAAGGCATAGGCGTGAAAGGGAAAGGCGAGCTCCTCGAGTGCTTCTCGCAGGCAGTGCTGGACACCAAGCTTACCGAGCCGGGCAAGCTCCTTACGGGGGAAGACTCGGTCTATTTTTACCATACCGCATACAGGAGGTTCTTCCAGAAGATAATAGACGACGAGCTGGACCGCTTCAAATACAAAAATGAATACTCCGCAAACTTCTTCGCAGGCCTCTTTGACGCGATGGGCAGGATAGAGAACGGCACGGTTTACCTCTCCAAATTCACAAGGAAGGACGAGATGGTGCTCTACCGCCTTGGCTTCAGGATGCTCAGGAAGGACGGGAAGCTGTATTTCGCAAGGCCGCTCCTGTTCCTTGCATTCATAAAGCCCTTCACAAGGCGCTATGCCGGCCACGAGCTTCTGAAAAAAATATAAACCTTCCCGGAGTTCCTTCCCCATGGAGACCCTCGAGGTCAAAACATCGAAGAAAACCGAGGTGCTGGACATCACCGAAAAAGTGCGGAAGGCCCTCCCCCCCGGCAGGCTGTGCGTGCTCCACTGCCCGCACACAACCGCCGCCCTCACAATAAATGAATTCGAGCCCAACATAAAAGGGGATTTGGAAGAATACTACGCAAAGCTTGCCCCCCCGGGCAGCTATGCCCACAACAAAATCGACGACAATGCGGAGGCGCACCTCCTTTCATCGGTAATCAAGCCTTCCCTCACAATCCCGATGGAGGGCAAGGAACTCGCGCTGGGCACGTGGCAGAGAATTCTGTTCGTGGAGCTGGACGGCCCGCGCAGCAGGAAGGTTCATGTTCAGGTGGTTTGAGATGAAGGCAAAAATCGTTTACAACAAGACCAAGAAATGGGCGGCAAAGTCCGCAAAGGAAGTGCAGTCCTTCCTCAGGACGAAGAAAGTAAAAACAGTAAACAAAGGCGCGGACTTTACAATAGTAATCGGCGGGGACGGCACGATGCTCTACCACAAGAAGAAGCTGGAAGGCGCGGTCCTCGGCATAGGCAGCAAGAAAAGCTACGTATGCCAGTGCAGGAAGGAAAACTGGAAAGGGAAGCTCTCCAGGTTCCTGAAGAAGCCCCGCTACGAGGAAAGGATAACCCTCTCGGTTTCAGTTGGCGGCAGGAAAAAAGACAGCGCAGTAAACGACGTTGCATTGCTGTCCCCCGACCACGGCATGCTCCCGGTAAAGGTAACCGTTGACGGCAACTCCTGCAAAATGGAGGGCGACGGAATACTGGTTGCGACCCCCACCGGCTCAACCGCATACTGCTATTCGTGCGGTGGCGCGATGATGGAAGGCGCCCTTGACGCCCTGCAGATAGTTTCGGTCGCCTCCCACAGGAGGATGTTCGACCCGCTGGTGGTGCTCGGCTCCCGCAGGATAACGCTTGTTTCCGGCACCCCCGCCCACCTCGTGGTTGACGGCCAGAGGACAATGAAGCTCAAGGCGGGCGCAAAGGTGCTCCTGCAGGCAAACAGGGAGAGGATGAAATTCGCAGTAGTATAGCCCTTTAAGCATTTTCCATGGAAAATTCCCCCATGGCCGACATCCTGAAGAAGGGGAAAGTGGATGCGCAGGTGAGCATGGGCGGGATGCTCCAGAAGCACACCCTGAAGGTGGAAGAGGAAAAGACAGCTTTCGGGAAAATAAATGTGCTAAGGATAGATGCAAAAATCTCCGCAACCGAAGCCATCCGCCTTGCGGAGGAATATGGCCTCCCTGTTCGCGCGCCGCTCGGCCTTGTTTTCCCGAGGGGGAAAGGCCCCGCGGATTTCCTGGTGAAATGAGATGAGGGTTTATTCAATTAGCGGATATCCCGAAGAGGCCATTTCGGTTGCATTTGCAAAGGCCAGCCGGAGCCCTGAGCCGTTCGACCTGATGGTTTCAGAAATAAGCGAGGAGTCCTCAAAGAAATTCCATGAGAAATGGGTGCTCCAGTACGGGCATGCGAGCGTTGCGGAGCATGCGGTGCTCCACATCGCGGCAGAAGGGGTCTCCCGCCTCTCCGTGGAATCCCTTGAGGAAAGCCGCCTCGGCTCCTACACGGAAAAGTCCACCCGCTACCAGAAGCTCGGAAGGGAAAGCACCCATCTCCCCAGGGAAATCAAGGGCACCGCCCTAGAAAGCAAATACTCCGAAGCGCTGGACACGCTTTTCTCTGCGTATGAAGCTTCCCTCAGCGCATTGACCCAGCATTTCAGCAGCAAAACCGAAAGGAGGCCCAATGAGCCCGACAAGGCATATGAAAGCAGGGTGCGCACGCAGGCGCTGGACAGCGCCCGATTCCTGCTCCCCAACGCAACCCTCGCGAATGTGGGCATCACAATGAACGCAAGGGAGCTCAGGCATGCAACTTCAAAGATGCTCTCCCATCCCCTGCAGGAGGTGCGGGAGCTCGGGGAAAAGATTTCAGGCGCCGCAGCCGAGGTTGCCCCAACCCTTCTCAAGAACATATCTGGAAGCAGCCCCTCCATCCGGGAGGGCTTCAGCAAGGAGTACTCAGGCCTCCGGGGCAGTTCAAGGAAGAAAGTTTCCCTCGCGAGGTATGACAAGGAAGGCCCGCAGGCGCTCTGTGCGGCAATCGCGCACAGGTGGAGCGGCCTCCCCTACGAAAAGGCAAATGAAGCCGCAAGCTGCAAAGAGGAGGGAATGTTCAGCCGCCTAGAAAAGGATTTCCTAGGGGGCGCCCAGCCCCCGCGCGAATTCGAGCATGTTTACTACACATTTGAACTGATAATGGACCAGGGCGCCTTCTGCGAATTCAAGAGGCACAGGATGCTCACCCTCTCCCCGCAGGAGCCCACCGTGCGCCTCGGCCATGAAACCCCGCCCCCAATCGAAGAAGCCGGCCTGAAAAGCGAATTTGAAAATGCAATGAAGGCGAGTGAAGAGGCATTCAGCGCAATAGCCGGAGAAAACCCCTGCGCAGCCGGCTACATCGCAACCAATGCGCACAACCGCAGGGTGCTCGCCACGATGAACCTCCGCGAGCTCATCCATTTCGTGAAGCTCCGCACCACCCCGTTTGCGCATTTCACAATAAGGAGCCTTGCACTGGAGATGCAGGAAGAAGTGCTTAAGGTGCACCCTGAGTTCAAGCCCTTCCTCAATGCGAGGCGCCTGCCATGAACACCGAAGCCCAAAGGAACCTGCTCGGCACCCTGTTCGCAATATTCCTCATAGCCACGATAGTGCTTGCATTTGACGACCTGGGCCTCAGGTCCCGGGTGCAGGGGCTTGAAGCCGAAAACGAGAGGATGGATTCCCTCCTCTTCAAGGCGCAGGAGGATGTGGAGGCAGAGCGCCAGAAAGTCTATTCCCTGCAGGACGACCTCTCCGAAACGGAGGCAGGGCTCGCGGCAACGCAGGCATCCCTCGCCTCCTGCAACGAAAGCTATGCGCTCCTCAGCGGAAAGCACCTGAACTGCACAAAGGAGAATTACCTGCTTACCACTTCCCTCTCAGACACAAGGGACGAGATAGAAGACCTTTCGGAAAGCCTCACCAATTTCGAGGAGGAGATTGCGCAGTCCATGGAATGGTTCACAGACAACTCAAACACCAATTCAATGGCAACCCGCCTCAAGATGCGTTCGCACGAGTGCAGCCAGGGTGATGAGGTAAACCTCGCCTGCATCCCGCTGGTGATGGAGGAGGAAGAGGGCTGGAGCTACCACGTTGAGCCGCGCGACCGCCTGCTCTCATTCGATGAAATGGCATGGGAGGGCGGCGGGGACTGCGAGGACTGGTCGCTGTTCTTCAAAGGCACCATAAACTACCTGAGGCAGAGGGGCGCGGGGAAGGACCAGGACCTCATCGCATGGCAGCCCGGCCCGGGCTCCTTCACGATATACAACGGCTGGTACTACGAAAATGCGGCCCCGAGAAAGGTCGGCACAATTGATGACAATGTTTATGTAATCTGCTACGATTCCCATTGCGTGGTGGCAATCAGCCCGGAAACAATCATAGACAGCTCCGACATCCCGAAGCTGGAGGGCTCCCCGGCAATAGAGCCCCAGAACGGCCAGTACCTTTTCACAATAGGAGACGGCTTCGGCCATGAGGTCTGCAGCCCGAGTTCCTGCGACACCGATGACATCTTCATAGTGATTACCGATGACGACATCTACGAGCACTACAACGTCGGCTGGCTGGGCTACAAGGATTTCCTGGGGATGTCGGTGGATTACCAGCTGGCGCTCGCGGAATACATGGAATTCATAGACAGCAAGCTCACCCAATAAGCACGGCGCCCCGCGAATTCTTCACCGTAATGTTCCAATGCTCCTTTGCGGCGCACTGCAGTTCACAGTGCGGAACCTGGGCAGAAGCCCTCTCCCCGCCGGCATCCGCGTAAAGGGAATTCCCGCTGCATTCCAGCGAAACCCCGCCCAGTGAAAAAGAGCGCGAATTGCCGTCCCCTAGGGCGCAAACCTCGGACGCAATCCCCGCAATGTCATTCGCGGCAGCCTGCGCTTTCCCCGTGAGGAAAACGTGCTCCTCCGCCTCCCTTATTTTGGCAAGCGAATAGATTGAAACCCCCAGAAGAACTATTACTACCGAGAGCAGGAGGAGATATTCGGCAGTCACCTGCCCTTTCTTGCTCACCTGCATATTCCGAACTCACATTCCCCTGAGATGCAGTCATTGCCCGAAGAGCACTCAGAGCCCACGGCCCCGGCGCCCCCTGAGCTGCCCCCGAGGATTTCCTCGGTCCTCTCCTCCACTTCCCCACCTGCCTTCTTCCCCACGTCCATGAGATACGCTGCCGCGAGGGCAACAATGGCAAGCACCACTGCGAGCAGTATCAGCATCTCGGCGGATATCTGTCCCCTCATTGTTTCACCTTATGTAGGTAATGTCCTTCTTCTTCGTTACCTGCTTCTCTATTTCGCTCTCAATCTTTTTAATTATCTTCTCCCGCTCTTCCGCCTCCTTCTCAAGGTCCACAAGGCTTACCTTGAAGCCAAGCACCTTCGAAAGCCTCCTCAGCACTTCGGCAGCGGAGGCCGGGTCCACGTAGCTCCCGTGGGTTTCCCCCATGATGCAGATTCCCTCCATCTTGCGGAGCTTCGCAAGCGCGGGCAGCAGCCCCGCCGCGCCCACTATGGAGCCTTTCGCCTCCCCGAAAATGACACCCGCCTTCTCGAATTTCTTCCTCATCGCGTCGCTGCCGGTGGCGCCGAACACCTTCTTCGCGCCCTCAAGCTTCCCGGTGCTGTACCCGCCGATAGTTATAATCTCGCTGACGTTCTTCTTCCCCACGTAATCCAGCACGCGGCCCGCAACGTCGTACTGCCCTTCGGAAGTAATCGCCTGCGTGTCGCCAATGAGCACGAGCGCGTCCCTCTTCCCGAGGTTCACCGCGTAAAACACGTTCTTCAGCATGCGGAGCTTGCCTTTCTTGGTCATGATCACCTGGTGCGGGAAATGCGGGGAGTAAATCTCGGCCACTTTCTTGCCGTCCAGCTTCTTTATCATGTACCTCGCGGCAACCTGCCCCACGAGGCCTATGCCAGGCAGGCCAACGATGAGCACCGGCTTCCTCAGCGCTTTCCCGTGCTTCCCCTTTTCGATTATCACAGCGTCATTCATCAAGCATCCCCTTCTCCCGCCTGCGGTATTCCGCGTACCTGTCGTTCGGATTGTACTTAGGGGGGTGGGCACCCAAGGTTTTTAACCCGCAGTGCTCCCCCGAAAGGGTGTATTTCCCGCACTTGGGGCACCTGCGCGCCTTCTTCATTTTTCCTCCTCTACGGAGAATTCGCAGTCCTTCCCTTTCAGCCCCTTCTCGACCTTTGCAATGAGGTTGTCTATGTCCTTGTTTGCCTTCTTGTAGTCCTCGGCAGTGGACCTCACCATGTACCTGCCTGCGCCGAGGTAATGCGCGGGGACTCCCTTGAACGCGGCCTTCACCGCCTCCACCCCGTCGTTCTCATAGCACTTCAGCGTAATGACGCGCTCTATCTCCGCAATCGGCTTCTTCACGTACTTCTGCGCGGTTTCCAGGAGCTCCTTCTTCAGGGGCGCATCAACGTCCAGCCCTTCGAACGCATCCCCTCCGCTGTCCCTCACATCCTCAAGGAACCCATAAAGCTCGTCGTACTGCCCAAGCACCTGCACCTTGAGCTTCTCAAAATCAACCTTGGATTTGGAATTCTTTATCGCATGCGCGAGCAGCTTCTCCGCGCGCGTCTCCCTCTTCTTCCCCTCGAGCTTGTTCTTCTTCTCCTGCTCGTTCACCCTCTTGAGCGAGACGTCCACCTGCCCCTTTTCCCGGTCTATCCGGTGGACCTTCACGACAAGCTTCTGCCTTTCGGAAAGGAATTCGTGTATGTTCTTTATCCACCTCGGCGCGACCTCCGAGATGTGCATGAATGCCTCCATCCCGTCGTACTCCTCAAGCGTGAGGAATGCTCCGTAGGGCATTATCTTCTTCACGGTCGCTATAAGCAGCTCCCCCTGCTCAGGGTAATTCATCCGAGCTCCTCCACCACTTTTGCATCGCCCACTATGGTGGCCTTGCCGCCCTGCGGCTCCGCAAGCGCCTCGCCGCACACCCTGCACTTGACCGTCTTTGCGGCGCATTCGAAAAGCACCTGCTCGTTCCCGCATTTGCACTTCACTTTGATGAATTTCGCCATCGCAATTACCTCTTTATCTCAATCTTCTTCTTCGTCCTGCCGCCGATTGTGCGCACAACCTTCTTCTTGCATTCCGGGCAGGTGAGCATGACGCGCTGCCTCTTCCCCTGCTTCTTCACGGTCTTTTCGCCCGCGCGCTTGCCGCCGTGGCCCTTGAGCTTGGCCTTGTGCTTCCTGTTGCCGGCTGCCAGCGTCCTTGCCCTGCCCTTCCCGGGCACCTTTACCTTCATTTTCACGTGCTTCCTGCACTTGGGACAGTAAGTCCTCACTTCTTTTGGAAAGTTCATTGAGAACACCCGCTTTTTTCAAAGCATCTCGGCCGTGCCTTCCTTCAGGAGGAACTTTGCCTCCTCGAACGGGACCTCGGCCACATCCCCGTTCTTGAAAGGCCCGTAAATCCTGTTGTCCAGGCCTTTGTACGGGGTTATATCTTTGAGGAACTTTATTTTTTTAATGTTTCCCTCGGCCTCCGCCGGCGCCTCCTCGAGCAGCCCGTGCATCTTTTCCTGGTTTTCCTTTATGGTGCCGCCGAGCTTGGCGAGGAATTCCTTCTCTTCTGAAGTAAGCCCCGGGACCTCGTCCTTCCCCCGCAGAGCCGCCAGCACAATCTTCTCCATCCTCTTCTCCACCAGCAGCCGGGCAATCTTCTTCACGTTCTCATACTCCTTTATCGCCAGCAGGTCGCTGCCGGAGAGCGCCGCCTCCTTCCTGCTCCCGAGGAATGCCCTCAGGCCGGCGTAGAAATCGCCCTCAAGCCTGCATAGCTCGGCATTGGCCATCTCGCCGCGCTGGAGTTCCCTGAGCTTTGAATAATTGAGCATCCCTACCCCTTTCCACTATTTCCCCTTTAGTGCTTAAAAAGACACCGCCTGCTTTCCGTCCGGCTTTATCTCCACGCTCATGCCGTCCTTTGCTATGTAGCTGTTTTTGAAGGCCTTCCTCGCCTCGGCAAGCAATTCCTTCTCCTCATCAGAGTGCCTGGTGCTGATGTGGGTGAGCACGAGCGTCTCCACCCCGGCCCTCTTTGCAATCTTCGCCGCATCCGTGACCGAGGTATGCCCGCGCGCAAGCGCCTCGTCCTCCACCCGCTCCCCGAAGGTCCCGTCGTGGATGAGCAGGTCCGCGCCCTTTGCCATCTCCGCCACCGCCTCGCACGGCACAGTATCCCCCGAGTAGACGACCTTCCTTCCCTTCCGGACTTTGGAAATGGAAGGCAATTCCACCTTCTTTCCCCCAACCTCAAGCCAGCCCTTCTTCTGTATGTCGGTGAACATCCGCCCCTTCAGCCCGGCGGCCTTTGCCTTCTTCTCATTGAACTTGACCTTGCCGTCCTCGATGAACGCAAGCCCGAATGAGTCCCTGCCGCCGTGCTTCACCCTGAAGCCCTGTATCTCGTAATCCTTGCCCCTGTACAGCGTGCCGGGCCCCATCTCCCGCACGTCCACGAACCCCGGCTTCCACATGTGGGAGGGGCTGAGCGCCGCCAGTATATCCCCGAACCTAGCCGGCGCATACACGGGCAGTCCTTCCCTGCCCGTGGTCATGCGGATGGTCTCAATAAGCCCGAACACCCCGATGAAATGGTCAAGGTGCAGGTGGGATATGAACACCGCGTCCACGCCCCCGTAGCCCACGCGCCGCTTCATCATCTCGCGCTGCGTGCCCTCGCCGCAGTCCCAGAGGAAAAGCTTGTCGTATTTTACCGCAATCGCCGGAAGCCCTCTCCGCACCGACGGAACCGCCCCGCCGGTGCCAAGGAAAGTGACCTTCAGCATCTCCTCACTCAGAAGAAGCTATCTCTTCGGCTTCTGCTTGCTCTTTACTATCTTTACTTTTGAAGGCGTGAGAAGGACCATCTCGGGGCTGAGGAGAGCGATGTCCCCGTTTATCTTGTCAATCTGAATCTTGAGCTTGGAAACGATGCCCTTGAGCCTGTTCGGCTGCTTCGAGAGGGGGACCAGGTTCAGCACGATGATGTTCTTTGTCCCGATTTCCTTCATCGCAAGCGTGGCATCCCCTTCATTCCTGAGGTCTATTCTCTTTACGTAGAAATCTGCCGGCGGGTTGACTACGTCGCCTTCCTCGCCAAGATCAAGGTAATCCCCAAGGTCTACTTCCCCTTCCTTTTCCTTTCCAAAGAGCTTGTCCATAACGCCCATGATAGCACCTCGCCTTCTGTGTGTATTGAAAAGAAGGATTTATTAATACTTTCCATGAAATTTTGTTTTGGTGGACTGAATGGCTTCTTTTGGGGATTTCGCGGCGGACTCAAACATATTCAAGGACCGCGATGTGCTGTCCCCGCACTTCGTGCCGGGCACCCTTTATTTCAGGGACCACCAGATACGCGAGCTCATTTCCCTGCTTGCGCCCGCAATAAAGGGCAAGAAGCCCCGCAACCTCCTCATCTACGGCAAGACCGGCACAGGCAAAACCTGCACCGTGAGGCATGTGATAAAAAAATTCTCCGGAGAGGCGAAGGGCTCCACCGCAGTGTACATCAACTGCAGGATGTACAACAAGCCCTACCGCGTTATGCTCAAGGCGGTCAAGGCCCTGATGGACGGCTACGACAAGCAGGGCTACGGCCTTCCGTTCCTCTACGAGAAGATGCTGGAATGGGCCTCCGAGGGCCGCCAGCTCATCCTCATCCTAGACGAAATCGACATGGTAAAAGGCCTCGACGAACTCGTGTATACGCTCACCCGCGCAAACGATGAATTGGAAAAGGGCGGGGTAAGCCTAATCGGCATCTCGAACAAACTCATGTTCAAGGAGCAGCTGGACCCGAGGAGCCGCAGCTCCCTCTACGAGCGCGAAGTGGTGTTCCCGCCATACACCGCGCCCCAGCTGCAGAAGATACTCGAGCAGCGCGCGGAGCTCGCCTTCAGGAAGGGGGCGGTGAATTCCGCGGCCCTGAACCTCGCCGGCGCAATCGCCGCGCAGGAATCCGGGGACGCAAGGTACGCGCTGAAGCTCCTTGTGCGCGCCGGCGAGCTCGCGGAGGAGCGCACCCTCTCAAAGCTCTCGGACAGGGAGGTTAAGGACGCGCGCGAAATGGTGGAGCTCGACCTTGTAAAAGAAACGGTAGACAAGCTCCCCGAGAATCACAAGCTCCTGCTCTATTCAACCGCCCGCCTCACCCTCTCGGGCAGCAGGTACGCCCGCTTTGAGGACACAAAGGACGGCTACCTCTTCTCCGGGGACGTTTATGAGGAATACTGCGACACCTGCAAGCGCCTGAGGAAGGAGCCGAAGACCGCGCGCAGCTACCGCAGCTACCTCAATGACTTGGAAATGCTCGGCCTCGTAACCTCTGTCGAGAGCGGCAAGGGCATCCGCGGCCACACGAAGCTGGTGAAGCTCGGGCACCCGCCGCATGACATAATAAACCTCGTTTCGAAATCAATCGGTGTGGCAAATGGATGAAGTGGATTTTGTTTTCCAGGCCGGCGCACTGCGCAGGGTGGAGCGCTCAGGCTGGAAGACAATAGGCATCCAGCCAGAAAGCGTTGCGGAGCATTCCTACCGCTCCGCAATCATCGCATACCTGCTCGCGAAAAAGGAGGGCATTGACCCGCACAGGGCCGCGCTCGCAGCCCTGATGCACGACATGCATGAAACGCGCACGAGCGACCTCCACCTGATCGCAAAGAAATACATCACAGTGGACAAGGAAAAAGCTGAACGGGAATCCCTTGCCCCGCTCCCGGAAGTGCTCGAATTATTCAAAGATGAAAAACTGATGCGCGTCGTAAAGGACGCGGACCGCCTCGAGCTCATATTCCAGGCAAAGGAGTACAAGGACCTTGGAAACAGGTACGTGCAGGAATGGATAGACAATGCTTCAGCCCTTCTTTCAACGGACTCCGCAAAGGGGATGCTTGCCGAAGCCGCAAAGCGCGATGCGTTCGGCTGGCTTTTCGAGGCGAGGAAATGAGGCTAGCCCTCCCGGCAATTGCAATCGCATTCATCCTCCTTTGCGGCTGCGTGCACATCACGACCGATGCGGAATGCCTCAGCTACAGCGGAGAGCAGCGCGACCGCTGCTACCATGAGGCAGCGCTCGGCCACGCGCTCCAGGGAGATGTCACCGAAGCGGTGAACAGCTGCAACCTCATCCGCACTGAAGAAATGGTGGACGTGCAGGGCACGGAGTCCGTGCAGACCATAGCCAAAGGCCTGCTTTTCGGCAAGGGCCAGCACGACGCCTGCATAATGGACGTTGCGGAGATGACAAGGAGCCCGGAGGTCTGCAGCAACATCGAGCCAACGCAGGAGCAGCCCGAGGGCGAAATCGACCCGATGGAAAGCCTGTGCAGGGACAACGCGTCCCAGCCCGGCGAATACAAATGCTTCTCAACAATGTTCATGCTTTTTGCGCTGGGCGCGGCCTCAGCTTTCTATTCAAAGCAATAAGCAGCTATTCGCTCTCTTCCTGGTCCATTAGCTCAAGCGCTTTCCTTACGCTCATGCCCTCGCGTATCCCCAGGTCCTGAGCCCAGGTCGTCGCGTGCTTGACCTTTGCGCTGAAAAAATCCTCATAGCTCTTCACGCCCGAAACGAACGCGGCGATGTCGCCAACCTTCTCGGCCGTTTCCGGGCTTATGTAGCTGCACGCAATGTACCCTTTTTTTGCGCGCACAACAATAAGCGGCAGGTTTCCGATTTCGCTGTTTACCCCATGGTACTTTTTCCCATCGTGCTTAACAGCATCCATCTAGAACCCTCTCCTCTCCCTCCTTCTTGCTGCGGCCTTTTTCTTCTTTTCCAAAATCCTTCCGTGCTTTGCGCAGCTTATGCAATAATATGCCGTATTGTCTGAGTAGGCGACTACGTTTTCCTCTCCACGCAGGTCGGTGCTGTAAGAACTTCTCCGGCGGTATTCGACCGCCTTGTCGCGCGGAACATACCTGCCGCATTTTTCGCAGGTGAGAAGCCGGTCGCGCCCTCTCCTTTTTTTGCCCATGTTCACATCCTCTTGGCGATGCCCGAGACTTTCCCGAGCCGTGTTCCGCCCAACGTATAGACTATTGCTCCATTCCATTTAAATAACTTGTTTCTAAAAACCGGGCCGAGCCCGCCTTTTTCGCTGAGCTCTTTTCCCAGAAGCGGGTTGAACGCGGGCGCAACAACTGCCTGCACGCCCCTGTTGAATTTGGGGTACTTTTCCTTTACGTTCTTTTTCACCGGCGGGCAGACCAGCCACACCGGCCGCGCCTCCTTCCTCCCCTCCTCAACAATAGTAAGCTGCGGGTGGTTGTGCCCCATCATAATCCACCTGCATGAAAGCAGTTCCTCCGCAGGCCATGCGTTCCCATGGAACAGCCCCATGCCGCCAAGCACGAAGCCGCCGGGCCCAACAACCTCAATGTTTGGAACCCTCTCAATCCCGCCGTCATGGTTGCCCCTGCACACGATTACCTCCGCAAGGCCGCACACTTCCCCAAAGTACCTGCGCACTTCCGGCCCGAGCCCGGCAACGTTCTCCTTGACGTCCCCAAGCACCACGAGCCGCTTTGCCTTTGTTTCCCTGAGCAGTTCCGCAGTCTTGTCCACAAGAAAATCAGTGAAGTCCCCAAGCCGCACCCCTTTGCGGGCAAGCGCCTCTTCCATGCCCATGTGCAGGTCGGCAATTATCGCGGAATTCCGGTGCACAATCGCTTCAGTGCCGTAAACAAACTTCATCTTATTTGACCTTCACCGCGTATTTCCCGGCCGCTTTCGCTTCCGCGACCTTCGCGATTTCGGACTTCTCGGAATCAAGCACAATAAGCATCCCGGAGAACCTTTCGCTGAGCTCATCCGAGCCGCACAGCGGGCATTTGTCCGCGGCTTCAACAAGCATCCTGCATTCCTTGCATGCCTTCATCGAGAAACCCCCCCTGTTTTCCAGCCAGCGGTTTCTACGTTACTTCCGCTTCTGTCTTCTCCGCACGCCATCAGCATCACTTCTTCCTTGCCGCCTTCTTCGCTTCCTTTGCGGCTTTCTTCCTTGCCTTCTCCTTCTTCTCCCAGTTCTCCGAGCCGAGCCCCTCGGAGCGCATGGTGAGCCCGATGCGGGTATCCGAAGTCGTCCCCTTCATGCTCACTGTGGAAACCTTCACGCGCACCCTGTCGCCCTTCTTGAGCGCCATCCCCTTCTTTGTAGTGAGGCTCTTCGCCTTCTTGTCATAGAAGAACTTCTCATTGCCGATTTGGGAGATGTGTATGAGCCCGTCCAGCGGCCCGACGCCCACAAATGCGCCGAACTCCACAACCTCCTTCACCTCGCCCTCGTACACCTCGTTCACGTAGGGCACGAAGCAGAGCGCATTGAACTCCGCGGAATAGAAGATGCCGCCGTCCCCGGGGATGACGGTCCCCGTTTCGCCGACGCTCACGTCCTCAACCGCGAGTATGAGCCCGAGCTCCTTTGTGAGCGTGCGCTCGTACTTCTCCCGCAGGAGCTTCGTTACCGCATCATTCAGCTTCATGACAAGAAGGCTGGGCGGGAGCCGAACCTTCTCCTCAAGCTTGAAACGATAGTACATAATTTGCACCTATTGAGGTTTTCCTCATGTATAATAGTGTTTATAAGGTTTTATCCCCTCTGACAGAAAGGGTTAATATACTAATTCCAGTAGGCGGAACATGCCGAAGAAGCAGCTTGTCCGCTTCGCCAGCGCGGGCATACCAATCCGGTGCAAGGGCTCAACCCTTGACGCGGTTAAATGCTCCCGTGACATTGGCCTCTCCGCATTTGAAATCGAATTCGTGCGCGGAGTGAAGATGCGGAAGGAAATCGCGGAAAAGGTGAAGGCCGCCTCAAAGAAATACGGAGTGAAAATCTCATCCCACGCGCCATACTGGGTGAACTGCTGCGCAACCGACAAGGCCAAGCAGGAAACCACGCGCAGGAACCTCTTCCAGGCCGGGCAGGCAACCGCATGGTGCGGAGGCGCAATAACGGTCTTCCACCCCGGCTTCTACCAGGGCAAGTCCCCGGAGGAATGCCAGAAGCTCACAATTGCAAGATTGAAGGAAGTGAATGAAAAACTGAAGAAGGAAAAATTGAAAGTAAAATTGGGCGCGGAAACTGTGGGCAAGAAGAGCTCCTACGGAAGTTTAGATGAAGTGATCGCCCTCGCGAAAAAGCTCTCTTTTGTGGAGCCGGTATTGGATTTCGCGCACCTGCTCGCACGAGGCGACTGGCCCTGCAAGACAGAGGATGATTACAGGAAACTGTTTTCCCATGTAGAAAAGAAGCTCCCGGGCTTCGGCAAAAATTTCCATTCCCATTTCTCATCAATAGAGTATAGCGCAAAAGGCGAGCGCAACCACCTCCCAATCTCATCCAGCAAGCCGCCCTACAAGCCCCTGATGAAAATGCTTGCAGAGCACGGCTACGCAGGCACAATCGTCTGCGAATCCCCGCGGCTCGAATACGATGCGCTGAAAATGCAGGAGGAATACCTAAAGCACAGGTGAAAAAATGAAGTTCCTTGAAGTCGCGGAAGTTTTCGAGAAAATCGAGTCAAAGAGCGGCCGCATAGAAATGGCGGAAATCCTTGCGGGCCTGTTCAAGAAGATGGACGCGGATGAGGCGGAGCGCGTTGCCTACATAATACAGGGCGAGCTCCTCCCCCCGTACATGGGCGTGGACATGGGCATGGGCGAGAAATTCGTGCTGCATGCAATCGCGAACTCCACCGGCTTCACCAATAAGGAAGTGAAAGAGGAATACGCAAAGCTCGGCGACCTCGGCAAGACCGCGGAAGCCCTGCTCCAAAAGAAGAAGCAGCGCTCCCTGCACAGCCAGGACCTCACAATAGTATATGTATACTCCGTGCTGATGAAGATCGCCAAGATGTCCGGCACGGGCAGCCAGGAAGGCAAAATCAAGCGCCTTGTCGAGCTCCTCAACAACGCGAAGCCCGTGGAGGCAAAATACATAATCCGTTTCGTGATGGACCAGCTCCGCCTTGGGGTGCGCGTCTCCACCCTCCTCGATGCGCTTAGCATGTCCTCAAAGGGCGACAAGTCCCTCAAGCCCGCGCTCGAGCGCGCATATAACCTTTCTTCCGATGTCGGCCAGGTTGCAAGGGAATTCAAGAAGCACCCCGGAGGGCCGAAGGGCTCCGCCATCGAGCTGTTCAAGCCGGTGATGCCCGCGCTTGCCGAGCGCCTCCCGAGTTCGGCGGAAATCATCAAGAAACTGGGCAAATGCGCGGTGGAAGACAAGTACGACGGCTTCCGCATGATGATACACAAGAAAGGCAAGCGCGTTGAAATCTATTCCCGCCGCCTCGAGAAAATCACCCACAGCTTCCCGGACATAGTTGAGGCCGCAGAAAAAGTAAAAGCCAAAGACGTCATTTTCGAAGGCGAGGCCCTCGCCTGCAATGAGAAGGAAAAGAAATTCTACTCCTTCCAGGAAACGATGCACAGGAGGAGGAAATACGGCATAAAGGAGGCAAAAGCCAAGTACCCGCTCAAGCTCTTTGTTTTCGACGTCCAGTACCTCAACGGCAAGGACTATACCATGAAGCCCTACAGCGAAAGGAGGAAGGCAGTCGAAAAGGTATTCGGGGGCAAGGGCATGCTCGTTCCCAGCGGCATGAAAATAGTCAAGGAGGCAAGGGACCTTGACAAGCTTTTCCATGAGGCGGTGAAGGAAGGGCTTGAGGGCGTAATCGCAAAGGACCTCAAGGCGCCCTACACCGCGGGCGCAAGGAAATTCGCATGGATAAAGCTCAAGAAATCCTACGGCAAGGAAGTGGACACGGTGGACGCGGTAATCGTGGGCTATTTCCGCGGCTCGGGCGCGCGCACGAAGTTCGGCTTCGGCGGCGTGCTCACCGCAGTGTACAATCCAAAGACAGGCCGCTTCGAAACCGTCGCAAAGGTGGGCAGCGGCTTCACCGAGGAGGAAATGGGCTCATTCAAGAAGCAGTTGGACAAGCTGCAGGCCAAGGAGCCGCCAAAGGATTTGGATTACGAGCTCAAGCCCCACTACTGGGTAAAGCCGAAAATTGTAATAGAAATAGCATTCGACAACATCACCAAGTCCCCTACGCACACCTGCGGAAGGGAAAAGGGCAAGGGCTATGCGCTGCGCTTCCCGCGGTTCATACGCATAAGGGACGACAAGGGCCCGAAGCAGGCAACAACCACGAAGGAGATAGAGGAAATGTACAAGATGCAGTAGAAGCTTCCGGCCGCCGGCATTTCAGACGAACTTTAGCCCTTCCATCCCTTCGTAGGCCGGCCGGTTGTGCGTGAGCAGGAGCGCGTCGTTCGCAAGGCAGATGGACGCGTTCATCACGTCGCGCACCCCCGCATCCACCTTGCTTTCCCTCAGCTTTTCGTTAACCTTGTCCGCCCGCAGGGACGCCTTCTTGTCGAAGGGGAGGAGGGAGAGGTTGTCTATGATGCGGATGACCCTCCCCTTCTTGTTTACCGAGGCGAGGAGCTCAAAGAAAGTTACCGAGGTAATGCAGAGCTCTTCAGTAGTAATATAATGCCGTATCTTCTGCACGGTCGCCTCCTTGCCGCGCAGGAACTCCATCATGACGTCAGTGTCCAAACATATCCTTGTCGCCACTTTTCCACCGCCTGTTCTTTACGAGCTCACCCCGGTTCAGGTCCTCCTCGCCTATCACCCCGGCAAAATCGAGGAGCCCCACCTTCTGGAAGTTCTTCTCCTTCAGGAGCAGCTCTATCGCCTGTGAAAAGCTCATCCCATTCCTCTTCTTGAGGTCTGATAGCTGCTCGTAAACATCATCCCTTATGGTTATGACGCGAACCATGTGCATATATTTACTAAATACATTTATATGTCTTCCGTCGGTACTCCACCCCTGTGTGTCCCTGCGCATATTTTTGTGTTCAAGCCCATCCGACGTAATTCAGAAGATATTTAAATCCCCGGCCGCCCTCTTATCCCCCAAGGTGTAAATATGGAAGACCTGATTAAATCTGTAGTCGGGGAAAGCTCCCCGAAGAAGGAAGAAACTGACGAGGCCGAGATGAGCTCCGAGGCCATTAAAATAATGACCATCGGTGTCGGCGGCGCGGGCAACAACACCATCAACCGCCTCATCAAGTCGGGCGTGAAGGGGACTGAGCTCATTGCGGTGAATACCGACAAGCAGCACCTCAACCAGATTCACGAGAAGGCGAAGAAAGTGCTCATCGGCAAGTCAATCACGAAGGGCCTGGGTGCCGGCGGCTACCCCGAGCTCGGCGGAAAGGCGGCAGAGGTCGACAGGCCGATGCTCGAGAAGGAAATGGAGGGCGCACACCTCGTATTCATATGCGCGGGCATGGGAGGCGGTACCGGTGGCGGAGCCGCGCCGATTATTTCGCAGGTCGCGAAAGAGCAGGGCGCAATCACAGTCGCCATGGTCACCTACCCGTTCGCCCTTGAGAGGGCAAGGAGGAAGAAGGCGGACGAGTCAATCCAGAAGCTGAGGCAGCACTGCGACTCCGTCATCATCCTGGACAACAACCGCCTTGTGCAGCTTGTCCCGAACCTGCCCATGACCGAAGCGTTCGCCGTTGCGGATGAAATCCTTGCGAGGGCAATCAGCGGCCTCGTGTGGACCATCACCCAGCCGTCGCTCATCAACATCGACTTCGCGGACGTCCGTGCAATCATGCAGGGCGGAGGCGTAGGCTTCATCGCGGTCGGCGAAGGCAAGGGAACCGACAAGGTCACCGGCGCTGCGGAGGCAGTAGTCAAGAACCGCCTCCTCGACGTCGACTTTGAGGGCGCAAGGGGCGCGCTCATCCACATTTCCGGAGGCTCCGACCTTTCCCTTGGCGACGCGATCAAGGCAGGGGAAATCATCACCGAGAGGATGGACCCGGAGGCCAACGTGAAGTGGGGCGCGAGGATTATGCAGAACTATGACGGCAAGCTTGAAATCGTGGCAATCGTCACGGGCGTCAAGGGCGCGTCAATCCTCGGCCAGGCGGCCGCACCGGAAGAGGAGGAGTTCTCCGCCCCGTTCGGCGGAGAGCTCGAGATGCTCGGCTGAGCATCTCAAACTTTTCTTTTTTCCTTTTCATTTTCCCATTTTTTCCATTTTTCTGAACGCGCGCGTCCGAAAAGTATATAAAGCTCCTCTTATAATTAGCGTCCGGTGGCCAATAATGTTGGATAGCATCGTCCGCACTGTCGTAGAAGAAGGAAAAGCTGCCCGCGCCGAAGCCGCGGAACCCACTGCCCCAAGCCCGGGTCTTCCGGAGCCATCAGCGCCCGCTGCAAAGGCGCCCGAGCCGGCATCCGCGCCCCCATCGGCACCTTTGGCAGGAAAAAAGATTGAGCCCATGCACGAGGGCGGCTCATCCGTGCGCATATGCGTTGTCGGGTGCGGCGGCGCAGGGTGCAATGCAGTATCCCGCATCACCCAGAGCGGCATCAAGTCAGCCACCACAATCGCGGTAAACACCGATGCATCCCACCTCAAAATCACTGATGCGCATAGGAAGCACGTGCTCGGCCACAGGATAACCAAGGGCCTCGGTGCCGGGGGAGAGCCCGAAGTGGCAAGGAAGTGCGCCGAAGCGGACATCGGCAAGCTCAAGGAGCTCATCGGCGAAAACGAGATAACTTTCATACTTGCAGGCCTCGGAGGCGGCACCGGCACCGGCTCAGCGCCGACAGTTGCCCGCGTCGCGAAGCAGCAGGGCGCCATCACAATCGGCGTTGTAACCTTCCCGTTCGCGCTGGAGCGCGTGCGCATAAAGAAGGCGCAGCAGGGCCTGCAGGCGCTCATGGACGAGTGCGACACCGTAATCCTCATAGACAACCAGCGCCTGGTGGACTACGCGCCGTCCCTGCCCATCAACGATGCATTCAAGATAGTGGACAAGATTTCCGCCCATGCGGTGAGGGGAATCTCCGACACGATAGTATTCCCGTCACTCATGAACATCGACTACGCGGACGTGAAATCCATAATGGAGAACGGCGGCCTTGCGATGATTTCCATCGGCGAGGCGAACGGCACGGATTTCGTTAAGGACGTGATAAAGAAAACGCTCGAGCACCCGCTCCTAGACGTTGACTACGAAGGCGCAAAGGGCGCGCTCGTGCACATCGAGTCCAGCAACCGCATCACGCTCGGCGAAGCGGTTGAAATCGGCGAGGGCGTCTCGGCAGGCTTCGATGAAAACGCGAACGTGAAAATGGGCGCGCGCATAGCCCCTGAGCTCAGCAGCGCGGTGCGCGTAACGGCCATCGTCACAGGGGTGAAGTCCAAGAGCCTCCTCTCAAAGGCAGGCAGGGAGGAAGCCGCGGACGAGTCGCCCATTGTGGCAACCTCCACCGTCGCCGGCGAGGAGATGGAACTCATTTAATAACCTTTTCTTTTAATCTTCTCCCAAAGGTGGGACTTCAATGCTGGCATTCAGCCCTCTTTATCTGCTGCTATTGGTATTCCTCGGGTTCTTCATCCCGGGGGCAATCTTCGCGCTGGGGATACTCAGGAACAAGGACCTTGCCCTGTTCGACAAGATAGGGATTGGCCTCGGCATCGGCATCGTAGCGCCACCCCTCATCCTAACAATCCTCTCCCTGCTGGGCATAGGCTACAGCTTCGGCCTCGCCCTCTTCTCGATACTGCTGTTCTATGCAATCGCGATTGCCACGTTTTACAGGAACAGGGGGTGGGAAGGGCTCTCCGTCCCAAGCGACTACCGGGCATGGGCAACTTCCGCAGCGCTCGCGCTCATCGTAATCCTTGCATTCTGGATAAGGCTCCAGAGCTACAGCCCCATCTACATGGAGCTTGACCCGTACTTCTACCTCTACCATACCGAGCAGATACTTACCGATGGGATTGCGCCGTTCAATGACGGCACCGCATGGTACCCCCTCAGCGTGGACCACAGGATTGCGCCGATAAAGGCATTCGCCGAGGCAACAATGTATTCGCTGTACACGGGAGGGGCGCAGTTCGAGCTTTACATGCTTTCCTACGTGGCTTCCATCATGCCGCCCATTTACGCGGCGCTTGCCGTGCTATTCATAGCGATATTCATTTCCTCGGAGTACCGCAGGGAATTCGGGGTGATTGCCGCGGGCGTCGCCTCCTTCATCCCGATGTTCATACTCAAGCTCTCAGCGGGCGAATTCGAGGTGCAGCCCAACGCATTCTTCGGCCTCGCATTCTTCTTCGCAATGTACGCGCTCGCAGTAAAGCGCAACGACAAGATATTCGCCGCCCTCGCCGGCTTTGCTTACCTAACCACCATGCTCAGCTCCAGCTCGGTAATCGTGATAATCACTGCGCTCCTCATCTTCATACCGCTGCAGGCCCTCTTGCGCTTCTTCACCAAGGAGAGCGTGAGGGAGTTCGTGATAATAAACGGCATAGTTATGGCAGGCATACTGCTCTCCACCATCCTCAACAGCCTGTATGGCGGAGGGACAATCGACCTGCTGGGCGGCCATGCAATCGCGCTCTTCGGAGTCTATGCCTTTGCGTGCGCAATTTATTTCATCCGGGACAGGGTGAAGGAGCCGGAAATGGCCACGTATACGATAATCGGCCTGCTGGTTGCGGGCATAGTGGTGATGGCGTTTACCCCAATCGGCTCTTCCATCTCGGGGATCGCAATGTCCGGCCTGAGCATCGCAAAGTACAACCTGCCGCTCCACCGCACAATCGCGGAGCAGGGCACCGCGGGCGCATCCTTCGAGGGAATCCTCGGCTTCATTGCCATGGACTTCAAGGGGATGGAGGGCATACTTTTCGCAATCCCCTCCTTCCTTGTCAACGCATTCCTCTCAATACTGGTATGGCTGCTTAACAGCCTTTTCAACGTGGGGATAACATTCACCGAAAAAACCAACAGCATGCTGCTGCTGGTATTCTTCTTTACAATCCTCGCGCTTGCCTATTCGTTCTACAGGAAAATTGCATTCAAGGAATGGAGGCTGCCCCTGCTCTTCGCGGCGCTTATCTTCCCAATCGCCATAGTCGGCCTGCTGAAGACCAAGTACACCATTTACCTGGGCTTCGTGATTGCAGTCGGCTTCGGAGTCGCGCTCGGCGAGATATACGATTTCATGCAGCACTTCCTGGAAAAGGTGAAGGATGAGGAAAAGCGCAGGAAGTACATCAATTACACGTTCATGGCGCTGCTTGCGATAGGCGCAATATTCGTGTTCATGGAATTCTCCGGCCCGGCAAGCTTAGGGAAGTCCCTTCTCGTGAATTCCTTCGCAACCCGCTACCAGGATAACCCAATGGCCCTGCAGGCCAAGTTCCAGTCGGTCTGCACCCAATATGCCTCCGGCTACATGAATGACCCCGTCTGCCTTGCGGCGGACGACCCGGAAGGCTATGCCTCGCTTGGGGTGAACCAGCAGTTCGACCCGACCCTGTGCATGATTTCCATCACGAAGGACATAACCGCACCCACTGCGGACGAGCAGCTGGGGATGAGCTTCCGCTGCATGACGATGTCCGACTACTGGATTGACCTTTACGAATGGATTATCGAAAAAACTCCGGAAGACGCGCGCTTCACCTCCTGGTGGGACTACGGCCACTGGACCAACTATTTCGGCCAGCGCAACACCGTGCTCAGGAACGAGCACACTTCCCATGAGATGATTGTGGAAGTGGCCCACGGCCTCCTCTACGGCGAGCCGCATGAAATCCGCGGCTTCATGCAAGAACACGATTCCGAATACCTCATACTCGACCAGGAAATACTCGGCTCGCAGCTCTCAAACGGCAAGATAGTTTTCGGGGGCAAGTACGGCGCCCTGAACTACCTTTCCTGCGCAAGGAACAACGAGACCACGGTAGACGACAGCCCGGGCTATTCCGCGTGCGAGATGGAGCACCTTTGGGAGCAGATTTACGTGCCCAGGATGCAGTCCCAGCAGCAGGCATGCACCATCTCCCCGATTACGGGCAAATCCGGGGTGATTGCATACCGCCTCGAGAGGATTGCAAGCGAAACGGGCGTTTCGTATGTGCCTACTCCCTACTATTGCCTCGCCCCGGTTACCCTTGCGGACGGCACCGAGATAATTGGCACCTATTACCTTGACCGGACTTCCGAAGCCGGAGAGCTCAAGCTCAACAAGGGCCTCATCACAAACGACTATACCACTCCGGACAACTTCGATGTCTACACCCTATTGTATACAAAGGATGAGATATGGGTTGAGAATGGGGAGGCAGTTAGCGGATGGGGGGACAGGAAGGGGAGGTTCTACGATTCCGTGCTCTACCAGGGCTTTGTGCTCAAGGAAATCCCCGGCTTCGAATTGGTTTACATGACGCCCGGCGAAGAGATAAAGCTCTTCAAGATAAAAGGGTAAAACCGATAAAGGGGCAACCCGGAAGCATAGGGGGTTCCGGACTAAGAGCCGAGGAACTCAACCGCTTCCGGGTAGTTGTTCTTGAGGAATTTTGAGTACCTCTCTCCCACCGCGGCTTCCATCCCTTCCGCGATTTCGGGGTACTGCTCCGAAAGCTCGGCTAGCTTCACCTTCGCGCTTTCGGTGAGGCCGCTTGCGGTGTCAATCACTCCGCTGTACATGTGCTTGCCCTTCCCGAAATCCGTTTGCGCTGCGGTAATGGTTGCGCTCCACTCCGTATTCCAGTCGTCCGCTTCCTCGTCCATGCCGAGCTCGATGTACTGGTCCCTCAGGTAGTCCGCATAAGCGTAAGCCATCGCAATCTGCATCTCAGCGACATATCCCCTCACTTCATCAACCGGAAGGCCCCTGAGGCCCGGAGGCATTTCCGCGACCTTCGGTATCACAGCCTTCACTTTCTCGATGTGCGCTTCAGGCGCGCCATCTTCGATTAGCGTATTGAGCGTCATGAACAGCTTCCCGCCGACTACGTACTTGCCGACCACGACGACGATGTCCCCCATCACTTTGCCCACCTTCTTCGCCTTCTCTTCGCTCTTCAGGGCAAGCACGCCGTCTGCCTCCCCGCTCAGCATGTCCAGCGCGAGGTTGAGCACCCCCCCCGAAAGCATGCCCTCGAGCTGCTCCTCCGCGCCCGCCTCCATTTTCTGCCCGGGCTTCCACCCCGGCGGCGCGAATGCGGGAGAAACGAACGGCTCCCCCGCGGGCGGGGCAGTTTCTGGCGGCATCTCCTCCACCGTCCAGTTTTCGTATTCATTCCACAGGTCCTTGGGCGACATGTCCTCGAACATGCCCGCCATTACCGTCACAACTTCCTTCTCCGAAACCCTGTCCAGCACGAGGTCCTTCTCAATCTTTTCCAGCGCCGCAAGCTGCTTGCCCTTTGCGCCGGCCTTCGCCTTCTCCATGTGCGCAAGCATCTCCTCCCTCGCCTCGTACATGCGGGTAAGGCTTGCGTTCCCGGCATCCGCAAGGTCCTCGGGCACGTTCTTGCCCTGGGAGTACTGCGTCCATGCCTTCTTCTCTTCCTGGAACACCGCGTACTGGTCCTTCATCCATGAATAAGTGTACTTTTTCCTCCGTGTGAGCAGGTATCCTTCCTTTGTCTTCGTGACAACTGCTTCATACCCGTACTGCCCGAAGCTGGAGTTGAAAGCGGCCGCGACCGCCTCCGCCCTGCCCTTCGCGCCATCAAGGCCCTTCTCACCCTTCTTTTTCTTGAAGATGCCGGTGACCTCCTTCTCAGGGTTCTTGAGGAACTGGAGCGTGGATTTCTGCACAAGGTGCACGCCCAGCCTGTCCACCCCGGAAATCATCATGGTGAACTCGCCGAACTGAGCCTCGTATTCCGCGGGCAGCCCTGCCACGGGCGCCTTCTTCGCGCCTTTCTTCTTCCCCGGCGCCTTGCCCGGCTCTTCCCCGGGCTTGAGCTTCATCGGAGTGGTAACCGGCTTCTCGGCAACCGCCTTGAGCCTGTACTTGCCGTACCTCTCCCCGCCTATGACGGGCCCCTTCCCGCCGGCTTTCTTTTTTCCCGCGGCCCCTGCCTCATATTCCACAACGTATGGGTCTATGCTGTGGCCGAGCGCGAACTTGAGGAATGCAAGCACGTTCTTGTCCGTTGCCTCAACCCCGTAGGATTTCAAATATTTCCCGGCTTCCTTCGCAAGGGAATCCCATTCCCCTTTCTCGTAGAGCCCCTCCCAGTGGTTCCTGTCCATTACCGGGACGGATTCCGCAAGCCCCTTCAGGGGAGCCATCGGAACCTTCTTTTTCTTTGCCGGCTTTTCCTTTGGCTTGGCCTTTTTCTTCGCGGGCTTCTTCTTTGCCAACGAAATGCCCATGCCCAGCACTGCGCCGGCGACCTTCTCAACGTCTTTCATGCTTGCGAGCGGGTAGCCCTGCGCCTTGAGGAAGTCCCTCACCGCGCCTTCCAGCTCCCCGTATTTTCCCGCATTGTACAGGTCCTCCCAGTAGTTCCTGTCCAGGTCGGAGGCCTGCTTTGCCGCCCACTTGGCATCTATCTCCCCATATCCAGGGGCCGCTTTTTTGGGCTTGGCCTTCTTTATCCTCGCCTTTGCGGCTTTCTCAGCCCCGGAAATCAGCTTGTCCTGCTGCGCTTTGCTGGGCTTCCCGGAATAATATTTAATCCTGTAATCATTCATCTTCTTTTTTGTCGCGGCAGGTGCGGTGCCCCCATTCTTCACCGCCTCATCAACCCACTTGTCCCACTGTGCCGAAGGCACGAACAGCCCATCCCCAAGGTCCTTGACGTAGAATTTCACTTTCGCCTTTTTTGACACGTTTGTCAGGTCAGTTACAGTTGCCCCCATGGCCTTTTTCTTGGACTTGCCCGCGGCCCTGTGGAATTTGTAAATCTTGTCAAAAAGCTGCGGGGTTACTCCCCCCTCCTTTTTTGCCTGGGCAACCCACCCGTCCATCATGGTCGGGGTTGCTTTTTTTGCCTGAGCCATAAGTGCACCAATAGTATGGCACGCTTATTCTTTAAATAGTTTTCTTATCTTCCCCGTCTATCCTACTCAATGAAAACATTCGCCCGCCCATGGCCACCGGAAGCCCGGAACCCCCGCTGGCATAGGCTTTTATTCTTTTCTCCGCGTTCAATACCCGTTTCAAGGGTGAATGAATGCGGTTCCTTGACGAAGATGAAGATTGGGAGGACGAAGATTTCGACGAGGAGGAATGGGAGGAGGGGGAAGAGGGTTAGCCCCCGGCTCTTTTTTCGCAAACCCCAATATTTTTAATGCGGTCCAGATATTACAAATACCTACGGGCCCGTAGCGCAGTCTGGATAGCGCGGCAGCCTTCTAAGCTGATGGTCGTGGGTTCAAAACACCTTTTCCGGAAAAGCAATTCGGGGAGGGGTGGAATTCCCACCGGGCCCGCATACTCGAGAGGTGCATAAGATGGCGGATGTTAAGGAAATCATTGGACTTATTGAAGGGGTCGCCGGCGACTCCAGCGTGCCCAAGAACATACGGCGGGCACTTGAGGAGGCAAAGGAGCGCCTGCAGGGAGAAGACGAGCTCACCACGAAAGTGAGCGCTGCCATTTATTCAATCGAGTCAATCAGCGAGGATGTGAACATGCCCCCGCATGCGCGGATGCAGATATGGAGCATCCTCAGCGAGCTTGAATCGCTGAAAAAGTGAGGAGATGGAGGGCCTTGCCAGCAAAGGGATACGGATAGCAATCGAGGCCGAAAGGCTTGCCCTAGAGAATTCCATTCCCGAGGAAGACCTCCTTTCCCTGCAGAAAACCCTCATCTCAAAGGAAGACATCCTGCACCTGATTGAAAAGCGCAGGGAGGAGAAGCCGCCGGAAGTGCGCATAGGCCGCTCCCCCGATTTCAAGCCCCTTGCCGCGGAGCATTCCCCCGAGCTCGAATTCCGCGATTCAACCGACGTCACCGGCAAGTCGCACACGGGCGGCACGGTGGAGGATTTCGTCTCATGCTTCAGGAGCAGGTACGAGAAGATTTCGCGCCTCCTGCGCAGCTACGGCAGCGCGAAATACCCAGAAGCCGACCTTTCCCACGTGCGCTCGCACGAAGGGGAAAAAGTGAAGATAATAGTCATGGTGACCGAGCTCTCCACCACCAAGAACGGCAACCTGCTTGCGCGGGTGGAGGACCTCACCGGCCAGTGGAAAGTCGTTTTCTCCGCAAAGTACGAAAAGATGTTCGAGCGCGCGAAGGCGCTCGTGCGCGACGACGTGATTGCAATATACGGGAAGGCGCTGGACGCATTCCTGATTGCTGAGGATTTCGAATGGCCCGACCTTCCCCTCTCAAGGGAGGAGAAGCGCGGGGAGCGCGACCTCGCCGCCGCATACATCTCGGACATCCATTTCGGCTCGGATACGTTCATCAATTCCCAGTTTGACGCTTTTGTCGATTGGCTGAACGGCAACGGAAGCAACCCCCAGCTCGCGGGGAAAATGAAATACCTCTTCGTAGCCGGGGACATTGTGGACGGGATAGGCATCTACCCCAACCAGGAGCAGGAGCTCACGGAAAAGGACGTATACAAACAGTACGGATTTTTTGACCGCTTCGTCGAGCAGCTCCCGGACCACATCGAGGTAATCGTGTGCCCGGGCAACCACGACGCGGTGCGCAGGGGCGAGCCGATGCCCGCAATATCAAAGGAAATAATAAAGTCGGACGTGCACCTCGTGGGCAGCCCGTCCTACTGCTCTGCCGAGGGATTCGAGCACCTCGTCTACCATGGCACCTCAGTCGACAGTTGGATTGCAACGGTCCCGCGCCTTTCCTATGACAAGCCGGAGAGGGTGATGGAGGAGGCGCTGAAGCGCAGGCACCTCTCCCCGTCCTTTGGCGGCAATGCAATCGTCCCCGAATCCCTCGACTACATGGTGATAGAAAAGGAGCCGGACATATTGCACTTCGGCCACGTACACAAGAACGGGTATGCGAAATACCGCGGCACACTGATAATCAATTCAGGGACATTCCAGGCAACCACGCCATTCCAGAAGAAGCAGGGCCACATCCCGACTCCGGGGAAAGTGCCTACGTTTGAATTCAAGACGGGCCAGCTGCGCACGCTGGACTTCACGAGGTGAATGCATGGCGGACTACTTCGACAGCCTCAGGAAAGAGCTGGACCGTGCATATGCAGTGGCCTCGCAGGCGCGCAAGAAGGGCCTCGACCCCGCGCAGAAGGTGGAGATACCTATTACAAAGGACGTTGCTACGCGCGTGGAAGGGCTGGTCGGCCCACCAGGAATATCGGAAGTGATCCGGAAGCTGGAAGGGGAGGGGCTCTCCCGCACGGATTCCGCGTTCAGGATTGCAGAGCTCATCGCCTCGGGCGAGATAATCAAGGCGGATAAGCAGAAGCTCATTGAGCAGGCGGTCCGCACCTCGGTCGCGGTGCTCACCGAAGGGGTGCTCGTCGCCCCCACCGAGGGCATCTCAAAGGTGGAGATAAGCGAGAACCCGGACGGCACCGATTACGTTTCAGTCTATTTCGCCGGCCCCATCCGCAGCTCGGGCGGCACCGCAGCCGCGCTCTCAGTAGTCCTTGCGGACGTGGCGCGCAGGAAAGCCGGCATCGGCAACTACCGCCCCACCGAAACCGAAATCGCGCGCTACGTGGAAGAGGTGAACGTGTATGAGGACCGCTGCGTGCACCTGCAATACAAGCCCCCGGACGAGCACGTTGCGCACATAGTGCGCAGCTGCCCTGTGTGCATAGAGGGCGACCCGACCGAAGAGATCGAAGTATCCATCTACCGCGACCTCGACCGCATAAAGTCCAACCGCGTGCGCGGCGGCATCGCGCTCGTCATCTGCGAAGGGATTGCGCAGAAGGCCCCAAAGGTGCTCAAGTACGCAAAGCGCGTTGGCCTGGACTGGGACTGGCTCCAGAAGGTAATCAAGGTGAAGAAAAAGGAGGACAAGGTGGAAATCAAGCCCGATTACACCTATCTCGAGGGGCTCGTTGCCGGCCGCCCCGTATTCAGCTACCCGCACGCAAAGGGCGGCTTCCGCCTGCGATACGGCCGCTCGCGCACGAACGGGCTCATGGCGCGCAACATCCACCCTGCAACCATGGTGCTCCTCGACTGCTTCCCGGCGAACGGCACCCACATGAAAGTGGAGCGGCCGGGCAAGGGCTGCGTTGTGACGGTCTGCGACTCAATCGAGCCCCCTGTGGTGAAGCTGAAGGACGGCTCCGTGCAGAAAGTGCAGACTTCGGAGGACGCCGCAGAGCTCCGCCCCGAAGTGGAGCAAATCCTTTTCCTCGGCGACATGCTCATCACCTACGGCGACTTCCTCAAGTCCAACCATCCCCTGCTCCAGAGCGGCGCGTGCATGGAATGGTGGAAGGCCGAGCTCGAGCAGAAGGACATCGCGCCCGAAAAAATCGCTTCCGCGCCCGAAGCGTTCGCGTTCTCAAGGGAAAACGGCGTTTCCCTCCACCCGGATTATACTTTCCCATGGCATGACCTTTCAAACGGGCAGCTGGAGGCGCTCGCCGCCGCGCTCAAATCCGGGAAAATTGAATGGGAAGACGACAAGCCCATTAAGTTCTCCCTGCCGGATGGGGCCGCAAAGGCAATCCTCGAATGCCTGCTTGTGGAGCACAGGAAGGAAGGGGGAATGCTGGCAATGTCCGGAGATTCCGGCTATGTGCTGCTCGCCTCCCTCGGCCTGGTGCTGGGAAGGGAGACCGACTTCTCCGCATTCAAGATAGATGACGGAAAAACCCCGCTTGAAAATGTGTGCGCCCTCTCGGGGATAACGGTCCGCGCAAAGAACCCCACATATATAGGCGCGAGGATGGGCAGGCCGGAGAAGTCAAGGGAGCGCGCAATGGCCGGGGAGCCCAGCGTGCTTTTCCCCACGGGCTCCTCAAAGAACAGGAGCATACTCAAGCTGTACAAGATGCTGAAGGAGAGGAAAAAGGAGCGCAGCGTTAACGTTGACATCTCCCGTTTCAGGTGCTCCGCGTGCGGCAGGCTTACCGCATACCCGAAATGCAACTGGTGCGATTCCCCCGCGGTGCCGGAAAGGGTATGCAGGAAATGCAAGGCAGTGACAAAGGAGGATGTGCATTGCGATGTGCCGACGGTTTTGCACGAGTACCGCCCGATAGACATGGTGGAGCTGCTGGACCGCGCCCGCGCAGACACCGGCTTCATGCCGCAGGAGCTCAAAGGCGTGAAGGGCCTGTTCAACGAAACTAAGATGCCCGAGCGCATCGAGAAGGGCTTCTACCGCTCAAAGCACGGCATTTTCGTCTTCAAGGACGGCACGAGCAGGCTGGATTCCACAGACGCCCCAATAACCCATTTCCGCCCCTCGGAAATAGGCCAGACCGCGGAGGGGATAAGGAAGCTGGGCTATGAAAATGACGTGAATGGCGAGCCGATTACAAGCGGCGAGCAGCTCCTCCCGCTGCAGGTGCAGGACGTGATTGTCTCTCGGCACGGCCTTTCCTACCTTGCAAGGGTGGCGCGCTTCATAGATGACCTGCTCGTGAACTTCTACGGCCTACCGCCGTTCTACAATGTCGAGAAGGACGGCGACCTCATGGGCCATCTCGTTGCCGGCCTCTCCCCGCACACATCCACCTGCGTGCTTGCGCGCATAATCGGGTGCTCGGATGCCAATGTGGGATATGCGCACCCCTATTTCCACACCGCAAAGAGGCGCAACTGCGACGGGGACGAGGACGGGCTGATGCTCCTCATGGACGCGCTGCTCAACTTTTCCCGCTCATACCTTGCGGAGAAGCGGGGGGGCACGATGGACGCGCCCATCCTCCTCACGCCCAGGATAGACCCCGCGGAAGTGGATGACGAAGTGCACTGCATGGAAGTGGTCCAAAGCTACCCGCTGGAATTCTACGAGGCGTGCGAGCGCAATGCCTTCCCGGGCGACGTTTCCATCCGCAGGGTAAAGAACATCCTCGGCCGCCCGGAAGAATACGGCGACCTCAACTACATGTTCGACACCGCGGAGATAAACGAAGGCCCGATGGTTACGCGCTATGTGGAGCTTGGCTCCATCCCCGAGAAAATCGATGCGGAGTTCGCCCTCCACGCAATACTGCGGCCGGTGGACCTCCGCGACTCCGCCGAGCGGCTGATACTCTCCCACTTCATCCCCGACCTCTACGGCAACCTCCGCTCCTTCTCAAGGCAGAGCTTCAGGTGCGTGGACTGCAACCTCATCTACCGCCGTCCGCCCCTCGTGGGCAAGTGCACCAAGTGCGGGGGCAAGCTCATCCTCACCATAAACAAGGGCGGCATAGAGAAGTACCTCAAGGTCTCCCAGCGCATGGCCGAGGAATACGGCCTCCCGGACTACCTCAAGCAGAGGCTCAAGCTGGTTGAAGCGGAGATAAAAAGCGTCTTCGAGGATGAAAACGTGCAGCAGACCGGCCTTTCTGATTTTATGTAGGGGCAGGAAGAATACGATTTAAATAGAAAGAAAAAGGGAAAAAAGAGGAATTCACATGTACTTGTTCGTGAATTCCCCAATGTACGGGAGCTCGTACCTTGCCCCTTCGAACGCCTTGAACGCCCCGTAGAGCAGCGCCGCGAGGAACACGAGCGAAACCACCATCTGGAGGAGCCCGATTACGCATGCGAGCGGAGGCAGGACGATCCCCACAACCATCGCAATTATCATGAGCACGACTGCAACGACAAGCGCAGCAACCCACAGCACACCTGCCTGGAATGCGTGGAACCTTACGAACGCGTCTTCCTTCTTCAGGAAATATATCGCGAACGACCAGGGCAGCAACACCAGGTTGACCAGGTATGAAAGCGCCGCCAGCAGGTTGGAATCCTTGTTCCCGCTTGACTTCGCCGCAGGAGCGGCTCCTTTGGACATCTCTGCCTTTGGCGCAGTTGCCGTTGCCGCAGCCTTCTTCGCTCCTTTCTTTGCCTCAGCCATTGAAAATCACCGAGGTTGATACGGGGAGGAGTTTTTTAAAACCTTTCTCCCTGCCGGCAAAAGCAATTTAACACCCACCCCGCAATCCCTTTGCAGGTGCAATTGATGCTGGTGCAGAACACCCTCACAAGGAAGAAGGAGGAATTCGTTCCCATGGAGGACAACAAGGTAGTGATGTACATCTGCGGGCTCACTCCCTATGACCACGCGCACGTGGGCCATGCCCGCGCCTATGTCGTGTATGACGTGATGAAGCGCTACCTGGAGCACAAGGGCTACGAGGTTTTCCACATCCAGAACATTACGGACGTGGAGGACAAGGTGCTTAAGCGCTCCGAGGAATCCGGCATCCCCGCGCAGGAGCTCACCGAAAAATTCAACGCTGAGGCGATGGAGCTCTTCCGCCAGCTGAACATACTCGATGCGGATGTTTACCCAAAAGTAACCGGGCACATTCCCGACATAATAGGGATGGTAAAGAAAATACTGGAAAACGGCTATGCCTACGAAACCCCCTCTGGCGTCTATTTCGACGTTTCCAAATTCGAGGGGTATGGCAGGCTCTCCGGCCAGAAGGTTGAGGAAATGAACCGCGGCGCCCGCGTGGAAGTGGAAGAGACAAAGGAGGACGCCGCGGACTTTGCACTCTGGAAAAAGGCGGAAGGCCAGCTCACATTCGATTCGCCCTGGGGCAGGGGCAGGCCCGGCTGGCACATCGAGTGCTCCGCAATGGGCATGAAATACTCCGGCGGGCGCACAATAGATATCCACGGGGGCGGCCGCGACCTCGTGTTCCCCCACCACGAGAACGAGTGCGCGCAGGCGGAGTCCGCGCTCCGCATTCCCTTTGTAAAGTACTGGCTCCACACTGGCTTCCTCACAGTTGACGGGGAGAAGATGAGCAAGTCCCTCGGCAACTTCATCGTGCTGAAGGACCTCCTCGAGCAGAAGCCGGCATGCGCAGTGCGCATGTTCTTCCTGCAGAGCCACTACCGCAGCCCGGTGGACTTCAGCTACGAATCGATTGATTCCGCAGGCGAAGCCGCGAAGCGCATCTTCAACCTCGTGCGCAAGGTCGATGAGGCGCTGGAAGAGGGCGCCCCCGGAAAGAAGGATGATGATTTCCGCGCAGCCTGCGCAAGGGAAACAGCGGAATTCTATTCCGCAATGGACGACGATTTCGACACGCCCATGGCGCTCGCGCACCTGTTCGAGCTTGCGAAGCTCGTTTTCCCCCATCTCGAATCCGGCAGCCCCGATTCCGGGCACCTGAAACAATTAAAAGAAGAGTTCGGGAAGATGCTTCAGGTACTTGGGCTGAAGGAGGATGAAGTTGAAATGCCAGACCTTTCAAAGAAGCTGCTGGACGCCATGCTTGAATTGCGGGAAATGGCCCGCATGAAGAAGGACTTCGAGATGTCGGACGCGATACGCGACAAGCTCAGCGTAATGGGGGTGGTGGTGGAGGACACGGAGAAGGGCCCGCGCTGGAGAATTGAGAAGCCGAAATAGCTTTTTATTTCTTTGGTGCTGTTATTACCTTCACCGTTTTTCGTGGTTTTATACGGGCTCGTAGCTCAGCTTGGTCAGAGCACCGGACTCTTAATCCGGGTGTCGGGGGTTCGAATCCCCTCGAGCCCACTCTAATTGGTGTAAACATGCCACCGCGGCGCGACGATCCCCGGAACAGCCCCCAAGTTGTCAGCAGGGACGTCACACCGACCAAGTCTGATTCTCCAGTGAGGATGGTCCTCGACGGCCCCCGCGGCACGGGCTTCCGGGGCCTGCGCGTTCTCGCCGAATCAAGCGCAACCCGCACATCCTCCCGCGCGAATTCCGCATTCGGCATCCTTTCCGAGGGGAGGAGCACTGTGCGCGAGGGCGGTCGCACCTTCATAGAGCTGAGCGCAACCTTTCTTGACAGCGGCCGCGAAGTCGACTTCAGGGAAAGGTTCGACGTCACCGAGCTTGTCGCGCTTGGCCTGCGCACCTCAGAAATCCCCATTCTCGTGACCCTTGCCGACAGCAGGGGCAGGGTGGTATTCGCTTCCGAGGACTACGACCTCAATGCACAGGCATACCTGCGCTCCCACCCCGGGCACTCAGACCGGGTGCTTTTCCGCAATGAAATACTCGGGAGAAGGTTTGACGAGCGCATAGAGGGCCCCGAGCGCGACGAGGCACGCCAGAGGTTCGATGCCGCAAGGAGCGGCCGCACCCTCATGAGCCACGTGAACGTCTCGCCGGAGCAATACGTTACGCTCCAGTGCAGGAACCCCAACATGATAAACGTGGTCGGCTTGTACTCCCGTGTGGGCAATTACGTTTCCGCCTCCTTCATCAACCTTTCCCAGCTCAGCTGGATGCTCTGGAACGCCCGCGATGTTATGCGGGAGGTGCGGCCAAAGCAGCATGAGGCGCGCCGGCAGAATGCGCCCTACCTCATGCCCGAGCACATAACCCGGCGCGCATGGAAGGGATACTCCCTTTCCCAGCTTTCCTTCTCCGGGCCGCTCGCGCTTTCCGCGCTTTTCCTCCCGGCCCACCTTCCGCTCGGGAAACAGGGCAATGGAAATGGCAAGGGGGAAATGCATCTGCAGGAAGACGGCCCCCCGGCCCCGCGCACTGCAAACTGCCCATGCATCCCGGCATCGCATGCATACGCGGAAGCGGCCGCCCGCCAACCGCCGGCCGGCCCGGAGCCAGCACGGTACGCGGAAGAGGCAGGGCCCGATGACATTCCGCCCGCCCCCCATCCCCCGATGCCCCCATCCTTCCCCCTCGCACCTCATGCACACAAAATGGCAATTGCCGGGGCGCAAAAAACCTTCCCTGCGAAGCCGCACATTCCTGAAGCGCAGGCCAATGCCCGGTTTATAAACGGTTCAATGCAAATTCCAAATGGGAGCGGGAATGGAAGAAATCAAGCCACGAATAATACTGGTGCCGATAGCGCACATACACAAAAAGAGCATAGCGCTGGTGCGCAGCGTAATATGGCGCGAGCAGCCGGACTACGTAGGGGTGGAGCTGTGCGCACAGAGGCTGGAAGCGCTGTTCGCGCGCCGCTCTCCGCACCTGAGGGAGCTGCTTGGCAGGCCGAAATCAGCGCTCCTGTTCCTGCTCCAGCAGGGGATAGGGAAGATGTGGGGCATCACCCCGGGCAGCGAAATGAAGGAGGCAGTCCTGGCAGCGTCAAAGACAAGGACGCCCGTGCTTTTGCTGGACCGCCCCATAGGGTCAATCGCAAGGGAAATAGAAAGGATACCGCTCAGGGAGTGGATGAAGATATTGTTGTCGCCCTCTCGCCCCAGCGGGATGGGGAAGATGGGCGTGGACATGCTGATGAAGAGGGAGAACCTCGAAAAGCTCCTCGCGGAAATGGAAAAAAATCTCCCAAGGACGTACGGGACGTTCGTCGCAAGAAGGGACGGGCACATGGCAGCCGCGCTCCTCGCAAGGGGGCCGGCAAAAACCGTCGCAGTGGTGGGCGCGGCCCACGCCCCCGGAATAGCAAGAAGGCTGGAAAGCGCAGGCGCTGAATATTCTATTGAGGGATGGGAATGATTATCCTGAAGGACAAGCAGTCCCGCATCGTGCTCATGCTCAAGGGCAGGCCCGCCTACCTTTCCGAGCTTGCGAAGGAAACCGGCACCACCTATGTTTTCGTAACGCACTTTGCCGCCTCCCTTGCGGAGAAAGGCATCGTAATCATCGAGCCCGCCGGGAAGAAGAAGATGGTGAAGCTCACGGAAAAGGGGCAGCAGCTCGCGAACCTTGTTGAAGAGGCAAGGAAGAGGCTTGAGTGAATGGTGGCGGCTTTCCGCGGCGTTTCAAAAGACCCCGCGAGGGGCGCCGCAACCGGCTACATGGCCGGCACAATCGCAATAGACGCCCCAGAGGGCGTAACCTACCCTTCCCCTTCCCTGATAGTGCTCACGCACGAGCACTGCGACCACATAGTGGGCATACTCAGGCACAACTGCCCCATAGGCGCAAACGGTTTCACCGCGGATGCAGTGGGCAGGGGCAGCCCTTCAACGCTCTGCACCCACCTCGGCCTCCCCCATGTTGAGAAAAGGGTGGAGCGCGTTTACAGGGAGGGTGATGGGATTGAAGGGGACGGCTTCTCACTCCGCGTCATTGAAACCCCCGGCCATTCCGCAGGCTCAATCTGCCTCTACATGCCTGAAAAAAGGTACCTGTTCTGCGGCGACACGGTATTCCCGGACGGGTTCTTCCCTTCCGTTTCGCTCCCCACGAGCGACCCCGCAGCCCTTGCCGATTCCTATGAAAAGCTGGCTGCGCTGGAGATAGAAAAATTCTTCCCGGGCCACGGCGAGCCGTTCTCCTCGCCCGGATACGTGGAAAAGCTGCTCGGGATAATCAGACAACCCTGAGGCACACGACCTTCTTCACGTGGTTGAGCACCTTCTTGTAGTCAAGGTAATGGGAATACCCGAGTATCTCTATCTCATAGCTGTCCGGCTTGGTATTCGTGTTCCCGTACAGCTGCAGGCTGAACCTCTTCGTTTCCCCGGGCGCAACCACGCCTAGCCGCTCCTCCTTGAACTTGTGTATCCCAAGTCGGTCGAAGCCCAGCTTCGCACCCTTCGGCAGCAGCGCATCGATTGAGACAAGCTGCTTCTGCGCGAGGTTGTTCTTAACCGCAATCTCAAGAGTCACATACTCGTCCTTGTGCGAGCGCATCCTCAATGGCGTGAACTTGGTCGCGACCGTAAGCGGGTTCTTTGCCGTTTCAACGCCTCCCGCATCTTCAGAGCTGCCTCCCCCAAGAAAATCGAAGAATCCCATAAATAACACCCATCCACACTTCTGCGACTAAATTTATAAGTTTTTTCCCAATTTTCAGAATAGAACTTATTCTCCCACCCATATCCAAACTATTAAATATGTGTTATAGTTATAGAGTAGGTTGCGGATTTTGGGGAGGAAACTGGTCGCCTTGCCAGCCAGCGCCGATGGCGCTGGCCTAATTCTTTATTCTCCACAGCGCGAGGAATGGATATGCACGAAGTTGACGGCTCTTTCGGAGAAGGCGGCGGGCAGGTTGTCCGCACTTCCCTTTCCCTTTCCGCGCTCACTGGCACCCCGGTGCGCATCTTCAATATACGCGCCAACCGCGACCCTCCCGGGCTCAAGCCCCAGCACCTCATGGCCGCAAAGGCCGTGCGCTCAATCGCCCGCGGCACCCTTGAAGGCGCGGAGGAGGGCTCCCGCGAGCTGGTTTACAGGCCCAAGGGGATAATAGGCGGGAAATACGAATTCAACATAGGCACTGCGGGCTCCACCACGCTGGTTGCGCAGACCGTGCTCCCATTGCTGCTCCGTGCGAAGAAGCCCAGCACGGTGCGCATAACCGGAGGCACCCACAACCCAAAGGCGCCCACCTGGGACTATTTCGAGCGGGTATTCCTGCCCGCGCTCCGCCTTTTCGGCGCGAAAATCTCCGCAACGCTGCTTCGCGCCGGCTACTACCCGCGCGGCGGGGGCGAAATAGGGCTGGCGGTTTCCCCCTCCGCCCTTTCGCCCGTTGGCATCTGGCCCCGCGAATCCATCATAAAAGGGATGATTTCGGTTGCAAACCTGCCCCTTTCAATCGGGCTCCGCGAAAAGAAAATCTTCATAGACTCTGGGATAGAAAACGTGCGCATAAGGGAGGAGAAGGCGCTCGACCCCGGGAATGCGGTGCTCCTCTGGAGGGGCTTCGTTGGCTCCGCACTGCTCGGCAAGAAAGGCGTGCGCGCGGAAGAGGTCGCAAAGGAATGCGTGCAGGCGCTGGAAGCCGAAGGCGACGTGGACGTTGACGTGCACCTTGCAGACCAGCTCCTCATCTATGCCGCACTCGCGGGCAAAACAAGCTTTAAAACTTCTCGCATCTCAAACCATACCGCCACCTCCGCCGGCATAATAGGGGGTTTCCTGGAGAAGGAATTCTCGCTGGAGGGGGCAACGGCAAAGGTGGACTGATGGTAGCGATGCTTGACAGGGCGGGCATAACCCTTGCCCTCATTTTCGGGGCGGTTGTTTACCTGTCCGGAGGATTCCCCTACCTCCTGCTCATGCTTGTTTTCCTCTTCATTTCCGTGGTGGTCACCAAATATGGCTACTATGAGAAGAAGGAGATGGGCATATACGAGCACGACCGCAGCTGGGAGAACGTGCTTTCCAATGGCCTGATACCTGCTCTAGCGGCGCTTGCAACGCCCGTTGCCGGCCCAATGCCCTACATCTGCTCAATTGCGGCAATAACCGCGGACAAGTTCGGCTCGGAGCTCGGCGTGCTCGGGGGTGAGCCGGTTTCCCTCGCGGGCTTCAAGCGCGTGAAGCCCGGCACGAGCGGGGCGGTCAGCTCCCTCGGGTTCATGGTCTCCCTGATGGGCGCCGCGATAATAGGCATCATCTCCATTTTCCTCTTTGACCTTACCCCAACAACCGCGCTTCTTGTGGCCCTCATAGGGTTTGCGGGAGGTCTGGTGGACACCCTTTTCGGGGTGTTCGAAGAGAAGGGGCTGGGGACGAAAGGGACTACGAACCTCATATGCGCCGCAGTCGGCGCATTGGGGGGGTATCTGCTGGTGATGTAAATGAAAGCTTACGTACTTTGCGGGGGTGAAGGGACAAGGCTCAGGCCTTACACCTACAAGCTCCCAAAGCCCATGCTGCCCCTTGGCGACAAGCCGATACTGCACTATGTGCTTGCCCACCTCAAGGAGAACGGCATCGATGAGGCTGTGCTCTCGGTCGGCTACCTGAAGGAAAAAATCATGGGCCATTTCGGGGACGGATCATCAATCGGGATGGGGATAACCTACCTCGTGGAAGAATCCCCCCAGAACACCGCCGGCGCCCTGCTCCCGGAAAAGGGCAGGCAATCCGGGCATTTCCTTGTCACGATGGGCGACCACCTCACCAACATCAACCTGAAGGAAATGCAAAAATCACACGAAAAATCCAAGGCAACCGCCACGATGGCCCTTGCTTCCTATTCCTTCAAGGTCCCTTACGGCGTCGTAGAAACCGGCAGGGCCGGCACGGTCAAGGGCTTCAGGGAAAAGCCCGAGCACAGGTACATGGTGAATACCGGCATCTACATCCTCGAGCCCGAAGCGTTCGATTGCATAAAGCCGAAGGACGATTTCGCAAAGAACGTATTCCCGAGGATGCTCAGGGAGGGGAAGAAAATCAATGCTTATTCTTCCGATGCGAAATGGCTGGACATCGGCTCCCTGAACGAATATGAAAAGATGAAAGGCCTCTTCAGCAGCGGCAAGTCACCACTATAGGTGCGCGAACACCAGGAAAACGCTGAGCGAAACCAGGAACTGCGCCGCAATGAGCACGAGCACGAGCCGCTGCTCGCTTATGCCGCCCGCAAGCTTCATCACGAGCTGCGCAAGCCCCCTCACCTTCCCTGCAACAGGGTAGAGCTTCCCATTCCTGAGCTCCCCCCACCAGTTGCTGCTCGGGAACCGGTTGCACAGCTTTATGAAGAAGTCCGCCACGAACAGAAGCAGCATCAGCGCGCCAGCGCTTTCCATGTTGCCGATTATCACACCCGAAGCAAGCACCGCACCTATTGTAAGCGTGGCAACGTCCCCGGGGAACACCTTTGCAGGGTACCAGTTGAACCACAGGAATGCAAGCAGCGCGCCCAGCAGGGGCACGTACAGCACGAGCATTTCCGTGCTCCCGTAAATGAATGCGAGCGCGGCCATAAACAGCATTATCACCGAACCCATGCCCGCTTCCAGCCCGTTGAACCCGGCGAGCATATTGGTAAGGTTGGACGCAACCGCCACTCCCACTGGGATGATGAGCACCATGTAAAGCACGCCGAACTCCACCGTGCCGATAAACGGGATGGCCATGCTCGTGCTCCCCGCTGCCTTCACCGCGACCAGCGGCACCGCGGCAAGGAGAGGCAGGAACGCCTTCAGCGCCTGCGGTATGCGTATCAGGTCGTCAACCAGCCCCATCACGGTGAGCGCAAGCGTGGTCGCAAGCGCTGCAAGTATGTATGTAATGTTGAATGCCAGCCCGTTGAAGGTGTGCAGTATTATCGCAAGCAGCACCCCTGCGGAAAGCCCTGCGACAACCGCTATTCCGCCCATCTCCGCGACTGCCGGCCGCCCCTCCTTGTTCACGTCCTTCCCCACGACTCCTTCCCTCTTCAGCCTGGGAATCAGGAAAAACAGCATCGCCCAGCACACTGCAAGCGATGCAAGGAAAATGGCAGCCAGGCTCATCATCTGCCCACCACGAAACCGCCTTCAACCGAGTAAAGCTTTGCGGCCTTAATCGAAGACGCAAGCGCGCTCCCCCCTATCCCGTCTATGTTTACCAGCCTGTTCTTTTCGCTGGAATATGCGAGCCCGCTGTCCAGCAGCTCCAGCTTCGTGAACGGCACCGCCTTGTACCTCCTGCCGCTCCCCCCGTCAATGAGCTCGCCGTCTATGTTCCGGATGCCGCCCTCATCCACGTATGCAACCAGCGCATATGCCCTGTTGATGAATACCTGAACTTCCGCGCCCCTGCTGTCAACAGTGGTGCCCGCGTGCCAGAACACGTTTGTCCCCTGCGAAAGCTGCGCATCCAGCGAGTCGTAGGAAATCGCCAGCTTGCCCGAAGGCATCGGCCCTAGCGGGTCAACCACGTCCGCATCCATCCCGGTATAGAATCTGTATGCGCTGGGGTACGCAAGCACCGAAGCCCCGCCGTTTTCCCCTGCCCACCTGAATAATTCTATTGTCTCCGCGGAAGGCACTGCCAGGGATTCTCCCTGGTACAGCTGCGCGCTGAGGCTCCCGAAGCATGTGAGCAGGGCAACTGCCGCCAGCAGCATCGCCGCAGGATAGACGAGCGCCCTCATCTTCACCTTGTAAAGCGCGGCGAGCATGTACAGCGCTACGAATGCGAAAAGCCCCACTATCCCGGTCTTCACCGGATCCATCTCCGAATAGAATACCGCAACGCACAGCACCACAAGGAATTCAAGCAGCAGCGGCCTGTCCTTCTCCTTGCCCAGCTCCGCAAGGCCCATCGCGCCGGCCATCGCAAGCAGGGGCGCCGCAGCCGCGGGCGAGAACGGTATGCACAATATTGCCGCAGTCCCGAGCGCGGACTCGTCCCACCTCTTGCCCCTGAAGCCCTCCACCAGCAGGGCGAGCGCAAACGGCACCAGCAATGAGTATTCTCCGAGGTAGAGGTTCGGCCCGATTGGCGCATGCGAGAAGAACGCGCCCACGATTCCCACGAGCACCACAAGCGCACCGGCCTTCCTTTTCCCAAGGTAGCCCCATGCCGCAAGCCCGATTACCCCTGCAGCCGAAAGCGGCGCGAAATAAGTGGCCACTATGAACGGGAAAGCCGCGGCAATGAAGGAGAAGCTCGCGGCAAACAGCCCGAGCGTGAAGAAGAATACTGCAAGCAGCAGCGGCAGGTCCACCACCATCCCCGCATTTGCCGCAAGCGCAGGGACCGCCAGCAGCATCACGCCCCCGAAAAAGCTCTCCCACTCCCCGAGCTTGAATCTCCTCAGGGAGAGGTACATAAGAGGGGGGGAGAGGAGGGCCGATAGCGCCGCGATGGCGAATACCGTGCCCTCCTCAAGAGGGAAGCCTGACATGGAGAGAAGGTTCCCGTAGCCTTCCTCCGAGATTCCCGCGTAAAACAGCAGGAACATCGCAATTGAAAGAATTCCTAATGCAGCCGGATAAACATAATCCCTGTGTATCATCTATTCACCCCGAATTTCCTTTAGTATCCTTTTTGCACTGTCAGCGGTGTACTCCCCCACCTCACCCATTTTCCCTGCAACCGCGTCAATTTCTTCAGGGGTCTCCGCCCCGGCGATTGCCGCAAGGTTCCTTGCATGGAGCTTCATGTGGCCTTTCTGTATTCCTTCCGTGCCCAGAGCGCGCAGCGCGGCAAAGTTCTGCGCCAGCCCCACGGAGGCCATCACCATGGAGAGCTCCTGCGCGCTTTTCGCGCCAAGTATTTTCTGCCCCACCTGCGCAAGCGGGTTGATGTTGATTGCGCCGCCCACAGTGCCCACCGCAAGCGGCAATTCAATCTCGCCCACAAGGTTACCGGAAGCATCAGTGGAGTATTTCGTGAGCGGGTGATAGCCGCCCATCGCGGCAAACGAATGCGCCCCCGCCTCGACCGCCCTCCAGTCATTGCCTGTTGCAACTGCAACCGCATCCACGCCGTTCATTATCCCCTTGTTGTGCGTCGCGCACCTGAAGATGTCGTTTGCCGCAAGCTCGTAACCGTCCAGCACGCCCTCGATAATCTCTTCCCCGAGCTTGTCCTTCTTCCATATGCATTTCGCCCTTGCCTTCCTCTTCGTCGCAAGGTTGCTGAGTATCCTGAGCCGCGGCTTCCCGCCGCTCTTCTCCGCAATCAGCGGCGCGACGCCCTCCAGTACGGTGTTTATGGTATTCGCGCCCATCGCGTCCCGCACGTCCACGTCGAATTCTACGAGCAGCATCGTGCCCCTCGGGGTCTCCAGCGTGCGCACGTTCATCGCGCGGAATCCCCCGCCGAACTTCTCCATCCCACTTGAAAATTCCCGCGCGGCCTCCGCAATCTCCTTCTGCGCCGCCTTCACTTTCTTCTCCGCATCGGCATCCACGCCTACTAGCTGGACCTGCCCCATCATGATTGGCTCGTCCGCGCTGCACCTGAACCCGCCGCTTTCCCTTGCGAGCTTCGCGCCCTTTGAAGCCGCGGCAACCACCGAAGGCTCCTCAATCACCATCGGCACCAGGTAGTCCTTCCCATTGATTCTGAAGTTGGGCGCAACCGCGAACGGGAAATGGAACGCGCCGATTACGTTCTCCGCCATTCGGTCCGCAATCTCGAGCTTCAATGCGCCGGTGTCAAGAAGGAGCCCCTCATCCTCGTCCCCTATGAAGCCGGCCTTCTTCAGCTTCCCCAGCCTCTCCTTAACCGTAAGCTTGTAGAAGCCGGAAAATTCCTCCTCCATGCCCCTCATTTGCATGCAAACCTTTTAAGCACTTTTTTCCCTTGCGCCGCCCGCGTTTGTCATAGTTCTACCTTAGGGCAAAAGCAGGCGCGCAAAACCCTGAGGCTTACTCCACCTTCTTGGCGGCTCGCTATTTCGGCGCATATGGTAAAAACCTGCACTAAAAAACGGCACTTTTTCCCTCTTGCGGGCTACTTCTCAAGCGCCCGAAGCGCATTTTCTATATTTGAGAACGCCGAGTCCACATCCCGCATGTAGATTCCCTTCAGCGCCTCTGAAAGCTTCCCCTGCTCCCTCGAGATGAAATACTTGCCCTTCTCCCTCTGCAGCAATCCCCTGTCCTTCAGCTTCTGCAGATGGTAATATACCGCCTTTGCATTCACTTCCGATTTTTTCTTTTTCTCCAGCGCCTCAAGGATTTCCTTGGTAGTTGGCTCCTCCCCCTTTGCAAAGAATTCGAAAAGCACGTCCAGAAGGTCTATGAGCAGCTTCCTGCTTTCATTAGGGGAAATCAGCCCCAGCGAGAGCGCCACCCACCGCACGAGCGAGCCGCGGGTGAGCTTCACCTCTTCATTCAGGCCCATTTCCCGGATGGTTATCTCCTTCTTTATGTACTTTGACTCGGGAATCATCGCTTCCCTTTGGAGCGCAAAGATTAAATCCTTTGATTTCCATATGTTGCCGGGGTGGCAGGATGAGAGTTGAAGTCAATTTCAGCCCTGAATCGGTAAAGGCGAACACCACCAGCTCGGTGGAGATGACGGTCACCGTATTTTCGACGAGTGAATATCCCATGTGGTATGAGATGGAGGTGAGGGTGCCTCCCGCGCTTTCGCTGCTCCCCGCCGCGAACACGGGCTCCGCGCGCTCCCGCATCGGCATTGCGGACGGCCGTGAGGCGGTTTCCAGGACGCTGAAGGTGCACACCGACCACAACACCTCGCCCCACCTCTACAAGATAGACCTCACCGTTTTCGGCTATGACAAGGGCGCGGTGATAAAGGACCGCGC